>NZ_JBQAGB010000011.1:0-187642 GCF_051916145.1 Bacillus cereus group sp. MYBK245-2 | reverse complement strand
GTAAGATCCCTGAAAGATGATCAGGTTGATAGGTTCGAGGTGGAAGCATGGTGACATGTGGAGCTGACGAATACTAATAGATCGAGGACTTAACCATATAATATGTAGCAATGTTATCTAGTTTTGAAAGAATATAAAAAACTTGTTGACTTTCAAAGTTAAATGAGTTACAATAATTCTTGTCTTAAATGAATACAGTCTGGTAATGATGGCAGAGAGGTCACACCCGTTCCCATACCGAACACGGAAGTTAAGCTCTCTAGCGCCGATGGTAGTTGGGACCTTGTCCCTGTGAGAGTAGGACGTTGCCAGGCAAATGGAGGATTAGCTCAGCTGGGAGAGCACCTGCCTTACAAGCAGGGGGTCGGCGGTTCGATCCCGTCATCCTCCACCATTTAGCCGACTTAGCTCAATTGGTAGAGCAACTGACTTGTAATCAGTAGGTTGGGGGTTCAAGTCCTCTAGTCGGCACCAGAAATTATGGCGGTTGTGGCGAAGTGGTTAACGCACCGGATTGTGGCTCCGGCATTCGTGGGTTCGATTCCCATCAGTCGCCCCATTTTTCTTAAATAAATTAATATGCGGGTGTGGCGGAATTGGCAGACGCACCAGACTTAGGATCTGGCGCCTTTGGCGTGGGGGTTCGACTCCCTTCACCCGCACTTTTAATTAAATAACTCATACATGTCTTGCGGAAGTAGTTCAGTGGTAGAATACAACCTTGCCAAGGTTGGGGTCGCGGGTTCGAATCCCGTCTTCCGCTCCAATTTTCAATATGACATGCCGGGGTGGCGGAACAGGCAGACGCACAGGACTTAAAATCCTGCGGTGGGTGACCACCGTGCGGGTTCGACCCCCGCCCTCGGCACCATATGCGCCCGTAGCTCAATTGGATAGAGCGTTTGACTACGGATCAAGAGGTTAGGGGTTCGACTCCTCTCGGGCGCGCTTTTATTAACGGGAAGTGGCTCAGCTTGGTAGAGCACCTGGTTTGGGACCAGGGGGTCGCAGGTTCAAATCCTGTCTTCCCGATATTCCCAAAAACATGGGGCCTTAGCTCAGCTGGGAGAGCGCCTGCCTTGCACGCAGGAGGTCAGCGGTTCGATCCCGCTAGGCTCCACTTATCTTAATATCATTTATGGCGGTGTAGCTCAGCTGGCTAGAGCGTACGGTTCATACCCGTGAGGTCGGGGGTTCGATCCCCTCCGCCGCTACCATAAAGGACCTTTAGCTCAGCTGGTTAGAGCAGACGGCTCATAACCGTCCGGTCGTAGGTTCGAGTCCTACAAGGTCCACCATTAGAAGTTTATATCTCGGAGGTATACCCAAGTTCGGCTGAAGGGATCGGTCTTGAAAACCGACAGGCGGCGAGAGTCGCGCGGGGGTTCGAATCCCTCTACCTCCTCCATTTTTTCTAAAGTAAATATTTTATCGTCGCGGGGTGGAGCAGTCTGGTAGCTCGTCGGGCTCATAACCCGAAGGTCGCAGGTTCAAATCCTGTCCCCGCAACCAAGGTCCCGTGGTGTAGTGGTTAACATGCCTGCCTGTCACGCAGGAGATCGCCGGTTCGACCCCGGTCGGGACCGCCATTTTTACATAAAGGCTCGGTAGCTCAGTCGGTAGAGCAGAGGACTGAAAATCCTCGTGTCGGCGGTTCGATTCCGTCCCGAGCCACCATTTTGAAGTCGCAAGCCGGCTTAGCTCAATTGGTAGAGCAACTGACTTGTAATCAGTAGGTTGGGGGTTCAAGTCCTCTAGCCGGCACCACTTTCAAAATGAGCCATTAGCTCAGTTGGTAGAGCATCTGACTTTTAATCAGAGGGTCGAAGGTTCGAGTCCTTCATGGCTCACCATTTACAATTTAATGCGGGTGTAGTTTAGTGGTAAAACAAGAGCCTTCCAAGCTCTGGTCGAGAGTTCGATTCTCTTCACCCGCTTTTCAATTATGGGCCTATAGCTCAGCTGGTTAGAGCGCACGCCTGATAAGCGTGAGGTCGATGGTTCGAGTCCATTTAGGCCCACCATAATTGTTCCGCAGTAGCTCAGTGGTAGAGCTATCGGCTGTTAACCGATCGGTCGTAGGTTCGAGTCCTACCTGCGGAGCCATATTTATAGAGAAGTACCCAAGTGGCTCAAGGGGCTCCCCTGCTAAGGGAGTAGATCGCGAACGCGGTGCGAGGGTTCGAATCCCTTCTTCTCTGCCAGTAATTGGCCCGTTGGTCAAGTGGTTAAGACACCGCCCTTTCACGGCGGTAACACGGGTTCGAATCCCGTACGGGTCATACTAAAAGAGATAGCATAATCTGCTATCTCTTTTTTGTTGTGTAAAAGTGGACTTTGGATAGTCTGCTTTTTTTATGAATTAAAAGAAAGATGAAGTATTCGCTGTTACAGTTGGGAATACAGAGAGCTGTAAGTATAATCATGTTGTTTACCTTGACCTGTATGAGTATGAAGGAATGTTCACTTAACAAATCATACTCAAATTGAATTTTTATCTCGGCCGTATGCTAAAGCCTCCTGCACTTGGATAAACGGGTAAATCTCATAGCTGGGAAGATCCTAAGGAATTAGTTGTAGAGTTATTAGATACCGTTGAATAATAAAAATTGAAATATAGGCGTTTAACCAAAGGATGTCTTAATGGAGAAGCGAAAAAGTTTAATTTCTCTATTTTAATATTGGAATTGCTGTATTAGGTGCTACCGCGGAAAACAAATAGTATAAATAGAAGAAGCTGTCTTCAGTAGATGATCTACTGAAGACAGCTTTTATTGTCGAGTTTTGTCGGTAAGTCGATATATTGCAAAAATCGCCGATATAATTTGAGTTACGGTCGATAAATTTCAAAAATCGCTGATATATTTGGAGTTATAGTCGATATATTCTAAAAATAGCCGATATAATTTCACTTACCGACAAAAACATAAGAAAATCACGTTCACAATCTAAAGAAAACGCCTCCATTGAAATGGATTCCACACCTATTCCAATAACTTTACACTCTATGTGAAAAAGTTCACAAATAGGTCATAATTTGTGAAGTAATTCACAATAATACGTGCTACAATATGAGTGTAAAGAAGTTAAACAACATTAAATTAGTATTTTAATTAATTACTTAAACAATCATAAAAAAATATATGTGAACAATAGAGAGGGGAAATTACCATGAAAAAAGGTATCAATCGTGTAGTATTAGTAGGAACAGGAGCTGTAGGTTGTAGTTACGCTTACTCAATGATCAACCAAGGTGTAGCTGAAGAATTCGTATTAGTAGATGTTAATGAAGCAAAAGCAGAAGGGGAAGCAATGGACTTAAGCCATGCGGTACCATTCTCTCCATCACCAACAAAAGTTTGGAGCGGTAGCTATGCAGATTGTAAAGATGCAGATTTAGTAGTTATCACTGCTGGATTACCACAAAAGCCAGGTGAAACTCGTTTAGACTTAGTTGAGAAAAATACAAAGATCTTTAAACAAATCGTTCGCGGTATTATGGATAGCGGATTCGATGGAATCTTCTTAATCGCAACTAACCCAGTTGATATTTTAACTTACGTAACTTGGAAAGAATCTGGTCTACCAAAAGAGCGCGTAATTGGTTCTGGTACTACTTTAGACTCTGCTCGTTTCCGTTACATGTTAGGTGACTACTTAGATGTAGATCCACGTAACGTTCATGCTTACATCGTTGGTGAACACGGTGACACTGAACTTCCAGTATGGAGTCACGCTACTATCGGTGTACAAAAACTAGAAACAATTTTAGCTAACAACGCACAGTACAAACAAGAAGACTTAGATAAAATCTTCGAAAACGTACGTGATGCGGCTTACCATATTATCGAGCGTAAAGGTGCAACTTACTACGGAATCGGTATGTCACTACTTCGTGTAACTAAAGCAATCTTAAACAACGAGAACAGCGTATTAACTGTATCTGCATACCTTGAAGGTCAATACGGTGAGAAAGATGCTTACGTAGGTGTTCCAGCTGTAATTAACCGTGAAGGTGTACGTGAAATCGTAGAGCTTGAGTTAAATGAGGATGAAAAAGCGAAATTCGCTCATTCTGTAAAAGTATTAAAAGAAACAATGGCACCAGTACTATAATAATTGCTAAATAATCCAGAAGTGGGGAACTACTTCTTACTTCTGGATTTATATATAATTGAATATAAATTCCTTTTCCGGTTTCCCTTGTATATCCCCAATATACCCCTTTTGCTGGATCAGGGTCGTTTATAGAAAAGAGCACTCTACTTTGCGTAGAGTGCTCTTTATTATTATCATTTTTTAGGCGTCAATCCTAATTTCTTTAAAATATCTGCCAGTGTACCGCTTTTTGATTTTTCTACAGGTGTTTGTGATTTGGATGCATCTGGACCTTTTTTCAAGAAATTCTTTTCAACGAAGCGAATATCTTTTTCGTCGACAATACCATCTTTGTTAAGGTCGCCGTCTTTCACAGATAGTCCTTTTTTACCGTAGTTGTTAGCGATAATTTCAGCATCTTTTATATCAATTACTTTATCGCCATTTACATCACCTGCAAGGTTTTCATCAAAGCGTGCATAATAATATTGGCCAAGTAGCTTACCGTCTTTTTCAGTACCAAGTTTCGTTGTTAGTCGGCTTGTTAAATGCCCTGGTACTTCTACATATAAGTTATAGTCGCGTTTATTAACAGGAAGTCCATTTAGTTTGAAGGATCCGTATTTATCAAGTGAGCCTTCAAACTTATGACGGTAAGAATCTGTTGCATATACTTTTACGCCAAGCTTTGTATAATCGAATTTTTCATCTAAATATCCGCGTTCATTTAAGAAAGCACCAGGTTTAATACTTCCTTCGACTAGTGAGTTTAAAGACATAACTGAGAATGTTTGATCTTGAAGGACACGCATTCTATTTGGCTCTGATTCACCTTGTTTCCAGTAAGCGAACACTGATAAATCTAATTGAGCATTTGCTTCATAAAACTCATCATTTTCTACTTTGAACGTTACATCAATGAACGGGAAATCACCATCTAATCCAGCGAAGTTTTTGTCATCGATAGCTCCGCCAACTGTAACAGAACCTTCTTCTAGTTTCGGTTCATTTACTTTTGCGGTCGCCCCTTTTTCGGAAAGTAGCTTTTCAAAAGCAGGATTTAATTTCGCATTTGCAAATTTGAAGTTCTTTTCTAGGAATTTTACGTTAAATTCCCCAGCAACAAATTGTTTCACATGTTTGGCGTTTAGCGTCACAGTGAATTCATCACCTTTATATACTTCTTTTTTATCATAACTAGTTTTCGCATATTGAGCTCCTTGCGGGATAAACCAATAGTTATTTACACCGCTCGGATAGTCAGCTCCTGCAGTTGCATAATCGAAAATATATACGCCTGTATTCATTGGACCTTCAGTTTTAAAGGATTCAGGAGTAATGCCAACTTTAAAGTCACCATTTGCATTAATAGGTAAAAACTTATGCAAGTATGGAGAATAATCATAGTACATCACTCCGTTTGCTTCTTGCGTAATGTTTAATCCTTTTCCTTTTAAGTAGTCAACGTTCGAATCATACACATTTCCTTTAATCCATAGTGCTTTTTTACCGTCTTCTACTGTATAGTTCTCTTCATTTAATTCATAAATACCAGGCTGTAATCCAGTTAATTTCACTTCTGGCGGTGTATTATCAATTACGACATAATCCCCTTTCACACGTGCTTTACCGTCTTTATCGTAGCCAACAAACTCAATTGTGTAATCACCTTCTGGTAAGTCGATTTTCTCATCACCAATTGGTTTTGCAGGATCATTTGTAAAAGGATACACCCTGCCGTTAAAGAATGAATCTAAGTAGTAATACACATCAGTTTTTAATCCACTAGTGTTTAATGTACCAAGGAAACCGAGAGCTTTATTTGTTTTGGAATCTTTCACGATAAGATCTAACGTTTCAAGTTCGCTGTTTAATTGGAACGCCCCGTGCAAATACGATTCACGGTATGGATTGAATTTAGATGTATCAGTTGAAATTGCTTTTCTTGATAATATTGCATTTTCAATACCAGGTTCTGATACACGAATAGAGAACGGAATTTGGTACGTTTCTTCTTTATTTTTCGTATTTGTAATATGAATATATCCTTCATATCGGCCTTGTTTTACACCGGCTGGAACATTAATTTTTGCTTCAATTTCATCTGATTTGCCAGCATCAAGAGTAATTGTTTCTGGAACAGAAACTTTTACACCGTTTGCGGTAGCGTCGTTAATAGAAGAAGATGCTGGTGTATAAGAAATTTCTGTTTTAAATTCTTTTTTCTCTTGTTTATTATGATTTTGTACTTTTATATTTCGTTTTTGTTCAAGAGATTCACCGTCTTTTTGATAGAACTTCCCGAATGCAATGGATCCAGTTTCTTCAGGTACTTCAATTACTTCATCATTTACAACTGTTTTTGTTGTATCTAGCACTTTAAAACTAGTTTCCGTATGAACGGCGTTGTACGCATCTACTCGTCCAGCTCCAACTTCATATACGGAATACTTTTCTTTTAAATCATCAGCTGTGTTCATAAGAGACGTCTTTACATCGAATGGAGAGTATTCTGGGTGTTCTTGTAAAATAAGAGCAGCAACGCCCGCGATATGAGGAGAAGCCATAGATGTTCCTTGCATACGCTCATAGGAAACATCATAATTTTCGCCCTCTTGTGGGTCGTTAATATATTCAGGTACTGTTGAAAGTACAGCAACACCAGGCGCTGTAATATCTGGTTTAATATCATCATTTGATGTAACAGGACCGCGTGAGCTAAAGTCTGCAAGATGATCGCCTTCTGTTTGAATATAACTAAGTTCGTCAAAGGTAAAGGATGTATTACCTTGTTCGATTTGAGCTTTTAGTTTTTCACCGTCTTCTTTCGTTAGGCGGAATGCGGGAATGTATTTTGTACTTTCGCCAACGTAGAAAGGAATTTCTCCGTCCACATTGTTATAAATAATAACGGCTTTTGCACCAGCTTGTTTTGCATTCGCAATTTTTTCATCAAATGACAGTGTACCACGTGCAACGAGAGCGATTTTTCCTTTTACATCTTTTTTACTAAACTCGTCAGGCGTACCAATTCCTACAGATTCAATAGGTAAAGTTTGTCCCTTGAAATCTTCTATTTTATCAGTAAAGTTTTTGCCGAATAAAATTAGGTTAGGAAATTGTAATTGTCCAGCATGACCTGATAGTTTCGGTAAGGAAATAGAGCTATCACTTGCGCCAACCGTAATCGCAAATGGAGAAGCACCTGGTGATCCGAGTGTCGCTGGATTTGGACCAGAGTTTCCAGCAGCAACGACTGTAACAACACCGGAAAGCATCGCGTTATTGACAGCGATAGACGTAGGATCAAGTGGATTGTTGCTATCGTCACCTAACGATAAGTTAATAACATTCATGCCGTCAGAAATAGATTTATCGATTGCAGCAATAATACCAGAACTATCTCCACTTCCGTATGGACCGAGTACACGATAGTTATACAGTTCAATGTCAGGTGCAACACCTTTTACTGCGGAATCTGATGTGTTTTTCTTTTGCGCAGAAACGATACCTGCTACGTGAGTACCATGCGCGGTGTAGAAGGAAGAGCCACGATCATCAAATTCAGGAGCACCAGATTGTTGCCACTCTGTATAAGTTGTTTCCATCGGATCTGCATCGTTATTAATAAAGTCCCAACCTTTTACTGAGTTTGGATCTACCTTGCTAGAGTCTTCGCCAGGTTTTGCGCGATAGCCCTTATACACGTCTTTTAGGTCGGGATGATTGTAATCAATACCTGTATCTAATACACCAACTTTAATTCCTTTTCCGGTAATGCCTTCGCTATGTAACTTATCGACCCCAATTTGCGGAATGCTATCTGTTAGTTTTTGAGGTGCTTTCTGCTTTGCTTGTTTTGGTAAATTTAATTTCACTTCGTAATCTTTCCAAATACGTTTTACAACGCCAATCCGTAACAATTCTTCCACTGTATTTGCAGGTAACGTCAGCGCAACCCCATTTATCGCATGTTTATAAGAACGTTTAATTTGTACGGACTGGAAATTCCCTGACTTTACTGATGGGCTGAACTGATAAAGACGTTTTAGTCCTTTTTGAAATTCCTCATGTTCTTGATCAATACGTGCCTTTATATTTTCAGGAGCAGCTTGTAACCCTTTTTCTTTTTGTTTTAATTCATTAATCTTTACTGGAGCCGTTTGAAATTCTACAATGATATTTACTGGTTCGGAACTACTTGTATTAATATCTGGCGAGATAGTAAAACCAGGGTTGGCATCTAACGTTTGTAATGCCTGACGTTGTTCTTTAGAAAGTTTTGATAGTAAAGACTGGGCGTTTGAAGAGTCAATTTGGTTAATAGGATTTTCAGCAAGTACATTGAACGGAAGGGCAGTTGAAAACAGAACGCCAGCCGTTACAATTCCGGTAACAAAACGATTTTTCTTTTTCATGTATAAGCCTCCGATAATTTATATTTTAAAAATTATTTTTCCGACTTTAATGGGCAGTAAGACCCCCACCTTAAAATGCAGCGAAAGCAAAGAAGTTAGGTGGGGGATCAACTGCTCATAAAAGTCCGATTGGTGAGGGCTGATAATCAGTGGGGGATGAAGAAAACCCCCACTGATTAAAGTTTCACTTTATCTGTGCCCGGTGTTTGCTCTGCATGGAATGTCCAGTTTAGCTGTAAGGAATCACCCTGGAATTTATTTTGATCTTGTTCGTTGTCTTCAAAGGAGAAGAGCACGTGTAAATAATCTGTTTCACCAGATTTAATACCGTCTATTAAGTTATGACGTTCTAAAGAAGTAGCCACATCCTCAGGTTTCATAGTCTTTAATTGTGATAGTTTTGTTTCCCACAAAATTTCATGATCATCGTTTGGATTAGATGGTTTTCCATCATTCACTAAAAATTTGACGATGATGTGATCGCCTAAATCTTCACCATCATTATTTTTCTTTGCATCTGTAACTTCATAGGATGTTTCAAGTGCTACTTTTGCAATATCCAATGACCCTTTATTTTCAAGCGTGAAATTCTTTTCAATAAAATCACCTGGCTTTAAATCTTTCACATCAACGATTACACTGGGATTAATAGAAAGGTCTAGTGTTCCAGCTTGAAATGAGTTACTAGATGTTTCAGAATCACTGAAGTAGGCGAATACACCGCCGAATGTAAGGGATAAGCCGAGCGTTGCGGTGACAACTCCCATTCCAACCTTTTGTTTTAATGACATAAGAAAGCCCCCTAATTAAATTTTTATAGCGACTGTTCGTAACAAGGATAAATAAGTAAACATAGTAGTCCACTATGAATTATAGTTACGAAAAGTCTCTGTTCTTTATTGAGAACAAGTATATGCTTATCAATTTTCCATTTCAATAAAATTGTGACGAAAAATGTTGAGAAACATTTTTTTATGGTAGATTATTTTGTTGCGATTTCAAGTGGGAAATAGCATGAAAAAGGGGATAAAGCTAATAAAATAGATGTTGAGAAATAAATAGTAAGATGAAAAGCTAGTAAAAAATGAAGCGTTTTCAATGAATATTCGTCAAAATTCGATATTTTAAATAGAAATGTGAAAAAAATTCAACATTTTTAAGAAAAAAACGTATGTTTTTTATAAATTAACAAGGATATTTCAGTTTTTCGCAGAATTGGTAAAGTATAAAAAATTCTGTCATCTTAGTGAGGTGAGCATATTGAGTGTAATAAATTGTGAAGAAGTGAAACGAGATGAGTTTCATACAGAAAAGTACTATGACAGTTATAACATCTTTGGCGCACATATTGTGACGGAAGATGAGATGCGAGGTGTACGATTTACAGTATGGGCTCCTCATGCGAAAGCAATGAGTGTTGTTGGAGATTTTAATGAATGGGATTATGAGCAACATAAGATGCTACAAGTGACAGAAGAGGGAATTTGGTCCTTATTTATACCGCATATTGAAGAAAAAGAAATATATAAATATGCGATTGAAACGACGGCTGGTGATGTCATTTTTAAGGCAGATCCGTATGCTGTATATGCAGAAGTAAGACCGAATACGGCATCTGTAGTTTTTGATATAAAGGGATACGAATGGAATGATAAAAACTGGAGTCGTAAGAAAAAGAAAAAATCGGTTTATAAAGAAGCGATGACAGTTTATGAATTGCATTTCGGTTCTTGGAAAAAGAAAGAAGATGGAACGCTGTATTCTTACAGGGAAATGGCAGAAGAACTCATTCCTTATGTGGTGGAACATCAATTTACACATATTGAAATTATGCCCCTTGTTGAGCATCCGTATGATCGTTCTTGGGGATATCAAGGAACGGGATATTATGCCGCAACGAGTAGATTCGGCACGCCACATGATTTGATGTATTTTGTCGATGAATGTCATAAATATGGAATCGGTGTCATTTTAGATTGGGTGCCGGGGCATTTTTGTAAAGATGCTCACGGTTTATATTTGTTTGATGGGACACCGACTTATGAATATAAAGATAAAGATGTGCAAGAAAATCCAGTATGGGGAACTGTTAACTTTGATTTAGGAAAGAGGGAAGTACGTAATTTCTTAATTTCAAATGCGTTATTTTGGATGAGATATTTCCACATTGATGGTTTCAGGGTGGATGCAGTTGCAAACATGCTGTACTGGAATAAAGAAGGACAAGAGCAAAGTAATGAGCACGCTGTTTCATTTTTACGGGAGTTAAATGAAGCGGTATTTGCAGAGGATGAAGATTTCCTTATGACAGCAGAGGATTCAACAGCTTGGCCACTTGTAACAGCTCCAACGTATGAAGGTGGGCTTGGATTCAATTACAAATGGAATATGGGCTGGATGAATGACGTGCTGAAGTATATGGAGTGTGCGCCAGAGTACAGAAAATATATTCATGAGAAAATGACGTTCTCTTTACTATATGCTTACTCTGAAAATTTCATATTACCGCTTTCTCATGATGAAGTCGTTCATGGGAAAAAGTCGTTATTAAATAAAATGCCAGGAGACTACTGGGATAAGTTTGCTCAACTTCGTTTATTATATGGATATTTCTTTACTCATCCAGGAAAGAAATTACTTTTCATGGGTGGAGAATTCGGGCAGTTTGATGAGTGGAAAGACCTTGAAGATTTAGATTGGAATTTACATGATTTTGAAATGCATCGTTATATGCATGATTACTTTAAAGAGCTCATAGCATTGTATAAGCGCTCCAAACCACTTTGGCAGCTTGATCATTCGCCTGAAGGATTTCAGTGGATTGATGCTAATAATAATGAGCAAAGTATTTTCTCTTTTATCCGCCAAGGGGATAAACAAGAAGATGCGTTAGTTGTCGTATGTAATTTTACGAAAGCTACATATGAAAACTATAAAGTAGGTGTACCAGATTTCGAGTATTATAACGAGGTTTTAAACAGTGATGCTGAGCAATATGGCGGATCAGGGCAAGTAAATAAGAAGCGTCTGAAGGCGATTCAAGAGCCGTTTCATAATCAAGCAGCACATGTAGAAATTACAATTCCACCATTTGGCGTATCCATATTACGACCAGTGAAGACGAGAAAGGGGAGCAAAAAACAAGATGGCTCAAAAACAAAAGTGCGTAGCAATGTTACTAGCAGGGGGAAAAGGTAGTCGATTAAGTGCATTAACAAAAAATTTAGCCAAGCCAGCTGTTCCATTTGGTGGTAAATATCGCATTATTGATTTTACGCTAAGTAACTGCGCAAATTCTGGTATTGAAACGGTTGGGATTTTAACGCAATATCAACCACTCGAACTTCATAATTATATCGGAATCGGCAATGCGTGGGATTTAGACCGAGTAAGCGGTGGAGTCACAGTATTACCTCCTTATGCGGAGTCTTCAGGTGTGAAGTGGTACACAGGTACGGCAAGTGCCATTTATCAAAACTTAAACTATTTAAGTCAATATGAACCAGAGTATGTTCTCATTTTATCAGGCGACCATATTTATAAAATGGATTACAGTAAAATGCTAGATTACCATATTGAGAAAGAAGCGGACGTTTCCATTTCTGTTATTGAAGTGCCTTGGGATGAGGCGAGTCGTTTCGGTATTATGAATACGAACGAAGAGATGGAGATTGTTGAATTTGAAGAGAAACCGCAATTTCCAAGAAGTAATCTTGCATCAATGGGAATTTACATTTTTAACTGGGCAATTTTGAAAGAGTATTTAGAAATGGATGCAAGAAACCCTGAATCTAGTAATGATTTCGGAAAAGATGTACTTCCGCTTTTATTAGATGAAGGGAAGAAGTTAATGGCGTATCCGTTTGAAGGGTATTGGAAAGATGTTGGAACGGTGAAAAGCTTATGGGAAGCGAATATGGATTTACTTCGCGATGAAACATCACTGAATTTAAATGATCGTAATTGGCGTATTTATTCTGTTAATCCAAACGAACCACCTCAATATATCGCTGAAAAGGCAAAAGTAGAAGAATCACTTATTAACGAAGGATGCGTCATTGAAGGGGACGTGAAGCATTCTGTACTATTCCAAGGAGTGACGGTGGAAGAAGGTAGTATGGTTATTGATTCTGTCGTTATGCCGGGAGCGAAGATTGGTAAAAATGTTGTGATTGAAAGAGCGATCGTTGGATCAGAAATGGTTATTGAAGATGGAACAATTATTCGTCCAGAAAAAAATGTCGACGATGTAGTACTCATTGCTGAAGGGAAATAGAAAAGGGGGATGAAATGAATGGGAGAAAAAATGTTAGGAATTATTAATGCAACGGGAAGTTTTCCTTCCTTAAAGAAAGTAACAGGGCATCGTTCACTAGCGGCGTTACCGTTTGGGGGCCGTTATCGACTCATTGATTTCATGCTTTCAAATATGGTGAATTCTAATATTCATAGTGTAGCGGTTTTTACAAGTCATAAAAATCGCTCGTTAATGGACCACGTTGGTTCAGGCAAACAGTGGGATTTAGATAGAAAAAGAGACGGACTGTTTTTATTCCCGCCAAATTGCCAATGTGATCAAGATGAATTTGGATCTTTTGCACATTTTAGAAGACATATTGATTATTTTCTAAGAGCTAGAGAAGAATACGTCGTTATTACGAATAGCCATCTCGTAACAGCATTGAATTTTCAAGCGGTGTTAGAGCGACATATACATACGGCAGCTGATATTACGGAAGTTTGCCATGAAGGGGTTTCGCTTCAAACGTACGTGTTAAAGAAACAATTACTGTTAGATTTATTCGATTCATATAAAGATGTGGAGCAATATAGCTTATTCGATGTAGTGAGAGAAAAGCGCGGAAAATCACTACATATTGCTACGTATGAGCATACAGGATATGTAGCTATTATTGATTCAATTGAAAGCTACTATAAACATAGCTTAGAAATTTTGCAACCTGCTATTTGGAAGCAACTATTTAAGAAAGAAGCACCAATCTTTACGAAAGTAAAAGATGAGCCACCAACTCGTTATGTAAAGGGTGCAGTCGTGAAAAATACAATGATTGCAAATGGTAGTATTATCGAAGGTGAAGTAGAAAATAGTGTTGTCTCCCGTTCTGTTAAAATTGGGAAAGGTTCAATTGTTCGTAATAGCATTATTATGCAAAAGAGCCAAATTGGAGATAACTGTATAATAGACGGTGTTATTATTGATAAAGATGTGAAAATTGGTGACGGTGTTGTACTAAAAGGAAACGCCGATGAGCCATACGTTGTAGAAAAAGGAAGCGTGCAAAACAGTACGATTAATAGTTATTCTTAAGGAATCAGTGGGGGTTTTTCCTCCACTGATTAAAGTTTTAATTTAAATGAAAACTCGAAGGGAGGAAGCTGCAAGGGAAGTAGTATAAGCTTTTCGTGCAGTGGGACAACAAGTGAATATTTTATTTGCAGTATCAGAATGTGTACCATTTGTTAAATCGGGAGGATTAGCTGATGTAGCAGGTGCGCTCCCAAAAGAGCTAAAAAAATTAGGTGTGGAAGTTCGTATTATACTCCCGAATTATAGTCTTATTCCGCAAAAATTAAGGGATGGATGTACGCTACATAAAGTAATTAACGTCCCGCTTGGGTGGAGAAATCAATATTGCGGAATTTTAAAAGGTGAGCAAGACGGGATTACGTATTACTTAATAGATAATGAATATTATTTTAAGAGGGATTCTCTGTATGGTCATTATGATGACGGAGAGCGTTTTTCTTATTTTTCGAAAGCAGTTTTAGAGTGTATTCCTCATCTTGACTTTGAAGTGGATGTTCTTCATAGCCATGATTGGCATACAGCTATGGTAAATTTCTTACTACGTGAAAAGTATCAAGATAACCCATTATATGAGCATATTAAAACAGTATATACAATTCATAACTTGCAGTTCCAAGGTGTATTTCCTCCTGAAGTGATGTACGACTTGCTAGAACTTGGTGATGAATATTTTCATAGTGAGCAGTTAGAGTTTTATGGAAATGTGAACTTTATGAAAGGCGGTATTATCGCTTCTGATCAAATTACAGCGGTTAGCCCGACATATAAAGAAGAAATTCAATATGAATTTTTCGGTGAGAAGTTAGATGGATTGTTGCGAAAATATAATGGTAAGCTTAGCGGCATTGTAAATGGAATTGATACGAGCGTGTATAATCCAGAAACGGATTCGTATATTACTGCTCAGTACGATGCAGATTCATTATATGAAAAGAGTAAAAATAAACGCGCGTTGCAGCGTTATTTTGGTTTGCCAGAAAAAGAAGAAACGCCGATTATTTCAATGGTAACGAGATTAACGAAGCAAAAAGGTCTTGATTTAGTACGTACTGTATTCCGTGAAATAATGGAAGAAGATGTACAATGTATTATTTTAGGATCAGGTGATTCGGAATATGAGAAATTCTTTGAGTGGATGGCATATGAGTATCCTGAGAAGGTAAAAGTGTATATTGGCTTTAATGAAGAATTAGCCCACCAAGTATATGCGGGAAGTGATTTATTCTTAATGCCATCATTGTTTGAACCATGTGGACTTGGACAACTTATCGCATTAGCGTACGGTACGATTCCAATTGTAAGAGAGACAGGCGGATTAAATGATACGGTACAATCTTATGACGAAGAAACTGGAGAAGGAAATGGTTTCAGTTTCACGAACTTTAATGCACATGACATGTTGCACACTGTTCGTCGTGCAATTGAATTTTATCAGGATAAACCGGTATGGGAGCAGCTTGTAAAACAAGCAATGACTGAAGATTATAGCTGGGAAAAATCAGCTCTGGCTTATAAGAAATTGTATAAAAGTCTCATGGAATAACATGTAGGTGGTGAAGAGATGTTTACTCATGTTGAAAGTTTCAAATCAGCTTTTCTAGAAAAGTTAGAGACGATGTATGGTAAAAGTTTCAAAGAATCTACAACTCGTGATCAATACAATACGCTTGGGTATATGGTACGTGAGTATATGAATAGTCAATGGATTGCAACGAATGAAAGTTATCGGTCTGGAGAGCGAAAGCAAATGTATTACTTATCCATTGAGTTTTTACTTGGGCGTTTGCTTGGAAGTAACATATTAAATTTAGGCATCAAGGATGTATGTGAGCAAGGGCTTTCTGAGCTTGGAATTTCGTTGCAACAATTAGAAGAGGTGGAAGCAGATGCAGGTCTTGGAAATGGTGGACTTGGACGATTAGCAGCCTGTTTCCTTGATTCACTTGCATCTTTAAACTTACCAGGTCATGGGTGCGGAATTCGTTACAAACACGGCTTATTTGATCAAAAAATTGTTGATGGTTATCAAGTTGAATTTCCAGAACAGTGGCTTCTTCATGAAAATGTATGGGAAGTAAGAAGGCATGATCAAGCTGTAGAAGTAAGTTATTTCGGCAATGTTGAACCGCTCTACATTGATGGGCGTTTAGAATTCAGGCATACAAATGCAGAAGTAATTATGGCCGTACCATATGACGTTCCAGTAGTAGGTTATGAGACGAGTACTGTAAATACACTTAGACTTTGGAATGCGGAACCAGTTCCTTTCCCGCAAAATTGCAAAGATATTTTGAAATATAAGCGTGAAACAGAAGCGGTATCGGAGTTTTTATATCCAGATGATACGCATGATGAGGGGAAAATACTTCGTTTGAAACAACAGTATTTCCTCGTATCAGCAAGCTTGCAAAATATCGTTCGTATGCATAGAGAAAGATATGGTGACCTTCGTCAATTACATGAGAAAATTGCGATTCATATTAATGATACACATCCAGTTTTGGCGATTCCAGAACTGATGCGTATTTTATTAGATGAAGAAAAACTAGCATGGGAAGAAGCTTGGCACATAACGACGCAAACGATTTCTTATACGAATCATACGACGTTATCAGAAGCGCTTGAGAAGTGGCCAATTCACATTTTTAAACCGTTATTACCGAGAATTTATATGATTATTGAAGAGATTAATGAACGTTTCTGTCATGAACTTTGGGAGCGTTATCCGTATGAATGGCATCGTATTGAAGAGATGGCGATTATTGCGCATGATCTTGTGAAAATGGCTCATTTAGCAATTGTCGGTAGTCATAGCGTAAATGGTGTAGCAAAAATTCATACGGAAATTTTAAAACAACGTGAAATGCGATTGTTTTATGAGTTTTATCCAGATAAGTTTAATAATAAAACGAATGGAATCGCTCATAGACGCTGGTTAATGAAGGCGAATCCACAGCTGACAAACCTTATTTCAGAGGCGATTGGAACAGAGTGGAAGAAAGAACCGATTAAGCTTCAAGAGCTACAATTAGTTCAATACGATGCGAGTTTCCAAGAGAAATTTGCAGAGGTAAAACAAGAGCGCAAAGAGATTTTAGCAGCGCGCATTCATAATACAATGGGGATTACAATTGATCCTAATTCTATTTTTGATGTGCAAGTAAAAAGGCTACATGCTTACAAGCGACAATTATTAAATGTTCTTCATATTTTATATTTGTATAACCGTTTGAAAGAGGATGCTAGTTTTACATTTTATCCGCGTACTTTTATTTTTGGAGCGAAAGCATCACCTGGCTATTACTATGCGAAAAAAATTATTAAATTAATAAATGAACTTGCAAGGAAAGTGAATAACGATCCGTACGTAAGCCAATATATGAAAGTTATCTTTCTAGAAAACTATCGAGTGTCTGTAGCGGAAGATATATTCCCAGCGGCCGATGTAAGTGAACAA
Source organism: Bacillus cereus group sp. MYBK245-2 (assembly GCF_051916145.1). NCBI lineage: Bacteria > Bacillati > Bacillota > Bacilli > Caryophanales > Bacillaceae > Bacillus > Bacillus cereus group sp. MYBK245-2. The sequence continues at coordinate 170,340 of NZ_JBQAGB010000011.1, read as the reverse complement.
ATTTCAACGGCGAGTAAAGAAGCATCCGGAACAGGCAATATGAAATTTATGATGAATGGTGCGATTACGCTCGGCACGTTAGACGGAGCGAATATTGAAATAAAAGATAGAGTCGGTGATGATAACTGTTTCATTTTCGGTTTAACGGCCGAAGAGGTTCTTCATTACTATCAAAATGGTGGATATCGTGCAAGTGATTATTATCACCACAATGGGCACATTAAGAAGGTAGTAGACCAGTTAACGAATGGTTTCTTTGCACAGTCGGGAGCTGAATTTGAAGCAATTTACGATTCTCTCGTTATTCAAAATGATGAATATTTCGTTCTGCGAGATTTTGGCCCATATGCGGAAAAGCAAGAAGCTGTTGGTAGAGCTTATGAGAACCGAACGAAGTGGCTCGAAATGTCGATTTTAAATATTGCACAATCTGGTCATTTTGCGAGCGATCGAACGATTTTACAGTATAGTAATGAGATTTGGGGTATTGGTAATACAGTTACGCAAATTTAAAGAGATTGCTACGTTGGAAAAGATTATATGAAATTTATATCAGCGATTTTTAAGATATATCGATTTACCGACAAAAATTGACACTAATAAATAAACCGAGCTTAAACTCATTAAGCTCGGTTTTCTTTTTTGCTTAAGAAAGAAATGGGATCGCAGTATATATTACACCCGTTCCACCATATTCTCCTGTCGCAAAGTATGAAAATGTAAAGAAACCTGTAAACGTAAAAATTACAATGAGAAAAAGTGCGAAGATAAATTTTAGCATGTAAGGTCCCCTCATCCAAAAGTAACTTCATATATTATTATAGTATAAGGATATTTAATTTCCAATTGTTTACTGGTTAAAAATGAGAAGTCAGACATGTTTTGTATGTTGTCATGGCATGATTATTTGTAATAGATTTTGTGTTTTTTGTAAAAGTCATGTTGTGATGAACGTGTGCATATTCCCAGTCTTGGTCATTAAAATTTATGTTTCGAGGAGGAAGAAGTGGAACGACATCAAATAAGTTGACGAAACGAAAGCTACTAGCTACTTGTAGTTTATAATAATTACGAAATGCAATATCTCCCACTTTTGGGGAGGCAAATGTATACAGACCGTACTGTGCGAAGGCAGTGTTTATACGCGCATCGAGTATATGTAGTGTAGCGAGTGCGCCGCCTAAGCTATGACCGGTTGCAAGAAGTTTCTTATGGGCTGGTAACGATACGAGCATATCCATAATAGAATCTCGGCAAGATTCATAAATGGAAAGAAAGCCGTTATGGACATTTCCGCTATTTAAAGCATATGGATATGGTTTTTGGTTAACGAGTGAATCGATAATCCAGTCTGTATCTGTTTGTGTCCCGCGAAAAGCTACAATAACGGTATCCTCAGATTCTAGTATGAATCCGAACCATTCTGTCGTTTGAATGGTTTTTCCTTGAAAGCCTTGTACATATTGAAAACCATCTGGTATTTCAAAAATCCCATTTTGTTTATATTGTTCATATGTTAACTCACAACAAGAAGCTAACAGTATGGCGGTATCTTTATCAAAGGATAAAGGAGTACGCATTAAGGGAGCCTCCTTAAGAAAAGGTATAGTTCAATATATGCAGTGAGGGACTTGATTCATTCTTTTAGAAAAAAAGCTTGAACCTACAGTTACGTGAGGGAGTATGATTTTTGTAAACATACTGTTAGGAGGAGTGTAAGATGAGCAAAAGAGAAGGCTATTCAATTGGTGAGTTTTCAAGGGGAACAGGTACAACGATACGAACGCTCCAATATTACGATGAAATTGGATTACTTAAACCTGAAAAGAATATTAGCTCTGGTCACCGTGTGTACAAAGGAAAAGATATATTAGAGCTACAAAAAATAGTGAGCCTTAAAGTATTAGGATATAGTTTAGAAGAAATAAGCGTCATGCTGAAAATGCCAAGTTTGAATGTAAGTTTAAAAGAAACATTGGAGCAACAAAGAAAAGCCTTTGAAGAAAAAAGAAAACAAATTGAAGTTTCGATTAAGGCGCTTGAACGAACAATGGTATGTCTTAAGGAAGATGAAGAGTTGGATAGTGACATATTAATGAGTCTAATTAACAGCATTCAAAAAGAAACTGAACAACGTTTATGGCTTGAAGAATATGTATCAAAAGAAACAGTTGATGGATTATATAATAAACCAGAAGAAGAGAGTCTGGCACTTGATAAAGAGTTTGTGCGTTTAGCAAAAGAAGTGAAAAGGTTATTCGGAAGACAAATTGAGGATTCAGAAGTGCAAAAATTGGTTGATGAACATATGAAGGCGACTCTTAAGTATGTTGGTGAAGAGACAATGTATTCTCTAGGTAAATTAGAGAATGCACAAGAACAATATAATAATATGATGCCATCTCCTTATACGGAAGAAGAAGAGGCATGGCTTAACGAAGCGATGGAGTATTATATGATTCAAAGTGGTTTGTATAGTCCACCTAAATAAAAAGAGCCCTATAAGGGCCCTTTTTACTCTTTTCCATCTAATAAACGACCAAGTCCACCTAAAACGCTGCCTTCACCAGTGCTTTGCGCTGCTGGGCTTGTCAGACGTGCTGCTAAGCGGCTAAGTGTTAAGGACTGAATCCAAACTGTTCCAGGTCCTTCTAACGTTGCGAAGAATAAACCTTCGCCGCCAAATAGAGCTGTTTTTACTTTTCCAACGAACTCGACATCGTAGTTAATGTCTTTTGTCATGGCAACGAGACAACCTGTATCGATGCGAAGTTTTTCGCCATGTTTTAATTCACGCTTATATACAGTTCCGCCTGCATGCATGAAAGCAAGTCCATCACCTTCAAGTTTCTGCATGATGAAACCTTCACCGCCGAAGAAACCAGTTCCGATTTTTTTCGTAAACTCGATTCCGATAGAAACGCCTTTTGCGGCACAAAGAAATGCATCTTTTTGACAAACTACTTTTCCTTGATATTCTGTTAAATCTACAGGAATAATTTTACCCGGATAAGGAGCAGCAAAGGATACGTGACGCTTGCCGTGACCTGTATTTGTAAATACAGTCATAAACATGCTTTCGCCTGTCACGAGACGCTTACCAGCGCCCATTAATTTTCCGAATAAACCTCCAGATGGGCCAGAACCATCGCCGAAGATTGTTTCCATTTCTATGTAATCTTCCATCATCATCATTGCGCCAGCTTCTGCGATCACGCTTTCTTCTGGGTCTAACTCAATTTCAACAAACTGCATATCATCGCCGTATAATTTATACTCGATTTCATGTGCTCTCATTTTTTTCACCTCGTATGTAATAGATATTTATATTGTACAGAATTTAATAGGATTAGAATACTTTAGTTTTGTTAATTTTCAAATAAAGTGGGAGCACCCAAAATTGGTTGTCAGCTCTCACCAATCGAGCAGTCCGCAAATAGCGAGATAAAATATGAATATGGAAGTTCAACATTATATTAAAATTATAAAAAAATAATGGAATGAAAGTGTTCTCATTTGACGTTTTGGATATAGCGTGATATAGTGAAGTCACTATTGAGCTACATAATGTGGTACGGAAATAAAGCACGTTGAATTAAAGGCTGTAAGCTTGTTATATATTCATGTCCTTTATATCCACCTTTTCATGTGGATTCATAGTTTCATTTTTATTTAGGAGGTACATGACATGCAAACAGGTAAAGTTAAATGGTTCAACAGCGAAAAAGGTTTCGGTTTCATCGAAGTTGAAGGTGGAGACGATGTATTCGTTCACTTCTCAGCTATCCAAGGTGACGGATTCAAAACTTTAGAAGAAGGTCAAGAAGTTTCTTTCGAAATCGTTGAAGGTAACCGTGGACCACAAGCTGCTAACGTTACAAAAAACTAATTAGCTAGCGATAAAAAGCATTCCGATTTTCGGAATGCTTTTTTTTATTCTTTGGAACTCGACTCATTTGAAGACAATTCGCCCTTAAAGGTACGCTCTTCAAAGTCATCAAGCATTTGCTCATATTCTTCATGTTCTTCCGTAGCGAAAACTTGCGGATTTTTTCCATACATATCTGTACCGATAAAGTTTTCAAAATCCTCTACGTAGCCTACGTTTTCTTCACTATTTACGTACATGCCGTTATAGTTTTTCGAATCTTGTCTTTCTAAATCAGATGGTGTTTCAGATGTTCCGTAATTGGCTACATCTTGCCATGCATCTTCTGCATCGTACTCAACAGAATGATCTTCATCATGTTTATGGAAAGAAGGAGACAATGCTTCTTCTTCGACTGGTCGTGTATTCATATTTAACTTATTTGTTGCGTGCTCAACGCATGTTGTAGCAGTCGGCATCGCTTCTAATCTTTCAAATGGAATTTCTTCACCAGATACTTCGCAAATGCCGTACGTACCCGCTTCTATTTTTTGCAAGGCATGCTTCGTATCCTCTAATTGTTTATGCCAAAGTTCAATAAGCCCGAAGTCTTTTTCACGTTCATATAGCTCTGTTGCCATATCAGCCGGATGGTTATCATAGCTAGATAACTCTCCAACAGATTCACGTTCAGATGCACGATCTTCATTTTCGTGTGTTTGTATCGTTTGCTCTAGTTCTTGCTTTTGTTTTTCTAAAACGGATTTAAATTGATTTATTTGTTGTGGAGTTAACATAGTCGTCCACCTTCCTACAATTCAGTTTCTTTACATAGTATGAGCGTTGCGAGTAGGAATTATGAGCTGAAATTGGTATATGAAAAAGGAGCCGCATTAGCAGCTCCTTTTAAAGGAAATATCCAAGTAATAATCCGATTCCCATTAAGAGACCGAAGATTGTATTTGTTTTTGCTGTTGCTATCATCGCAGGTACCATTTCCATTGGAATGCTTTTGCCGATAAAGCCTTTCGTCGCTTTATATGCTTTCGGTGCACTTAAAAATACGATAAGCATCCATGGTGATACGATGCCGACGATAATTAAAGCAATTGTCCAAATGTAGGAAACGATGAACATAGAAGCAAGTACACCAACTGCTCGCTCGCGTCCAACGAGAATTGCTAACGTTTTACGACCGTTTTCTTTATCGCCATCTAAGTCACGGATATTGTTAGCAAGTAAAATGGCACCAATTAAAATGGAGCTTGGAATAGATAGTAAAACGACTTCTGATGTTACAGTTCCAGTTTGAATAAAGAATGAAATCCCGATAATAATGACACCCATAAATAATCCGGCTGTTAACTCTCCAAATGGTGTATAGGCAATGGGAAGTGGACCGCCCGTATAAAGGTAAGCAACGGCCATACAAACAAGACCGATTGCAGCAAGCCACCAGCTAGAATTCATACAAATATAAACACCTAATAGTATTGCGATGCCGAAAAATCCAAATGCTAAGTTAAGCACTGTTTTTGGCTGAATGCCATCGCGAACGATAGCGCCGCCGATACCAACTGAACCTTCGTGATCAAGTCCTCTTTTATAATCAAAGTATTCATTAAACATGTTTGTTGCTGCCTGAATGAGAAGACAAGCAAGAAGCATTATAAGGAAAAGAGGGAGATGTATTTGATTTATACCTCCGACCTGCATTGCATAGGCTGTTCCGATGAAAACAGGAACGAAAGCTGCTGTTAATGTATGGGGACGTAGTAAACTCCACCAAATGCGCCAGCCTGTTTGCTTGCTTGGCTTTGGCGCCGTAGGAGAGGAATTCGTTTCGACGTTCATTTCCATGTTGAATCCTCCTTTGGTCACATATTGTACACAACTAAGTGTAGAAAAAGCATCATTTAGTGTCAACGTTTATTTTCTAGGAAGAGAAGGTGAATTTCTCAGAAATGCTAAACGTTGACAGGCCTTTCGTTTGAGGTGTATCTTAAAATCAAGCGTAATTATGACTATTTTTCGCCCATAGGGGGGAGACAATTGTGATTCAAACGAAACAAAAAGGCTTGCAAGAAGTTCTAAGTGCAGCCATTAAGCATGCAACTGATGAAAAAATATTGGTTAGTTTTGTAAAACAAATAGACTGGATGGATCCACTTCTGTTTTATGCAGCAGGAAAAAGGATCTCATTCGAAAATAGATGTTATTTTGCAGACCCAGCTCAGCATGTAATATTTGCTGGAATTGGTTCTGTTTTCACTATAGCAACTGCTTCTCACAAACGCTTTCAAACTGCTCGTGACGAGTGGGATAAAGTAAAAGAGAAATCGTTTGTACAAAGAGAAAAATATGAATTTGGAACAGGTCCTCTTTTATTTGGTGGATTTTCATTTGACCAAGAAAAAGAGAAAACAGACTTATGGAAAGAATTTGATGATACGACATTTTCACTACCAGCATTTTTATTAACTGTAAAAAATGAAAAAGCATGGTTAACAATGAATACATTCGTTTCAGCAACAGATTGTGCAGAAACTCTTTATAACGAAATTGTTTCTTTAGAAGAGAAAATTTTGGAGGAGAGTAAATGTGCACTAGAAGGATCGAAATTAACAGTTACTTCTAAAGTAGAAGTGGATCCGAAAGGCTGGATGAAGGCTATTGAGAAAGTGCAAGATGAGATGAAGCAGGGGAACGTGCAGAAGGTTGTATTAGCGAGGGAGCTAAAAGTAGAGATGGATCATCATATTGATTCTGCGCTTGTTTTAGAAGCGCTTCGCATTGGGCAACCAGATTGTTACGTATTTTCTTTTGATTATAAAGGAGCATGCTTCTTAGGAGCGACGCCAGAGAGATTAATTCGCAAAGAAGATGAGAAGTTTACTTCAATGTGTCTTGCTGGTTCAACTGGTCATGGTCAATCTATAGAAGAAAGTAAGCGAAATAGTGATGCGCTTCTTCATGATGAAAAGAATTTAGCTGAACACGGTTATGTTGTGAACATGATCAGGTCTGTATTAAATGAGCACTGCGAATCTGTTAATATTCCGGAAAGTCCGGGCTTATTAACAACGAAAAACTTAATTCATTTATATACGCCTGTAGAGGCAAAAGGCGATGCGAGTCTTTTAACAATGGTAGAAGAATTACATCCAACACCAGCTCTTGGCGGGACACCTCGTTTGGAAGCGATGAAACTGATTCGTGATGTTGAATTGTTAGACAGAGGATTATATGGTGCACCGATTGGCTGGATAGATGATGAAGGAAATGGTGAATTTGCGGTTGCACTTCGCTGCGGATTATTAAATGGCGAGAAAGCATCCTTATTCGCCGGTTGCGGGATTGTAATTGATTCAGTACCACAACTTGAATATGAAGAAACAAGTTTGAAGTTTAGACCGATGCTTGGTGCTTTGGAGGAATTAATGAAATGAACAATCATATAGAAGCATTATCATATTATTTAGGCGCGTTCGTGGATGAACTGACGCGTCTAAATGTATGTGATGTTGTCATTAGTCCAGGCTCACGGTCAACGCCGATTGCTCTACTAATGGAACAACATGAAGGAATGAACACATATTTACATGTAGATGAAAGATCAGCAGGATTTTTTGCGCTCGGTATCGCAAAAGCGAAAAAACGTCCTGTTGCATTATTATGTACGTCAGGAACGGCTGCAGCGAACTATTATCCAGCTGTATGTGAAGCTTTTCATTCGCGAGTGCCGCTTATCGTCTTAACGGCAGATAGACCGCATGAATTAAGAGATGTCGGTGCACCACAAGCGATGAATCAAATTAATTTATACGGCACGTTTGTGAAGCAATTTACAGAGATGGCACTTCCAGAAGCGAATGAGGCGATGTATCATTACGCTCGCATGACAACGCAGCGCATGATAGCGAGCGCGCTTTTAGCACCGCAAGGACCTGTTCATCTTAATTTTCCGGTTCGCGAACCGCTTATCCCTGAATTCTCATTAGAAAGTTTATGGGATAAAGGACGCGGAGAATATACAGGAGTAGTTCAGCGAGGGAATGCGGTGATGCCGAGTGAATATGTAGATTCTCTTGTAGGGCGCCTTTCACATATGAAAAAGGGGCTTATTATTTGTGGAGATGATAGTCATTCAGAAATCGCAACGTTTGCAACGCAACTAGCTGAAAAAATGGGATATCCAATATTAGCGGATCCACTTTCTAACATTCGTAGTGGACACCACGATAAAACGATGGTAATCGACTGTTATGATACATTTTTACGAAATGAGCTGTTAAAAGAAACGTGGAAGCCAGAAGTTATAATTCGCTTCGGTGGTATGCCTGTTTCGAAAGCATTAACGCAGTTCATCAAAAAACAAACGAAAGCTGTTCATATCGTTGTTGATGAATCAGGACAATGGAGAGATCCAGCTCTCGTTGCAACAGAAGTTGTCCAAGCAAGTGATATTGCATTTTGCAGTGCACTAATAGAAAAAATGCCAGTTATGAAAAAGAATGATTGGTCCCAAATGTGGCAACATATAAACGAAAAAACGAAGGAAACGCTTCGCGAAATGGAAACATATGATACTGCGTTTGAAGGAAGAGTCATTACGGATATTGTCCGCGTATTACCAGAAGGAGCAACGTTATTTGCGAGTAATAGTATGCCAATTCGTGATACAGATTCATTCTTTTTCACATCGGATAAAAATATTCAAGTGATGGCTAACCGCGGTGTAAATGGGATTGATGGAATCATTTCGACAGCTTTAGGAGCGAGCATGATTTGCGATCCGCTCGTATTAGTAATCGGTGATTTATCATTTTATCATGATTTAAACGGATTATTAGCCGCAAAATTACATGAGTTAAATATAACGATTGTTGTTGTAAATAATGACGGTGGTGGTATTTTCTCATTCTTACCACAATATGAGAAAAAGGAACATTTCGAATCATTATTTGGAACTCCAATTGGGCTTGACTATGAGCATGTTGTCAACATGTACGGTGGTTCATTTAGCCGTGTAAATGGTTGGGAGCAATTCCGTGAAGAGGTACAAAAAGGAACGACGACAGAAGGTTTACACGTTGTGGAAATTTGTACGAACCGTGATGAAAACTTAACGTTGCACCGTACGTTATGGGCAAAAACACAGGACGTCATTACTACATCGTTGCAAGGTGAATCAAAATGAACGTAACGCTGCAAGGTTTATCGTATGAATATGAAGTAGTCGGAAGCGGAGAACCACTTCTACTTCTTCATGGTTTTACGGGAAGTATGGAAACGTGGCGTTCCTTCATTCCTTCTTGGAGCGAGCAGTTTCAAGTCATTTTAGTAGATATTGTTGGGCACGGAAAAACGGAAAGTCCTGAAGATGTGACGCATTATGATATTCGAAATGCGGCATTGCAAATGAAAGAACTACTAGATTATCTTCATATTGAAAAGGCGCATATACTTGGCTATTCAATGGGCGGTAGACTGGCGATTACGATGGCGTGTCTATATCCAGAATATGTACGTTCTCTTTTATTAGAAAACTGTACAGCTGGGCTTGAAAGTGAAGATGAGCGAAAAGAACGCTGTGAAAAAGATGAGCGACTTGCTCAAAAAATTGAGCGAGAAGGCATCGAAAGTTTTGTATCGATGTGGGAAAATATTCCGCTGTTTGAAACGCAAAAAAGTTTAGCACAAAACGTACAAGAAGCAGTGCGAAAAGAACGACTCGCTAACAATCCAAAAGGGCTTGCAAATAGCTTGCGCGGCATGGGAACAGGGGCTCAGCCTTCATGGTGGAATGAGCTGCAAAACTTAAAAATGCCTGTTCTTTTAATGAACGGTGAGCATGATGAAAAGTTCTTTCGCATATTAAAAAATATCGAAAAATGCGTCTCTGACGCGAAATTTGTCAAAATTGATGGCGCTGGCCATGCAATTCATGTGGAACAACCGGAAAATTTTGATACAATAGTAAAGGGATTTCTAAAAACTATGCAGTGATGCTTTTTTCAGTTAAGAATGAAGTTGCACTTATAGAGGAGATCAGAAATATACAAGGAGGTAGTTGTAATGGCTATTGAATGGGTAAAAGAAGGCAATTACGAAGATATTATTTATTCAACATACAATGGTATCGCAAAGATTTCGATTAACCGCCCTGAAGTACATAACGCATTCCGTCCTAAAACGGTAATGGAGTTAATCGACGCTTTTGCACATGCTCGTGATGATGCAAATGTTGGCGTTATCATTTTAACAGGTGAAGGTGGACGTGCATTCTGTTCAGGCGGCGACCAAAAAGTTCGCGGTCATGGTGGATATGTAGGTGACGACCAAATCCCTCGTTTAAATGTATTAGACTTACAACGTCTAATTCGCGCAATTCCTAAACCAGTTATCGCAATGGTAGCAGGTTATGCAATCGGTGGTGGACACGTACTTCATATCGTATGTGACTTAACAATTGCTGCAGACAACGCTGTATTCGGACAAACAGGTCCTAAAGTAGGAAGCTTTGACGGTGGATACGGAGCTGGTTACTTAGCTCGTATGGTAGGCCACAAGAAAGCTCGCGAAATTTGGTACCTATGCCGTCAATACAACGCGCAAGAAGCGCTTGATATGGGCTTAGTAAATACAGTAGTACCATTAGAACAACTTGAAGCAGAAACAGTACAATGGGCAGAAGAAATTTTAGCAAACAGCCCAATGGCACTTCGTTTCCTAAAAGCTGCATTCAACGCAGACACAGACGGTCTAGCTGGTATTCAACAACTAGCTGGAGATGCAACGTTATTGTACTACACAACTGACGAAGCAAAAGAAGGTCGCGACGCGTTCAAAGAAAAACGCCGTCCAGACTTCGGTCAATTCCCTCGTTTCCCGTGATCAAAAGCGGAGCCGACTGTTTAGCCTCGTTGGCTAAGGTTCTTAGACGGAAGCAGCTCGCCCACAAAGTGAGTCGCAACCAAATGATCAAACCGGAAACAAAACAACTAAGAGACTTGATGTCATATCAAGTCTCTTTCTTTCATGAAAGGAGAATGAGTGATGGAGACGATGCCAAATTGGTTAATGCAACGTGCATTTTTAACACCAGATCGCACTGCAATTGAAATAGAGGAAGAGAAAGTTACTTTTATGCAGCTGCATGAAAAAGTAGTATCTGTTTGCGAACACCTTACGCATGTTGGAGTGAAGCGTGGGCAAAAGGTGGCTGTTCTGATGAAAAATGGTATGGAGATGATTACAGTTATTCACGCCCTATCTTACGTAGGTGCAGTAGCTGTGCTTTTAAATACGCGTCTTTCAAGAGAAGAGCTACTTTGGCAAATGGATGATGCTGAAGTTATTTGTTTAGTGACAGATCAAGACTTTGATGCTAAAGATATTCCTGTATATTCATTCGCTGAAGTGATGAATGGACCAAAAGAGGAAGCCTCTATACAAGAAGAGTTTTCTTTAGAAGAAGCAATGACAATTATTTATACGTCTGGGACGACAGGCAAACCGAAAGGCGTTATTTTAACGTACGGCAATCATTGGGCAAGCGCAGTTGGTTCTTCGCTTAATTTAGGCCTTCGTGATGATGATTGCTGGTTAGCTTGTATGCCGATGTTCCACGTTGGTGGGCTATCTCTTTTAATGAAAAACATTATGTACGGCATGCGCATTTTACTCGTTCCGAAATATGATGCTGATTTTATTCATAAAGCACTTCAAACGAGAGGCGTAACAATTATCTCTGTCGTTTCTAAAATGTTAACTGATTTATTAGAGCGACTTGGGGCAGAGACATACCCATCTTCTTTACGATGCATGTTACTTGGCGGAGGACCAGCGCCGAAACCAATATTAGAAACGTGTGTAGAAAAAGGAATTCCTGTATATCAAACGTACGGTATGACAGAAACGTCGTCGCAAATTTGTACGTTGTCCGCAGATTATATGTTAACGAAAGTAGGATCAGCTGGAAAACCACTATTTCAGTGCCGACTTCGTATTGAAAAAGATGGCGTCGTAGTGCCGGCATTTACAGAAGGCGAAATCGTAGTAAAAGGACCGAACGTAACAGGTGGTTACTTTAACCGTGAAGATGCGACGCGCGAAACAATTCAAAACGGATGGCTTCATACTGGCGACCTCGGTTATTTAGACGAAGAAGGATTTTTATACGTATTAGATCGCCGAAGTGATTTAATTATTTCTGGTGGGGAAAATATATATCCGGCCCAAATTGAAGAAGTGTTACTTTCTCATCCGGCGGTAGCGGAAGCTGGTGTTGTCGGTATGACTGATGATAAATGGGGACAAGTACCCGCTGCTTTTGTTGTAAAAAGCGGAGAGGTAACAGAAGAAGAAATTATTCACTTTTGCGAGGAGAAATTAGCGAAATATAAAGTGCCGAAAAAAGCATGTTTCTTAGAGGAATTACCACGAAACGCTTCGAAAAAATTGTTAAGACGAGAGTTAAGACAATTAGTGGAGGAGATGTAAGTGGAAATAAAAAAAGCGACACTTCATATAACGGAAATGCCACTCGTAATCCCGTTTGCTGCAAGCTACGGAACGTATGAAAAGCGTGAAAGTATCGTCATTGAATTAGAAGATACGGACGGACATATTGGATTTGGTGAAGTCGTTGCATTTTCTGAACCGTGGTATACGGAAGAAACAGTGAAAACCGCGCTGCATGTACTGCAAGATTTTTTAATACCGGATTTATTAAAGGCTGACATTTCTCATCCGAATGAAGTGCCGAGCTTGTTTCAGCATATAAAAAGAAACCGAATGGCAAAGGCGGGAATTGAAGGGGCTGTTTGGAATTTATATGCGAAGCGTCAAAAGAAATCGTTAGCGACAGTGCTTGGCGGAACGAAGTCTGAAATTGAAGTCGGTGTTGTAATTGGGCTTAATACGATTCCGGTTATGTTAAAACAAATCGAGAAGTACGCTGAAGAAGGATACGAGCGTTTTAAAGTGAAAATAAAGCCAGGGCATGATTATGAGTTATTAAAAGAAATACGTAAAGAGTTTCCGCATATCCCGTTAATGGCTGATGCCAATTCAGCGTATACATTAGCGGATACGGAGAGTCTGAAACGACTAGATGAATTCCAATTGATGATGATTGAGCAACCACTAGCAGATTACGATTTTCTTGATCATGCACAGCTACAGAAGAAGATTGAAACGCCGATTTGTTTAGACGAAAGTATCCATAGTTTAGAAGACGCGCGCGTTGCGATTACACTTGGTAGTTGCCAAATCGTTAATATTAAACCGGGGCGAGTGGGCGGATTAACAGAATCGATCCAAATTCATAATTATTGTATGGAACATAACATACCAGTTTGGTGCGGCGGTATGGTGGAGATGGGAATTTCACGAGCGCAAAATGTTGCGCTTGCCTCATTGCCGAACTTTACGATTCCAGGAGATATATCCGCTTCTAGTAGACATTGGGAGGAGGATATTATTTCACCAGAAGTGACGCTTGAGGGCGGAAAAGTGATGGTGCCGCAAAGTGTTGACGCTGAGTATGAAGTAGATCGCGGAAGGCTGGCGGAAATCACGAAGCAGCGGATTGTTTTTGAGCGGTGAATGGATTCTTTAAAATAGTGGGCGAATTTCGTCGTTAATTGTCGGTAAGTCGATATTCCTTGTCGAAACGTCGATATAATTCAAGTTGTGTTCGATATATTTGGAAAATCGCTGATATAATTTTATTTACAAAGGTTACTCCCGCGAGTAACCTTTTCGTATTGTACAAATTGGATAGACTAGTTTACAATCGAGCGTATAAAAGGGGGAGTAAAATGAAGCGCATTTCCATTTTAATAGCGGATGATGAGGCAGAAATTGCTGATTTAATTGAGATACATTTAGAAAAAGAAGGGTACCACGTCGTGAAAGCAGCTGATGGAGAAGAGGCAATTCATATTATTGAAACGCAGCCAATCGACTTAGTGGTTTTAGATATTATGATGCCGAAAATGGATGGGTATGAAGTGACGCGCCAAATTCGCGCGAAGCATCATATGCCAATCATTTTCTTAAGTGCGAAAACGTCTGATTTTGATAAGGTGACAGGTCTTGTGCTAGGCGCAGATGATTATATGACGAAACCTTTTACACCGATTGAATTAGTCGCACGTGTAAATGCACAATTACGCCGATTTCTTACGTTAAATCAGCCGAAAGTGGCGGAGAATAAATCTGCTTTAGAGGTAGGAGGAGTCGTTATTGATCCTGAGCGAAGAACGGTAAATGTGTACGGAGAACAAGTTGAATTAACACCGAAAGAGTTTGATATTTTATATTTATTAGCGAGTCACCCGAAGAAAGTGTACAATGTGGAAAATATTTTTCAGCAAGTATGGGCCGATGATTATTTTGAAGGCGGAAATACAGTTATGGTACATATTCGTACGTTGCGGAAAAAACTTGGGGAAGATAAAAGAAAGAATAAGTTAATAAAAACAGTGTGGGGAGTAGGTTATACTTTCAATGGCTAACAAGATGAGAAGTTTTCGCTCGAAGATGGTTATGCTATTTGCGTTAAGTATGATATGTGCTGCTGGCGTAACGTATATCATTTATGAAGGGTTACGGATCTATTATAAATTAGTCGTTCGTTTTGAGGATTCGTTAGCTCAAGTCCGGTCGATAATAAGACAAATTGGGGATGTTAATTTCTTTTTAATTATCTTCATACCTCTGTCCATTATGTTTTTCTTCTTCCTTACTAGACCGTATTTAAAATATTTTGATGAGATTTCAAACGGAATTCATCATTTGGCGAATGGAGATTTTACAAATGAAGTGCGCGTTTCATCAAATGATGAGTTTGGAGATATCGCACGTGAAATAAATGTTGCGAGTGAAAAGTTAAAAGAAGCAGTGGAACGAGGAGACTTTGCGGAAAGTAGTAAAGATCAGCTTATTGTTAACTTAGCTCACGATTTAAGAACACCATTAACATCCGTGTTAGGATATTTAGATTTAATTCTTAAAGATGAAAATTTAACGAAGGAACAAATTAAACATTTCTCTACAATTGCATATACGAAATCGCAAAGGCTCGAAAGTTTAATTGATGAGCTATTTGAAATTACACGTATGAATTATGGCATGCTAAAGCTGGATAAAAAGCCGATTGATATAAGTGAGCTACTTATACAGTTAGATGAGGAATTGTATCCGTTATTAGAAAAACATCATTTAGAAGCTAGATTGAATGTTGATCCTCATTTGCCGATTAACGGTGATGGAAAATTGTTAGCTAGAGTATTTGAAAACTTGTTAACAAATGCTGTTCGTTACGGATATGATGGGCAATTTGTTGATTTGAATGGGTATATCGATAATGGAGAAGTTGTCGTACAAGTTATAAATTATGGAGATAGCATTCCAGAAGAAGATTTACCGTATGTTTTTGATATGTTTTATACAGGTGATAAATCGAGAACTGAGAACCGTGGCGGGACAGGCCTTGGGCTATTTATTGCGAAAAATATTGTTGAACAGCATAACGGTACGATTTCTGCTGAAAGTAATGTAGTTAGAACAATGTTTGAAGTGCGATTGCCAAAAGACGAGAACGTAACAATTTAATAAAAATTTAAACTTTATCCCACTTTTTATTTTAATAGTTTTTTCTATTCTAGACGTAAGTTACGTTAAGGAGGAACTAGAAATGAAAAAGTGGGTATTTATTTCTTTTTTTATCGCATGCACAATCTGTGTAGGCGTTTATATATCACCGTTATTTCAAAAAGAAATTGATGTGAAAATCGGCGAGGAAAATAGTGCAGTAAAGAATGAAAATATGAAAAAGGTAGAGGTTACAAAAGAAGAAATTTATAAAGGGGATCTATTATTAGTTAACAAAGACTACCCAGTGAAAAAAGATAGTATTAGGTCTGACATTATAAATGTAAATCACAGTAGTGAATTAGTGAGAGGCTACGTAATATTTGATAGAAATCTTCGTTTATCAAAGGAGGTTGTAAAAAAGTTTTTGAACGTTGTCGATGCGGCTGGAAAAGATGGTGTACAACATTTCTTAATGAATAGCGGATATAGAGATTTTAAAGAACAAAGTAAATTATATAAAGACATGGGATCTGATTATGCACTCCCAGCAGGATATAGTGAACATAATTTAGGATTATCACTGGACGTTGGATCGACGCAAAAGAAAATGGAAAAAGCGCCTGAAGGAAAATGGATTGAAGAGAACGTATGGAAGCACGGCTTTGTTTTACGTTATCCGAAAAATAAAAGCAATATTACAGGCATTCAATATGAGCCGTGGCACATTCGTTATGTCGGCTTACCTCATAGTGCGATTATGCAAAAAAAGAAAATGACATTAGAGGAATACTTAGACTTCTTGAAAGAGAAAAAAGAAATTACAACCGATGTGGAAGGTAAGAAATATACGGTGTCTTATTATAAAGTATCCGGGAACAGGACAGTGAATGTTCCAGCGAATAAGCAGTATGAAGTTTCGGGGAATAATATGGATGGGGTTATTGTGACGGTTCAGGAATAGAGAAAAAGCTATCTGAAGTAGATAGCTTTTTTTCATGATTGGCCGCCTATCAAGCTAGCGAAATAAATCAATGGATACGAAATCGGATTGTCTTTAAACTAACAAATAAAAGTAGGGGTGCTAAAAAAGCTTATTAAAGTGCGATTTTTTTATTGGGTACTTGTCTATGCTTTATCGTTGTTTTATACACAATATCGGATTATAAAAAATGGTACCTTCTTATATCGATGAGATTTAAGACCATTCTTTTTAAGCAGTTGATAAAGGCGATTACTTGAAATAGGAACGAAAAGGAATTATTAATTATATAAATTGCTCTATATTTGCACCGAATGAATTAGTTATGAGATTTATTTTAAATGTCATTAAATAATTGTTTTATACAAATTGATAGTAACAAATATTGATGATTATTAATAGACTAGTTAAATTTTTCTTAATATTTTATTATTTAAAATGCGAGATAATAAAAGTGTATTTTTATTGTTTTCTGCTGTTATATATTTAGGAGGGAGAATGGTAGATGAAAAAGAAATTTATCACGGGGATGATTTCTGCTGCATTATTGCTGAGCTTTACTTTACCATCAATTGCTGATGCAAGTATTGAAACGGAAGAAGATGGTATTGTAACGGAGTATATCCCTGAAATCAATCTAGGCATTGATTTATCAAAGGTTGATACTTCTGACTTCGATTTTGAAAATTTTGAAAAAGAGTATGGGTTTTTAGTAAATGACCCTGTTTTTTTACAACTAGAGGAGGAAGTAAGTAAACTAAGGGTTGAATCTGTTGTTGAAAAAAATCCTTTTACTGGCGAATTGGTTGTTAAGCAGGAGATATTGCCTGCTATTGTTCTTGGTGCATTAAGAGTATTAGTTTCAAAAGTAGGTAGAACTGCTGCGGATAAAGCCTGGGCGGTTGCGCGTCCATATGTACAAAAGGCACTCAATTCTCCGAAGCAATATATTTTAGAAGCAGCTAAGGGTGGAATGATAATACAAGTACGTTCTAAAGCTACTGGTAACCGAGTTTTTGCCATAGATTATCATTATATTGATGGAAAAGGTCCTATCTTACATTATCATAGTCCTCCTAATGTTAGTGCACATAAATATTTTAGATAATGTCTAAGGAGCTTATATCTATGAAAAAATATAACTTTGACGATTCGATTCATATGCATTTATTTTATTACGGGGATATAGAAGAGGTTTTTACATATGAGGCTATAGCTTATAAAGTATGTAATGAAAATTTATGGGTAGTGTATTTTGATATTTCTTCCTATGATGATTTATCAAATCATCAATTTTCTCAGTATCCATTCTATGATAAGTATGGATATGAAATTTTCCATGTTCATACAAAAGATCTAGATGAGTGTGAAGGAAATAAATTATTTACTGATTGGTTAATTAATAATTCAATTGTTTAGTTCTAGCCCGCTATTGGTGGGCAGTAAGGCTTCCACCTCAAAAGTTGGTGAAGGCTAATCCACACTGATTAAAGTTTCATTTTATAAATCTATCTATCACCAAAAGGCCTATCAATTTAAGTGCTTTTTGGTTTTTTATTTATGATAGAGAAATGTCTTGAAAAATCAGAGGCACAATGTACTAAAAATATCTTAACATATAAAATTTACGAAATGATAATTGTATCTATTATCGGGACTTAAACATTATAACGTTATATTTACTTCTCCCTTTTTTTGTGTTACGCTAAACGTGTGAAAGACATATAAAATGAAACTTTAATGTAAGCGTATTCTTATGGCTTCTTATAGAAAAGGGTGAAGTACAATGACAGAACGATTCGTACTACGTAATGTGAAACGTGTGAACGGGGAAGAGATTGACATTGTAATTGAAAATAAAAAAATCGCACAGGTGACGAAAGCTGGTGCTGGTGAGGGTGGAAAGGTTCTTGATTACTCAGGTACTTACGTATCGAGTGGCTGGATTGATTTGCACGTTCATGCTTTTCCAGAGTTTGATCCGTATGGCGATGAGGTGGACGAAATTGGCGTTAAGCAAGGGGTAACGACAATTGTTGATGCGGGTAGCTGCGGAGCTGATCGTATTGCAGATTTAGTTAAAAGTAGGGAGCAGGCGAAAACAAATTTATTTGCCTTTTTAAATATTTCTCGCATCGGTTTGAAACGAATTGATGAATTATCCAATATGGAATGGATCGATAAAGAGAAAGTAATAGAAGCAGTAGAAAAGTATAAAGATGTAATCGTTGGGTTAAAGGCGAGAATGAGTAAGAGTGTCGTTTGTGATAGCGGAATTGAACCGCTTCATATAGCGCGTGATTTATCTCGTGAAACATCATTGCCGATAATGGTACATATCGGTTCAGCGCCTCCTCGCATTGAGGAAGTTGTACCTCTTTTAGAAAAAGATGATGTTATTACACATTACTTAAACGGGAAAGAAAATAATTTATTTGATGAAGAAGGCAAACCGCTACCTGTGTTACTAGATGCAGTGAATCGCGGCGTACATTTAGATGTTGGTCACGGTAATGCTAGTTTTTCTTTTAAAGTAGCAGAAGCGGCGAAGCGTCATGGTATTGCATTTAATACAATTAGTACAGATATTTACCGGAAGAATCGCGTGCATGGTCCCGTGTATAGTATGGCTCACGTTCTTTCGAAATTCCTTTACTTAGGTTATTCGCTAGAAGAAGTAATTGATGAGGTTACGAAAAATGCAGCAGAGTGGCTTAAGAAACCAGAGCTTGGCCGTATTCAAGAAGGAGATATTGCAAATTTAACTTTATTTACGGTGAAAGATGAGAAGATTACGTTAATTGATTCAGAAGGGGATCAGCGCATTGCTGAAAGAAGAATTGATACGAAAGGGGTTGTAATCAATGGGTCATTCATTGAATGCTAAGTACGGATTAAAAAGAGTAATTAATGCGAGCGGTAGAATGAGTATTTTAGGTGTATCCGCTCCGACAGATACAGTTATGGATGCAATGAAACATGGGGGACAAAATTATGTGGAAATTGCTGATTTAGTAGATAAAGCAGGAGATCATATTGCGAGAATTCTAGATTCAGAGGCAGCGGTCGTTGTGAATTCAGCATCGAGCGGAATTGCGCTTTCTATCGCAGCAATCGTGACGGAAGGAAATCGCCGTAAAAGTGAAAGACTTCATCAAGAGGTCATCGCGAAAAACGAAGTGATTATGTTAAAAGGTCATAACGTTCAATACGGTGCTCCTGTTGAAACGATGATTTATTTAGGCGGAGGAAAACTTGTAGAAGTTGGCTACGCAAATGAAGGGAAAGCAGAGCATATTGAAGATGCGATTGGTGAAAATACAGCGGCGATTCTGTATGTGAAATCCCATCATGCAGTACAAAAAAATATGATTTCTGTTGAAGAAGCATGGGAAGTTGCGCAGCGAAATAACATACCGCTTATCGTCGATGCGGCAGCTGAAGAAGATATTCAAAAATATGTGAAGTATGCAGACCTTGCCATTTATAGCGGTTCAAAAGCAATTGAAGGACCTACTTCTGGTATTGTTGGCGGGAAACGAAAATATATTGAGTGGCTGAAAGTGCAATTACATTGCATTGGAAGAAGTATGAAAGTTGGGAAAGAAACAACTTTTGGTTTACTGCAAGCACTTGATGAGTACGGAGTAAAAGAAGATAAGAGCGAGCAAGAAAAAGAGTTATTACAAGTACTTATGCCGCTAAAAGAATTAAACGGTGTAAATGTAACGATCGTTCAAGATGAAGCGGGAAGAGCAATCTTTAGAGCTCGTATTCATATTGACGAGAATGAATTAAATAAATCAGCAAAAGACGTTGTGACTGCATTACGCGAAGGGGAAATCGCAATTTATACACGTGATTACGGAGTAAGACAAGGATTCTTTGATATTGATCCACGTCCACTTTTAGGTGATGACATACATGTAATTGAAGAAAAATTGAGAGAAATCGTAGGGGGAAACTAAAATGACAAACATTCAAAAACGTTTTTATAAAGGCCGTGTAGCATTAAATGTATTAGCGAACAATATCGAAAATGCGAAAGATATTTTTGAAGCAGCAGAAGGTTATGTAGTAGTGGGAGTGTTATCAAAAGACTATCCAACAGTAGAAGAAGCAGTTACAGCGATGAAAGCATACGGAAAAGAAATTGAAGACGCTGTATCAATCGGACTAGGAGCAGGAGATAATCGCCAAGCGGCAGTTGTAGCTGAAATTGCGAAACATTATCCAGGTAGCCATATTAACCAAGTATTCCCTTCAGTTGGAGCGACACGTGCAAATCTTGGCGGAAAAGATAGCTGGATTAATAGTTTAGTATCGCCAACAGGAAAAGTAGGGTACGTAAATATTTCTACTGGTCCAATTAGTGCAGCTGGGGAAGAAAAAGCAATCGTTCCAATTAAAACAGCAATCGCACTTGTACGTGATATGGGCGGAAATTCATTGAAATACTTCCCGATGAAAGGGCTAGCTCATGAAGAAGAATATCGCGCAGTTGCGAAAGCTTGTGCGGAAGAAGGATTCGCATTAGAACCAACGGGCGGAATCGATAAAGAAAACTTTGAAACAATTGTACGTATTGCGCTTGAAGCAAATGTAGAGCAAGTGATCCCGCATGTGTACTCTTCTATTATTGATAAAGAAACTGGCAATACGAAAGTAGAAGATGTTCGTGAATTATTAGCAGTCGTGAAGAAGTTAGTTGATCAATATGCGTAAGAAAATTGCAGCATTTGGTGAAGTAATGATGCGCCTGCAAGTACCAGGATATGAATTGTTATCGCAAGCTAATACATTAAAATACTCATTTTCTGGTACAGGTGTGAACGTGGCAGCAGCACTTTCTCATCTCGGGCATGAAGGGCTTCTTATTTCAACTTTACCGGAAAATTCGGTTGGAGATGCGGCATTATCTTATATTCAAAAGTTAGGTGTGCAAACCTCACTTGTTTCAAGAGGCGGCAAATATGTCGGTATGTACTTTTTGGAAAATGGATTTGGAGCACGTGCAAGCCGCGTTACATATTCGAATCGATTAGAAAGTAGCTTTAATACGGCATGTGAAGAAATGTATCAATTTGAAGAAATCGCGAAGGAAATTGATATTGTTCATTTTTGCGGGATTACACTTGCGATGAATGATACGGTGCGTCATCATATGAAATCTTTAGCGAAAGCAGTGAAAGAAAACGGAGGAACTGTCGTCTTTGATTGCAATTATCGTCCATCACTTTGGGGAGAAGACGGATATGAACAGGCGAAACCACATTATGAAGAAATGTTAGGGCTAGCTGATATTGTAATGATGAACGAAAAAGATGCAATGTTTGTTTTAGGAATGAAAACAGAAGAAACGGAGCGAGAGGCGCAGCTGATGGATCTAATTCCAAAGGTAGCTGAAATGTATAGTATCGCTACAATCGCTGGTACTCATCGCTCTATTAACAGTGATAATACACATTCGCTTCGAGGATTCATATGTAAAGATAGAACGTTCACTTTTGCAAAAACACTTATGTTTTCTGTATATGATAGAATAGGTGCTGGAGATGCTTATACGAGCGGGATTATTCATGGCGAGATAGAAGAGTTTGCACCAGAGAAAGCTGTTTCATTTGCGTCAGCAGCTGGAATGCTTGCACATACAATCGTCGGTGATACGCCAATGTCATCAGAGAAGGATATACTTCGGGCAATGACGGCATCAGTAGGTGATGTAGAAAGGTAGTGGGTGTAACGGTGAACGTAACGAGAAAAAAAGGACCATTATATTTACAAATAAAAAACATTATTCGTGATCGAATATTGCATGGTGTATATGCAATTCATACGAATATTCCTTCCGAACCGCAGTTAGAAGAAGAGTTCAAGGTGAGTAAAATTACAGTACGAAATGCGATTAAAGAACTCGCTCAAGAAGGGTATTTGGAAAAGAAAAGCGGTAAAGGAACGAAAGTCATCCGTAACACTTCTGCGACAAAACTGTCAAAGGGTAAGAAATTTACTGAAGTGTTAGTGGAAGAAGGATATAAAGTACAGAAAAAATTGCTAAAAGCAGAAATTGTTCAGAATGAAGAAGGAACAGTGCCATTTCGATTATTCGGTAAAGAGAGTTTTCGTATTGAACGTTTATATACGTTAAATGATGCACCGTACATTCATTATACGCACTATTTCTCAGCGAAAATGGCAAGTACAGATTTATCGGATTTTGATTTGCAATCGCTTTATGATTTAGTTGAAGACCGAGGCATTCATTTAGAAAACTTCAGAGATGAATTCGCTGTTGGACTTGCGCCTAGTTTCGTTGCAGAAGCGCTAGGTGAAAAAGAGGGCACAGCGCTATTAAAACGTATGCGTTATTCTTACGATGAAGTTGGCGAAGTAATTGAATATAGCGAAGGCTACTACAATACAGAAATGCAGCATTATGTAGTGAATTATGACGTATAAAAAAGAGGGTATTCGCCCTCTTTTTTTATAAAGTAAGGGGAATGAAAAATGGATATATACTTATTAATCGTCACGTTACTTGCAATTGCGATTGTTATTTTAGGGGTATCATGGTGGAAATGGCATGCATTTATTAGTTTAACAGTTGCGAGTTTATTTTTAGCTATTATGTCTGGACTGAACTTAACGAAAATAGTGGCTGCCTATGAAACTGGTGTTGGTAGTGTACTAGGGCATTTAGTTGGTATTTTAGCTCTCGGAACAATTTTAGGGAAAATGATGTCTGATTCAGGGGCCGGCATGCAAGTTGCAGATTTCTTTATTCGATTTTTCGGCGTAAAAAAATTACCTTGGGCTATGTTATTTGCAGGGTTTATTATAGGGATTCCTGTCTTTTTTGAAGTTGGGATTGTCATTTTATTACCACTTGTTATTTCAATTCGAAAAACAACGAAGCAAAACATATTATTAATTGCTTTACCTGTTATTGCTGGGTTATCTATTGTTCACGGGCTCGTGCCACCACATCCAGGGGCGATGACAGCAATCGGTATTTATAACGCGAACTTAGGAAAGGTACTTTTATATTCATTACTTATCGCGTTACCAACAGCCATTATCGCAGGACCGATATTTGCAAAGTGGGTACATAAAAGGGTTATACCTGAAAATGAACCAGAGCTTATTCGAGTTACGACTGTCTCAACTGATTTACCGAGTCGGAAAGTTTCATTCTTTATTATTTTATTACCAGTTGTATTGATGATTTTATCGGTCGTTGCACCTTATATTTCATTACTGAAAAAGATGACTGAATTTTTCGTCTTTGTAGGAAGCCCAGTAATTGCCTTACTTATTTCATGTTTTGCAGCATTTTATTTACTTGGAATCAGACAAGGTATTAATAAAAAGATGATTAAAAAATTAACAGATGAAAGTTTACTACCGGTCGGTTCTATTATTTTAATAATTGGTGCAGGCGGTGGATTTAAACAAATATTAATTGAAAGCGGCGTTGGAACAGCGATTGCGCAAATGGCAGAACATATATCGTTATCACCAATTGTGTTAGCTTTCATGGTAGCTGGATTAATTCGAATCGCAACAGGTTCAGCTACAGTAGCATTAACGACAGCGGCAGGGATTGTTTCACCAGTTATTCAGCATATGTCAGGTGTAAATTTAGAATTGCTCGTTATCGCAACCGGAGCAGGTTCATTAATGTTTTCTCACGTAAATGATGCAGGGTTCTGGCTTGTAAAAGAGTATTTAGGTTTGACGGTGAAGGAAACGTTTAAAACGTGGACGGTACTCGAGACATTGTTATCATTTATTGCATTTGGTTTTGCGCTTTTATTGAATATGTTTATTTAGAAGAGCCGATTTAAACGAATAGAGCACACAGAGAAAATGTAATTTCTCTGCGTGCTTTATTCGTTTTTTTGTGCTTTCTATCGCTCTATTACTTAATGAAACGGACATACTGATCTTCTCCATCGTCTTTGACAAAGACTCCTAGCTCATTCAGATCTTTACGTAAGTGCTTCTTTTTCTTCGAGTTTCCGTCTCGGATAGCATTTCGTCTTTCATACAAAATGGTATTTACATTTTTATTAAATCGCTCATCCTCTAATTTCCATAGACTATAGTCTTGCTTATAAGGATCTTGTTCCACCCATGGAAAGCCGTGCAGCAAGAAAATATCTTTAATTTTATGTGGATTTATATCAGATTTTTCACGTAACCATTCGCGGTCTTCTTGATCAATGATTACCACTTGGCCTGTATCTACAAAAACGGCTTTTACATTTGAACTGGTAATTTGCTTCTTTTGATCGTCCTTATTTACATGAATGCTTTCCGAAGTAATGTTCATTTTTAAAGCTTCACTATAAATAATTAAAGAAAATAAAATTCCTGCAATAACACCAATGAGCATGAGGATAATAGGAAGCCAGAAGGGGTTAATAAAATTTAAAAGTTCTATCATTTTCGAATCAGAAAAGAGGGGAATCTTTTTTATAATCTCTATTAATTTAGGTGAAAAATATCCGATAACGCCTAAAAGGATTGGACTTACTATAACAAGTAATTTTTCTAAAAAACCTAATCCAATGACAGATGCCTTTTTCATGTGTAGTTCATCCTTTCTTCATATATAATTTTTCAAAATCAGGGCATTTAAATAGTGAGTTTCTTCACCATTTTTATGAGCTCATCTGAGTAATTTTCTATAGATATAGATGCATTTGCCTTCAGCATTCTTTCTTCGATTGCTCCTAAAATAAATGAAGCTAATGTGTCGGCTTGGAAAGAGTTAGAAAATACTCCATTTTGTTGACCAGTCTTCAAAATATTTAATAACATCGTTCTAAGTGCATCATCTTCTTCATCGTCTTCAATTCTGTAATAAGGAATATTCTCTTCATTTCTTGCATTAAAGACAATCTCAATCAAGGCAATATTATTTTTGTAATGAGTTTCTTGGTAAGCCAAATGTGCTTCAATAAAAGCTTCTAGTTTGTTTATTTCAGATTGGGCTAATAGCAATCGATTGCTAATAAATTCATGTTGTTTCTTAACTAAAAATTGTAATGTCCGATTCATAAGATAAAGCTTATCGTTAAAATGATAAGAAATAAGTCCAGTGCTAATCTTAGCTTTTTTTGCTACCTTCGTTAAGCTTAAGTTGTTATATCCAACTTCTTCTAATGTATCAATACATGCAAGAATAATTTGTTCACGCCTAGCCTCTGCAATAAAAGAATCAGTCACGCTATTCAACTCCTGATTTATATAATTTGAATGTATAATCAAAAAACTGATTGGTCGTTCAATTAAATTTTAGTAAGAAATTAGAAGTATGTCAAATGCTTTATGCTTACATCTTGAAAAGGCTAATTCGCCTATCGATGAAGCCCAATTGCCAAAACAAGCCCGTTTTTAAGTAAGCCAAGCTTCCTATTCGCCCTGAAAACATAATATAAATGGAATCCCCTCATTTAGAGCAAGGTGAACTTGTTATGAATGATACTAAAGGAGGAATAGAGTAATGAGCGAAAAGTGTGAACACAGACATGATGATTGTAACCGCAGACATGGGTGCGGAGGCGGTTTTGCGCTTCTAATCGTATTGTTTATTTTATTAATTATCATCGGTGCTAGCTGCTTCGGTGGCGGAGGCGGTTGTGGTTATGGCGGTTACGGATATGGTGGCTACGGCGGATATTGCTGCTAATTAAAAACTATTGAAAATGGCCTTGTGCAATACGCACAAGGCCATTTTATTCATATTTTGATATGCTGTGATAACTTATTAATGTACAGAGATCGGATTAAGAAGAAGAAAATAATCTCGATAATCCCAAAGAAAGTGAGTACAATTAATAACTCTTTGAGTAAAGAAAAAGCGAGTATGCTTTGTAAAAACTTAACGGCAAATAATGTGTGAATACCAGCAACGATATAAGGAACGAAAAATAAAATTCCTAATTGAATCGTTGCAGAGCGAAACATTTCTGATTCTGTTAAACCAAGTTTTGTAATCGTAATATATTTTTGTTTTTCATTTGTTAAGTCGTTATACATACGGAAGTATAAAACACTAGCCGCACCGATAAAGAAAATAAAACCGAGAAATGTCCAAATAAAGAAAGTAGCAATTGAATTTCCTTTGCTGTATTTCAGGTCATCGGCAGCTGTATAAATATTAAATGGGGGTTGAAAATTACCTTCCGCATCTTTGTGTGCCTCATAGAAGTTATCTGTATCATTTCTAATATGTTTTAATATATTTTTCGTAGGAGCAATCGCATTTTCCCAGTTTTCAACGAAGTAATTATACACTATGGTTGTTTCAATATGAGGAATCATAGTATTGAATACATCATCTTGTACAACCATTAAATAAGGGAATGCGAAGGCGGGTTCAATGGATTTATTAATAAATCCTTTAATGTGAAATTCTTTTTTATTAGATCCGATTGTAATTGTATTTTGTTTTGCGAATGGATTTGATACAAGATTTAAGAGCTCTGGTGAGTAACGAGAAATCATATAAACTTGTGTAGAATCAAGATTTATTTCTGGTCTCCTTAATTGTTTTGCAAGCGTGTTATAATCACTCATTTTCATAAGAGTAATGTCTTCTTTTAAAGCGGTATCTTTTAACAATGTAGACTGATGCTTGCTGTATTGAAAATTAGCATTTGTAAGCTCCGTTTCAATTGTAGCAATATGTTTTTGTTCAAGTGAATTTTCCCCTTTAGATGTATATGTGAAGGGGATAGGAAAACGTTCTAATATCATTGCTTTCGTATTATTATTGATAGCAAATAGCGCGATAATAATTGTAAATGCAAGTGCAGATAGCATAGAAACGATAAAGAGTACATTAATATTACTACGAGTGCGGTTAGCTAAATCTGAAATCCATAACATATTTATTTGCTTCATATAAAACTTTCTCCGCTTTTTCAAAATAAAGATAAAGAGAAGAAACGTTTGTGAAAAGAATAAATATGTTCCCACCACTACGAGCGGTAAAATAGATAGCATAATTAAGAATACAGATCCATTTTGTACATTTTTTTCTGTTATATAGCCTTGCGGATAACCAGCGATATAATAACATAATGCTAAGCAAATTAAAGCAAATATCGAAATAAGTATAGATGGTTTTTTGTCTTTATCGCCTTTTTTAGTCCCTTTAATGAGCTGTGTTGTTTTACGAGTGCGAATGAACATCGGTGTAAACGTAGAAACGATGAAAAATAAAATAATAAAAGTTACGGTTGTAACGATAATTGCTTCTGTTGGCCAATATAAATAGAGGCCTTTTGCACTTGTTAATTTAGAAGTAACGAGTAAGAAAAAGTTAGAAAACACAAGACCGCCTTGAATACCAGCAAAAATAGCAAGCATTCCAATTATCATATTTTCAGTAAACAAAAGACGTTTTAATTGTTTTTGAGATATACCGAGAACAGTTAAAACGCCAAATTGTTGCTTCCGTACATTTAAAAATGTCCCAATAGAATATAAGAGAAAGAAGAACGAGAACAAAACGATAACAAACTGTGCCATGCCGGCTAAGTTCATCAATGGATCTTGTTCCTGTAATTTATTCATAATTTGTAAGCGTGGATGATACGCGTATACAGTAAATGAAAAGAAAACCATAATAGAAAACGCGCTACTCACAAAATAAGCGAAATATGCTTTCGAATTACGCGAGACATTTTTAAATGCAAATTGCCAAAATGTCATCCACGTCTTCCTCCTAGTAATGCTAAAACATCTAATATTTCTTGATAAAATTTCTCACGGTACAATCCGCGGTGTAGTTCATTGTAAAGTTCGCCATCTTTAATGAAAATGACGCGGTTACAATAACTTGCTGCGAATGGATCGTGCGTAACCATTAAAATTGTTGCATCTTCTTCTTTGTTCAATTTCGTAAATAGCTCCATTACGTCAATAGCCGCTTTTGAATCTAAATTTCCTGTCGGTTCATCGGCAAGTAAAAGTGACGGATGATGAATAACAGCACGTGCTACTGCGGTACGCTGTGCTTGTCCTCCTGACACTTCAAAAATACGCTTGTCTAAAATATGATCAATGCCAAGCTTTTTTGAAATGTTATCAAGCTTTTCATCCATTTCTTTTAATGGAATATTATCTAATGTTAAAGGTAGTACGATATTTTCACCGATTGTTAGTGTATCTAATAGGTTAAAGTTTTGGAAAACAAAGCCTAACTCTTGTCGGCGGAAAATAGCTAACTTTTCCCTACGAAATGTGTGTGGTTTTTTTCCGTTAATAACGACATCACCAGAAGTAGGGGAATCAATTGTTGAGATAACATTTAAAAATGTAGATTTACCGCTACCAGATGGTCCCATGATAGCGACAAATTCACCTTTATCTACATGTAAATTTATATTTTTTAAGGCTGTATGAGGGACTTTTCCCTCATATACTTTTGAGACGTTTTTTATGTGTAATACTTCTTCCATAGTAATCACCTTTCTATCTTTTAAAACTTAATGTGTTGTGATAATTTTTGCATATAAAAGGAACGAATTAAAAGGAAAAATAAAATTTCAACTGTTCCAAAAATCATAAGTACGACTGTAATCTCAGCGAAGAACGAGAGATGTAAAACTTCTTGTAACATCTTTGTCGCGAACATCGTATGGATGGATGCCATAATGTAAGGCACGAAGAAAAGAATCGCAAGCTGAATTGTCGCTGAACGTTTCATTTCAGTTTCCGTTAAACCAATTTTCGTAATCGTTATATATTTTTCTTGCTCATTTGTTAAATCTGTATACATCCGGAAGTAAAGAACACTGCCAGCCCCGATAAAGAAAATAACACCTAAGAAAGTACCAATTAAGAAAAATGAAGCGACATTTAGTTTTGTTTTATATAGAGAATCGCTCGCTTCACTTGCATGGAAAGGCGGGTGCTCTGCTTGAATTGCTGCATTGTCGTTATGGATTTTTGTTATAAACGATGAACCGATATTATGTGCTTTTTCCCAATCTGTAACTTTGAAGTTATATACACTCATTTGCTTGGAAACGGTCGATAAGGCTTCTACATTTTCATCAGATAGTATAAGTAATTGGTATATTAAGCTGTTTGGGAATGGACTATAACTTTTATATTCTTTCACGTGTAGTTGTAAATTGTTTTGAGTAAGTGTAAGAGTATTTTTCTGTTCTTTATTGTGAAGTGTTCCAATAACTTGATCATCTAAGTCTTTCATAAGAATATAAGATTCATTCTTATTCACCGTGAGTTTTTCCCAATTTAATGCTTTAGCAAGTACATTATAGTCACTTTGTTTAATTGCGTAATAGAGTTGCGTATTATTTTCAGCTGAAGATACTTCATATATATCCGTTTTAAATTTTGTATAAGTAAAGTGTTCTTCATTAAACTTTTGCTCTAACCAGTTTAAATGCTCATCCGCTAACGTATTTTCAGTATGTGATAAATATGTAAAAGGAAAAGGGTTTTCCCTTATCGCATCAAACTTTGTAAACTTCCCAAAACCGTATAAGAATGTAATCATTGTAAAAGCGAGTGTTGATAGCATCGCTACAATAAAGAGCATGTTAATGTTTGTCCGAATACGTGATGCTAAATCAGAAATCCAAAGCATATTAATGCGTTTCATATAAAACGTTCTTCGCGCTTTTAATATACGAATGAGTAAAAAGCTAATTTGTGAGAAGAAAAAATATGTTCCAGCTGCAATAAGCGATGGGATGACAAATATACTAGAGACGGCATATAAAAGTCCAATGATGTCACCTAGCGACAGAAAATATAATGGATTTGCGGCTAATGCATATCCAGATATTAAACATATCGCACCAAATAGAGAGATGAGCACAGATGCTTTTCTTTCTTTTTGTTTTGTTCCTTCTTTTAAAAGACGTACAGCTTTTCTCGTACGAATGAGCATCGGTGTAAAAGATGATACGAGAATAAAGAGTCCGAGAAAGATGATGATAGTTAAAATAATGGCGCTTGTAGGCCAATATAAATATAAGCCAGGTACATGTGTAATCTTGGCGGTAACTAATAAAAAGAACTGTGAAAAGACAAGTCCAAGTTGAATGCCAAAAAATATAGAAAGAACACCAATTAACATATTTTCTATAAATATGAGTCGTTTTAATTGTTTTTGAGAGATGCCAAGTACTGTTAAAATCCCAAATTGCTTTTTTCGTACTTTTAAGAAAGTACCGATTGAATATAGTAAAAAGAAAAATGAAAAGAATACAATGACAACTTCTGAAATTGTCATTAATATGTTCAGAGCATAATTTACGTCTGTCATATGCAATTTAGGATGAAATAAGTAAACTGCAAATGAGAAAAAAATAGCAATGGAAAACGCACTGCTTACAAAATAGGCGAAATAAGCTCTGGCGTTCCGCGAGACGTTTTTAAATGCAAACTGCCAAAATGTCATTCACCTAAACCTCCTAATATAATGAGTATGAAAAAGGAGGGAAGAGATCCCACCTTTTTTATGTAATAACCTTTTTAATGTGTATTAGTATATTGTGATAGCTTTTGCATATAAAGTGAACGAATGAATAAGAAAAATACGATTTCAACGAATCCAAAAATAATAAGAACGGCTGAAATTTCTTTGAACAACGATAAGCCAATTACATCTTGCAGCATTTTCGTTGCGAACATTGTATGAATGGATGCCATAATGTACGGAACGAAAAATAAAATACTAAGCTGAATGGTTGCAGATCGTTTCATCTCTTTATCTGTCACACCGATCTTAGAAATCGTTATATATTTCTCTTGTTCGTTCGTTAAATCGGTATACATTCTAAAATAAAGAACACTACCAGCACCAATGAAGAAAATAACTCCTAAAAATGTACCGATTAAGAAGTATGCAGCACTACCAGATGTTATTCTATATAACGATCCTGCTGATTCAAAGGATCGAATAAGAGGTCCTTCATACTGGAATTTGTTTCGATCTTTTTGCACTTTTTCTATAAAATTATCAGCAATCTCATACGTCTGTTCCCAGTTTTGAATTTTGTAATTATATGCTGATATATGCTTTACCGTGTTAGGTAAGTTGTTCACGACAATATCAGGCAATACGATCGTTTGATATGAAAAGTCAGATGGAATTGCACTGATATGTTCATAGCCTTTTACTTTTAATTTCGTATTTGTACTAGAGAGTGTAATGTAATCTCTTTTATAGCTTTGCTCAAATTCATTGAATATAGTGATATAAGACGTCCCCGTTAAAACATATGCTTCGTTATCATTTATAAATAGTTGTTTCATTCGTAAAGAATTCGCAAGCTTGTTATAGTCACTTTGCTTAATTGCGTATACATCATCATAAATAGCTACATCTTTATCTTCTTTTAGTGGTGTTTTATATATATCAGCTTTTATTTTCTTATAAGGAAAATGTTCTTTTTGTAATTGTTGCTCAAGCCAATTTAAATGCTCTGTAACAAAAGGATTCGCATCATAAGAAAAATAAGAAATTGGGAAAGGCGAAGTTCTATTAACGTCTAGCTTAATAAATTTTCCGAACCCATATAGGAACGTAATCATTGTGAAAGCGATAGTAGATAGCATTGCTACAATAAAAAGCATATTAATATTCGTTCGAATACGGTTTGCTAAATCAGAAATCCAAAGCATATTAATCTGTTTCATATAAAACTTTCTTCTTTTCTTTAAAATATAAATAAGTAAGAAACTAATTTGTGAAAAGAAGAAATATGTACCGATTGTAACGAGCGTTGGAATGACGAAAATACTTGAAACCATATATATAACACCTATTTGTGGGCTTACTGATACGAAATATTTAGGATTTCCAGCTAACGCATAGCCACCAAATAAACAAATCGCACCAAATAAAGAAATAAGTATGGACGGTTTTCTTTCTTTTCGTTTTTTACTATTTATTTTTAAAAGGTGTACCGCTTTTTTTGTACGAATGAGCATCGGTGTCAATGTAGATACAACGATAAAAAGACTAAGGAAGACGATTGTCGTTAAAATAAACGCGTTAATAGGCAAGTATAAATATATGCCCGGTACGTGCGTAATTTTTGCTGTCACTAATAAGAAAAATTGCGAGAAGACAAGTCCAAACTGCATGCCGAAAAAGATAGATAAAATACCGATTAACATATTTTCCATGAAGACGAGACGGTGTAATTGTTTTCTAGATATTCCTAAAACGGTCAAGACGCCGAATTGTTTTTTTCTAACTTTTAAAAAAGTACCAATGGAATATAGTAAAAAGAAGAAAGAGAAAAATACAATTACTACTTCTGAAAATATCATTAATCCTGAAATTTCAGAGACCATGCCAAATTTTTGTAATTTCGGATGGAATAAGTAAACAGCAAATGAAAAGAAAACGGCAATCGAAAAAGAACTACTTACAAAGTAAGCAAAATAAGCTCTCGAGTTGCGCGTGACGTTTTTAAATGCAAATTGCCAAAAGGTCATAAATTATACCTCCGGTTAGAAGATATAGAAGTAGTTTTATTGCAAAAAATGTATGAGAGTGAGTTCTCATACATTTTGCTTGCATATGTTACGATCATGCTTCGGTCACCTTCTCCGTATGTTCTGATTGATTATTTGCAGCGTTGTGGAAGATGATTTTAATCGTCGTTCCTTTCCCAACTTCAGAATCTAGTTTGACAGAGTGACCTAAATAATCACAAATTTTACTTACGATATAAAGTCCCATACCAGTAGATTCTCCGAATGTACGACCATTTTTCCCAGTGTAAAACGGTTCGAATACTCGTCTAATATCTTCTTGTGGAATACCAACACCTTCATCACGAACTTCTAAAATAATATCTTTTCCGTTTCGATAAGCGGATAAGAATACTTTCTTTCCGCGCTCACCAGAGTAACGAACGGCATTTGTCATTAACTGATAGATGATAAATTTTAGCCATTTCGCATCAGAAGCAACCTGTAAATCAGAATGAACTTCTAAAACAGGGAAGACTCCGTTTCGGATAAATAGTTCTTTTAATCCATTAATGTTTTTCGTTACCGTATCTTTTAATGAAATCGTCTCAACATGGAAGTCTTCATGGAAGTTATTTAACCTTGCCATGTATAAAGCCATATCCAGTCCTTGGTTTAGACGTTCTAATTCTTTTTTGAATTTCGGAATTAAATGTTCATCTTCCATTTCGAGTACCATCAGCTGCATAACAGAAACGGGTGTTTTCATTTGATGCACCCAGTGGTTAATGAATAATTGATGTTCTTGTTGTTTTACTTCATACGATTGTAGTTCTTTTTGGAATAGACGATATTGCGTGCGCACAAGTTCATTTACACCGTGAGGCATCGGAGCAGTTGCTCTTTCAATAAACGCATCTTCCATTTTTTCTGGTTGTTCACTTAATCTATGGTACATTCTACGATTGCGAACGTAACGATAAGCGAGGAAACAAATAAATAAATATAAGCTTAAAACGACGAAGTAAAATTTATTGTTTTGGAATCCATCTACTGCATCATAAAGAACGAAGATGATACCGAAGTTTAATATGTACAGTAGAAAAACTGCAAAATGATCACGTAAAAATAGCTTCATGCTTATTCACTCCAAGTTGCGTTAAAACGATACCCAAGTCCGCGCACTGTTTCAATAGCATTTTCAATACCAAGCTCATTGAACTTTTTACGAAGACGCGTAATGTTTACGTTTAATGTGTTTTCTTCAACGAAGCTCTCGTCATCCCAAAGCGCAGCTAATAAATCTTCACGGCTCGCTGTACGAGGGAATTTAGATAATAACATTTCTGCTAAAATAGCCTCTTTCTTCGTTAAAAGAACTTGCTCAGATCCGAAGTGAATTTCAGGACGTTCTGGGAATAGTTTTAAACCTTCTACTTCAACGATACGTTCAGAAATATTTGGCGCATAATCACCGTAAATACGGCGTAATTGACCTTTAATTTTTGCCATTACAACGTCATAGTGGAACGGTTTTGTAATATAATCATCCGCACCGCTTTCAATCGCCATAATTTGTTCCATCTCACCAGCACGAGCGGAAATGAAAATAATTGGACAAGTAGATTCATGACGAATTTGACGGCACCAGTAGAATCCATCGAATTTCGGTAAGTTTACATCAAGTAAAACAAGATGTGGTTTCACTGTGTTAAACGATTCCATAATATCATCAAAGTTTTCAGTAACAACAGCGTCGTAACCGTACTTTTGAATGTGAGATTGTAGTAATGATGAAATATTTGGATCGTCTTCAACGATTAAAATTTTATACATATGTATATTCCTCCTAAAAAAACAATTGTAGCTATAGTGTATCATGTGTTTCAAGTCTTTTCATTATGTTGAAAGATAAGCTAATAAACAGTATAGGGCAAAAGCGTGAAAAGTAAAAAGGGCCTCGTATATAATTGACAATCAACTGAAATCATTTTAACATTTAGATAAATATCTAAATGTCTAATTATCGAAAGGAAGAAAGATATTGAATCAAGCGTTCAAAGCATTAGCAGATCCAACAAGGCGAAAAATTTTGGATTTATTAAAAGAAGGTGATCTAACCGCTGGTGAAATCGCTGAACATTTCAATATGACAAAACCAAGTATTTCACACCACTTAAACGCACTTAAAAATGCTGAACTTATTCAAGATGAAAAGAAAGGGCAATTCGTTGTGT
The DNA here is from genome assembly GCF_051916145.1 of Bacillus cereus group sp. MYBK245-2. Classification (NCBI taxonomy): domain Bacteria; kingdom Bacillati; phylum Bacillota; class Bacilli; order Caryophanales; family Bacillaceae; genus Bacillus; species Bacillus cereus group sp. MYBK245-2. The sequence continues at coordinate 135,170 of NZ_JBQAGB010000011.1, read as the reverse complement.
ACTCTTTAAACACAACTGTATTTCAAGATTTATTAACTTGGGTGTTTACGTTTACGAATAAGGGGGAAGAGGGGAAATGAGAAAACATGTATTTCCGTTATTATTAATTGCTTTAACGATTATTGCATGGTGCGTTGCTTGGCCCAATTTACCAGAAGAAGTTCCGAGTCACTGGAATGTTTCGGGTGAAGTAGATGGACATATGTCTAAAATGGGAGGTATGATTTTTGATGTGGCAATTATGGTTTTTATATATGCTTTATTGACTGTATTGCCTAAGATAGATCCGAAGTATAAGAATTATGATAAGTTTTCTAAGGGGTATAATGTAATAAATTATAGTGTATTAATCTTATTATTTTTAGTAAATATCATTGGAATTGGAGCTGGATTAGGCTATGACATTCCAATGAATAGTACACCGCATATTCTTGTTGGTCTTTTATTTATAGTTATAGGCAACTATTTACCACAATGTAAACCGAATTATTTTGTAGGCATAAAAACACCGTGGACGTTAAGTAACGAAGAAGTATGGAGAAAGACACACCGTTTTAGCGGAAAAGTGTTTGTTGTATTAGGGGTTATTATGATTTTAAGTATTTTTGCCCCCGTAGCGTGGAAAGGTTTCCTAATCATTGGAATTATTGTCGGGGCAGTAGGATTAACGATGGGATATTCATATGTTGTTTATAAAAAAGAAATAGGGGCCTAATAAAAAATTATGGGGGAGAGAGGATGAAAAGACACGTATTACCATGGAGTTTAATTAGTGGCATTGCAATTGGATGGTATATTGTATGGCCATATTTACCAAAACAAATTCCACGCCATTATAATGCTGCAGGAGTAGTAGATGGATATTTTTCTAAAATAGAAGCAAGTTCATTCTCGATAGGTAGTATGGTAGTGCTCTATATGATATGGCTAGTTTTTGGATTCATAAAAGATAAGTCTATACAGCAATCCAAAGTTCTTTCAGCGATTAATTATGCTATTCTCTTTATCGGATTTGGATGTAACATATTTGCACTATTAGCAGCGTCTAATTATATTGCATCGGGCTCAATTGCATTTAATTTTGGACTTGGAACATTGTTTCTTGTATTAGGTAATTACATGCAACAAACGAAGCCGAACGGGTTAGTAGGCATTCGAATGGACTGGACATTAGAAAATCCTGTAGTTTGGAGAAAAACACATAGATTTGCTTCGAGGGTATTTGTAATAGGTTCACTTTGTATATATGCCGGGGCTTTGCTTCCAGATCCATTTAATATTTTTATGGGGATTGGAATCATATTAATATGTATTATCGTATCAACAATAAAGTCATATAGCATTTATAAAGAAGAGTTGAAAATGTAAATAAAGCTGCTTTTCCTTTTAGGGAAGAGCAGCTTTGTTTTTTTTATCACTTCTTCAAAACCGGTATCCAAATTTCACTTTTAAAGTTTGGAGAGGATGTATCTTTCTGTTCATTCCACAATATTTCCGGTCCTTCCGCTAGTTCATAGTTTGAGGAAGGAAACCATTCAGAATAAATGCGTCCCCATACATTTTGTAATGTTTCAGGAAATGGACCAACAGCTTCAAATATAGCCCACATTGAAGCTGCGACTTCAAGTTGCACAAATCGCTCAGGACAATCTTTCGTTGTGGCTACTCCAATGTAGTGATCGAGTTCGCCTTTTTCCTCCATTCTTCCTTCAGAAAAGTTAGTAGAAGCACTAATGATTCCAGTAGGTTCCATATTTGAAAGGGACTTTAATGTTTGAATAGCCTCTGGATTTAAACTTTTCCACATAGAAGCAATTTCTTCATTTACACCGCTAAATACAATCGGTACTCGTTTTGTAATACCTATAATTTGAAATGAGTCTTTTTCTTCAATTCGATAGTTCATTTCATTTCCTCCTTGAATGGATAATTGGAAGGTCATTGGTGAATAGGCTTTTAGGGAATGACTACTATTTCGGGCCTCTGAAGGTGTTATGCCGTGCAAGTTCTGAAAGGCACGCGCAAAAGAATCTGGTGAGTTGTACCCATATTTGATAGCGACATCAATGACTTTTGCATCGCTATTTTTTAGTTCAAAAGCAGCGAGAGTAAGACGTCTACAACGAATATATTCTGATAGTGATATGCCAGCTAGAAAAGAAAACATTCTTTTGAAATGATATTCCGAGCAGTAAGCTAGCTTCGCAACTTCTTTAAAATTAATTTCATTTGTTAGGTTGTTTTCAATATAGTGCATTGCAGCATTCATATTTTTAAGTGAATCCATATGATGACCTCCTCTGTACATAGAATAGCAGGAACGAAATAGCTCCATCCGACATTTCATGCACAACTTTGTAGGGTACATTTTGTACCTTACAAAATTGTAATGTTCCTGTAAGGAGAATGAATGGATGGCATGATATCCCAATGTTATAGTAACAAAGTACTTTGATTCATAAGGTTAAATTTTGATTTCTTTGCTCACCGGCCTTACATAACTGTCATGTTTGTGTAAGAAACATCGATAGTGGTAAGAGTAGAGAATGTATATAGTGAAAATAGAGAATAGATGAAATGAGGGATGTCGAGATGAAAACAGTGTTAGAAGCAAAAAATATTGAAAAAGTATATGACACGGGTGGTAATAAATTTGCAGCGTTAAAAGGTATTAACTTACAAGTAAAAGAAGGTGAGTTCGTTGGAATTATGGGACCTTCTGGTTCTGGTAAGACGACTTTACTAAACGTTCTTTCTACAATTGATAATGCGACGAACGGTGAAATTTTAATTGATGGAAAAGATATTGTGAAAATGAATGATGATAAGTTAGCATTATTCCGCCGCGATCATTTAGGTTTCATTTTCCAAGATTATAACTTATTAGATACGTTAACTGTAAAAGAGAACATTGCGTTACCTCTTGCGTTATCAAAGGTGAAAGCGAGTGAGATTGATCGCCGCGTTCTTGAAATCTCAAAGAAATTCGGTATTGATCATATTTTAAGTCAGTTCCCATATCAAGTATCTGGTGGACAGAAGCAAAGATGTGCGGCATCACGTGCAATCGTTACAAATCCAAGTATGATTTTCGGGGACGAGCCAACGGGAGCACTTGATTCTAAATCAGCGACAGATTTACTTGAAAGTATGAAGTCGCTAAATGAATATGATAACTCTACAATTTTAATGGTAACGCATGATGCGTTTGCGGCAAGTTACTGTAAACGAGTTATTTTCATTAAAGATGGTGAGTTATATAAAGAATTGCACCGCGGTGAGTTAACGCGTAAACAGTTCTTCCAACAAGTCGTTGATGTAATGTCTTCTATTTCCGGAGGTATGGCTGATGACCTTATCTAGCATTGCCCTCCGCAACATACAGCGGAACTTTAAAGACTACTTTGTATATTTTGCATCTATGATTTTTAGTATCGTTATTTACTTTACATTTAAAGCACTGCAATATAATTCACAAATGGAAAAAGCAGCGGAAGCTTCTAAAAAAATTAGCGGGGCATTCCAAGTTTCCAGTGTGATGCTTATTATTTTCGTAGCAGTGTTCATTATATATTCGAACGGATTCTTTACACGTAAACGTAAAAAAGAAGTTGGCTTATATTCGTTATTAGGTATTCGTAAAAGACAAATTGGTAAAATGCTCTTTTATGAAAATATGTTAATGGGATTAATGTCATTAGTAATCGGGATTGCGATTGGTAGTGTCCTTTCAAAATTATTCCTTGAGTTATTAGTAAATATGATGGGATTAAACTTAAATGTTTATTTTGAAGTACCGATGGCTGCCATTATTGATACAGCAATTATTTTCTTTGTGATTATTTTATATACATCACTTCAAGGATATCGTTTAATTTATCGATTCAAGCTAATTGAACTTTTCCGTGCAGAACGTGAAGGAGAAGCAATGCCGAAGGGCTCTGTTATTATGGCATTCATTTCAGTTTTCTTAATCGGTTCAGGTTACTTTTTAGCGTTAATGTACATGAAAGCAGTTATGTATGCAGACTTTATGGTCGTTGCATTATACATTTTATTAGCGACAGTAGCAGGAACGTATTTATTGTTCATGTTCTTCACAGTATTTGTATTGAAACGTGCAAGAAATAATAAGTCAGCGTTTTATAACGGTATGAATATGGTAACGACATCACAGTTACTATATCGCATTAAAGGAAATGCGAAATCACTTGCGACCATTGCTATTTTAAGTGCAGTTACATTAACAGCGGTTGGTACGTCAGTTACGATGTATTACAACACATTTACGCAATCAAAAGTTGCTGCGCCGTATAGTTATTCCTATGAGAAAAAAGATGCAGCATTAGATAAAAAGGTAAATGAAATACTTGCTGGAGAGAAGAATAATCATCCAGTCACATATGAATCAGAAGTTGAAATGATCCCTGTGAAAGGAACATTTAAAGGTGAAAGAGCTGATCAAGTTCTGAATACACACTATAATGTTACGAATCAGTACCAGCTTATTTCTCAATCAAACTTTAATAAACACGTGAAACATTTAGATGTAGAACCTGTAAATTTAAGTGCGAATGAAGCTTTCGTATATGATAGCTTATATATTGAGAAGCTGGATTTTGGTCCTCTTTATACAGGAAATACAGCTGTATTCCCTGTTGGAAATGAGTCAAAAGAATTAAAAATTAAAGGTGTAAATAATAGAAGCCTTACAAATTTAAATGAACTATTTGTAATCGTTCCTGATAAAACATATGAGCAAGTGAAACAAGTAAACGAAACGCGCACTGTAAAAAATATTGATGTAAAAGGTGAGAGAAATAGTAAAGAGTTAACAGCAAAATTAACAAGTATTATGCCAGCTGGTGAATCAGAAGTGTTAAAATCATTTAACGATTTCTATACAGGATTCCAAATGGGGCTTGAAACGACAGGCTTAATGATGTTTATTGGGTTATTCTTAGGATTAGTCTTCCTATTAGCGACAGGCTCAATCATTTACTTTAAACAATTAACAGAAGCAAGTGCTGACCGTGATCGTTACATTGTCCTTCATAAAGTTGGTGTAACGAAGCAAGAAATGAAGAAAGCTATCGCAAAACAAGTAAGCTTTATCTTTGCGATTCCGTTAGTAATCGGTATTTTACACAGCTTATTTGCACTAAAAGGTTTATCAAATATATTACCATTTGAAATTATGATTCCGCTTCTAATTAGTATCGGAGTATACGGTGTTATTTATATTGGATATTACTTCTTAACGGTTCGTTCTTATTATAAGATTGTGAGTGCGAAATAATAAGTGAAAATAAGAAAGCCATTTACCTAATTTTTTATGAGGTGAATGGCTTTTTTCGTTCTAAATACTACCGTGCATCGATTATGTCGATGAAACTAAAAGCATGTTTTCTGTCAAAGGCATCTATGCATAGTAAAGAACGTTTCAAAGGATTTAATTCAATTACAGTCATATAACTTGTAGGGAAATAACGATCTTTATAATAAGTGATCAATATTTCTTTTTCTGAAATGAATGAGCGTAATAAAGTATCTTCAATTCTTTCTCTATCATCGTATGGTGATACTTTTCTCGATTCTTTCATGTCAGTCGATTTTGATATTTTTGTACTACTCATACTTTCTATTCTCCTAACAATATATTTTCTATATAGGAAGGTTAATCACTATGGAAGTAGCTTGTGTTATAGAATGAAGCAAGTATGGATGATTGCGAGCCGGATTTGCTTAGTACTAAAAAATTATCAAATTCATTAATATATTTATAGTAATTATTTGTCATTTTTGTACTTTTTTGAATGAGATTAAAACTTTATTAAGGGGAATAAATCGATGTAAAGAAGGTGAGCTAGTATGACAACTATCTCACCTTCTATTAGGAAAGCGTTTTTATATAACGGTATGATTTTCACGATATTGTCTAGGAGTCATACTCGTAATTTTTTTGAAGACTCTGGTGAAATAACTTTGATCATTAAAATTAAGCCAGGCACAAATATCTGATAAAGGATAGGTCGTTAATGTTAATAACTTTTTAGCTTCTTCTACTCGTTCTCTTTGGATGTATTCAATTAAAGGAATTCCCACTTCTTTTTTAAACAATTTTGATAAATAAGTGGGGGAAATATGTAAAAGGTTAGCAAGATTATTAAGAGATATTTCATCGTAAATATGTTTGTGAATATGATTTAGGCACGTAGTAATGGAATTAGAATATGCTTGATTACTGTATTCTTTTACACGTTCTGCAAAAGTACATAATGCATCTTCAATTAATCTATTTACGGAATACATGTTATCTAGTTTCTCAATCGTTTGTATATATAAAGTACCGAGTGAAAAAGCAATATGTGATGGAAGATTACCGTCTATCGCATATCGAATAGCTAGCGTAATGGCGATAATGCCATTATTTTTTTGGTTTCTAAGCTGATCTCCTTTAGACCAAATTGTCGCATCTTCTTGTGGGAATGAATACGCATATTGTATGACCTTTTCTGTATTGCCTTCTTTAATGGCTGAAAAAAATTTGCGTTCCAATGATATGTCATAATTTTGCGGATCATGCCGGCGACGTTTTGAAATGTATAAATCAGGATTTACGATTTTATAAGAAACATCTTCGAGTAATTTATTCTCTTTCCAGACAATATCTCTATCTAATTTTTCATTAAAAATGACGTAATGTAACCAAATACTTATATCAATTAACGTGCTTTTTTTAATCTCAGGTAGAAATTGATAGTAGTCTACTCCTTGTTGCATGTTATTCGTACAGTTAAAATATTTCATAAGTTTAATCGCCATTTCATCTGATACTTTTGGATAAGTAGTAGGGCCGATTATAATTGTTCCTTTTATATGTTCATGATCAGTTATATGAAGGCTAATGAAATTCTCAAGGTACTTATTCCCTTTGAAAATTGGAAAATTACAAGGAGCATTTTCTTGATAAAGTTCATTCAGATGTTCTTCTTTAGAAGTATAAAAAGGACTACCAATCGTATGAGAAGTAGATTCATATACAATTTTTTTATTAGTAGCTAAAAATTGAACAGGTACATGAAAAGTGCTATGTACAAGGTCGCATAAGTGCTGTATGTCGATATAATTATTCATAATCTTCTCCTTTTAAATCTTTTTGAAATATATTTGAACCTACATTCGTTTCTACAAAATATAAATTTCTTATTATTTGAATTTCTTTGCTTATACAAAATAATTACATATGTTGGATAATAATGAAAGGTAATTGACAGATTTATTTCTACAGATGTTGTATGAAAATAGACGTAGTGATGGTACTTTCCATAAAGTTCATTTTTAATATTCGTTATACCAAATTAATAAATATAAGAGAGATGCTTATATATAAGAACAAATGATACATTCTTCATAAAATCTTAAGAAATCTCCTCAATTTTTGTTAAGAAACGATAGTTATACTTAGAAACAAGTTAAAAACTATTGAACGAATGGGGAGATGGTTACATGCAACTCATAACATTCTTACACGAATTTATTAAACATCCGAAACATACTGGTGCAATTGCGCCAAGTTCAAAAATATTAGCAAAGAAAATGGTAGATGTAATTGATTTTAATAAGGCGAAGTGCATCGTAGAGTTAGGGCCTGGTACAGGGGTTTTTACGAAAGAGATTATGAAGAGAAAGAAGAAGGAGACAATATTTCTTCTTATTGAAATTAATGAAGTGTTTTGCAAAGAGTTAACAAGAAAGTTTAAAGATGAACAGAACGTCATTGTTGTACATGGTTCAGCTGAAAATATAAAGAAGTATATGGAAGAGTTCAATATAGAATGCGTTGATTACGTTTTATCGGGATTACCTTTTACATCTTTACCAGAAGAAGTTTCAAAGCGTATTTTAAACAATGTAATGGAAGCGATACATGAGAATGGTGAATTTATTACATTTCAATATTCACTTGTGAAAAAAGGATTTATACAGCATTTCTTTCCTGAAATTACGCTAGAGAAAGTGTGGCTCAATTTCCCACCAGCGTACATCTTTAGCTGTAAAAAAGAGCTAAGGAGAGCATATGCATAATGGAATTACATGAATTATTATCTTATATTGAACAATATGGTTATTGGGCGTTATTTTTCTGTTTATGGTTAGGGATTATCGGTATGCCAATTCCAGACGAAATGATCGTAATGAGTGGTGGCTTTGTATCTTCACTCGGTATATTAAGTGTTATTCCTGCGTTTTTATTAACGTATTTAGGCGTTGTATCTGGGCTTTCCTTAGGTTATATATTAGGGAAAATATTTGGTACGAAAGTACTCGATAAGCTAATGAAAAAGAAACAGGCGAAATATCTTTTGAAATCTCAACAAATGGTAGAGAAGTATGGTCATTATGCGTTAGTCACAAGTTACTTCATACCAGTTGTAAGACATATCGTGCCGTATTTAGTTGGGATGAATAATATGTCATTTAAGATGTATGCTTTGTATTCTTATACGACAGGATTTGTTTGGACACTCGTTTACTTTGTGCTAGGTTCTTTATTTGGACAACATATTGAAAGTATTGTCGCAGTTGCGATAGAGTATGGTTTGTATTTTGGCGGAAGCATCGCATTGATTGTGAGTGTGTTTTATTTATACAGACAAAAAAGAAATACAGTGATGAGTAAATAAAAGAGGCGAAAGGTTCGTATTGGCGTGTAATTATAAGAGGGAAGTTTTTGCACGGTAAAGTACAAATAGAAGTAGATAAAATTCCTAATAGTGCAAAGGTAAAGTTAGGATTGTAAGTATAAACCCGGTTCTAGATAAGAGAATCGGGTTTGTTATTTTATGGTAAAATATAGAGGGGGAGTGTGAGTTATGCTACTCATTGTTAGTCTTATATTAATTGGAATTATGTGTAGTATGAGAATAGTATCCTTACATATGATAGAACGACAAAAGATAGAAGAGCGATATGTATATTGCCCAAAATGTGATGCGAAAATTAGAAAAGGGAATTCTGCTCCTTTTTGTTCGAAATGTAATTTAATATTTTAAAAAGAAAAAGTCTGAAATCACTTTATGTGGTTTTGGACTTTTTTTTTAAGTAAACATTAATCCACCTAGTTCTCTTTCGTTTGTTTATTAGCTAAAATGGAATATGAATAACAATAGTATGAAAACGAAAATAAATATAGGTGTATACATGGAGTGTTATATTTGGAGATTTTAATCATAGTAGGATGCCTATTAATAGGAATTATTTTGATCAGATAGAGAGAAAAATAATTAGCCCTTCAAATCGTTCATGTTGAAATGAAGCGTTTAGCTGTGAAATATGATTGAGATATAGAAGAGTTAGAAAAAGGAAAGAATAAGATACTAGAATTGAATTATAGAAACGAGTTCGTATATATAAAAAAGAGTAGTCCAAATAAAAAATACGTATGTAGTATAAAATGTCAGCATGAAGTGACTTGGAAATTAAACCATTATTATGAAGTCTTTCGTAGAGATGGATCGAGAAGTTTTGAGGGTTTTATTACCTGATGAAAGAGGGATTCTTCCTACTAGGCCAGAGTGTGATGAATGTTATAAGACTCAATTGGATGATATTGAGGAGAGTTGATAAAAAAGAGCTTGAAACTATTCAAGCTCTTTTTTTATGACTATTTATGTCCTAAAATATGCTCAATCTCATGCAAACTTAATTTACTTGCCTTAGCAATCGTTTCAAGTGGTATACCAAGATCATACATACTTTTAATCATTTGAATTTTTCCTTGTTGAACCCCTTCTTTTCGCCCTTTTTCTATACCTTGTTCTAAGCCCTTTGCTAAGCCTTTTTCCATGCCTTTTTCCATGCCTTTTTCCATGCCTTTTTCCATGCCTTTTTCCATGCCTCTTTTCATACCTTCTGTCTCTGCATGGGCGAATTTTGCGGCCTCATCCATTAAAACTTTCTCCCTTGCGTCATAGGCTTGTCGGAAAGAGGAATCTTGACTCATACGTTCCCACTTGTTTATTGCTTTTTGTAAAATAGGATCTCGGTTCATAGCAATATCCTCCAATGTTTTAGTTAAGTGTTCATCCTCATTTGCTGAAAGCAATAAAAGCCAACGAACAAATGGATCTTTCCATGGATTTACTTTTTCTTCATGCCATTGTTTTGTTAACTTTGGAATTTCTATAATGTGAATCTCTATGTCATCACTCAAGAGTTTCTGTTGTTGTGTATTCCATAACGTGCCAGTTGTATGAAATTCTTTGTGATCTAAAAACATTATAAAGTTCAATAAATTAATAGTAATGGTTTTACGAAGCGCATTGTATGGCATGCCTTTTTGTAACTGAGATGTGTATAATTTTCCCCAATAATATAAACTGCGTTTCATCATATCGTGATTATTATTAAGCTGTATTTCCACATTTACTTTTGTCCCTGTGTTTAACGTAGCTGAAATGTCTAGAATTGATAACTTATCATCTTCATATTCTCGGTGTAAATGTGGATCTTCTAATTGTAGAGAAGCGATGGGTGACTCTAAAGATTCTTGTAACATCGCGTTTAAAAAAGTGATTAGAATATCTTCACTATCATTCGTACCAAACAATTGTTTAAATGCAAAATCAATGCGTAAATTAACTAACTGTTGGTTGAACAAAGTTTGTCCTCTCCCTTATATGAAGGTGCTTCTTTCCTTCATTGTATATAAAAAGAACTAGAATATGCAAACAAGCCATTCTTCTATTTTGGAGTAGTATTGTTAGAATGCCACAGGCAAGCATGTCTATGTTATACTCTAGTGAAATTGAAAAGTTTATCCCACTTTAATGGGCAGTAAGACCCCACCTCAAAATTCAGCGAAAGCAAAGAAGTTAGGTGGGGGATCAACTGCCCATAAAAGTCCGATTGGTGAGGGCTGATAATCAGTGGGGGATGAAGAAAATCCCCACTGATTAAAGTTTCACTTTATATTGGGATGAAGATGATACATATGCAAAAAGATATTTTGAAACTATTAGATAAAAAGCAAAGTAACTATGAATTTCCTGCCTTTGATAATGAAGATATGGATATTTCACAAGTGAAATTTTCTCTTTTCTTTAAAGATAATAAAGATTTGTTAATGGTGTTTCAGGTTGTCGGTGTAGGATCATTAGGTATATGTAATGATATTCAAATATATAGTGATGGGGTGGATCATTTAATTGGTGATGATGGCATTTTGCAATTAAATGATGGTGATGATGAATTATTTGATGATGAAGGTGAATTTATACCTGATATTCATAAAGGCATTGTGAAAATTCGGGATCATCATTTTGAATATGAATTTACAGAAGAAGATTATGTGAATCATAGAATAGAAGTACAAACGACAGAGCCTTATCCAACATATTTCATGCGTATGCTTGCTACTTATGAAGAAGCTCGAAAATTAGTATGGTGGGATAAAGAAGAAATTTTAGAAGAGTGCGGTTTAGAAGGTGATTGGGAAGTAGCGTATGAAACGGAAGAGTGGAAACACATTGAAGAAGAGAAAGTAAGTGAAAATGAATTTTTCCAATCAGTAGCTGCTGCAATAGAGAAGAAAGATCCAAGTGTTATTGTGAATAAGGATTGTAATACGCATTGGAAAAATTGGGTGGAGTTTGATTATGAAAACTCATATTAAAAATTAAAGCGTAGATTAAAATATCCTTCTAATAAAAAAGACGAGCTAAAATGTTAAAAATTTAGCTCGTCTTTTAGTATTACACAACCGCAGGATTATAAATCATCGTAAAGTGCCCTTGTAATACTTCAATATGACAAGGTGTATGCAGTGAGCTTTCTCCATCTGTATCTACTTCTTTTTCTTCTTCTGTTTCAATATGAATGGATTTCGCTTTTACGTGGAAGATGTCATTTTCATTTGAGTCTTCAAATAGTTTCTTTCCGATATAATCTTTAAACGCTTGAATGCCTGTTGATTTGACGACGAAAATATCAAGTGTGCCGTCATCGCACTTTACGTTCGGAATAAAGGATGGGATACCGCCAAGATATTCACCGTTTCCAACCATAACAAGGACGGCTTCGTCTTCATATACTTGTCCGTCATACGTAATTTTTACTGGGAATGTTTCAGCATTCTTTACAGTTCGAATAGTGCTTAAATAATAACCGATTTTACCAAGCTTTGCTTTCTCTTCTGCATCAATATTGTTTGATACTTCAGAGACAAGTCCAATGCCCCAGAAGTTTAAGAAGTGTTGTCCGTTTGCTTTTGCAACGTCAATTGGTTTTACATGTTCCTGTGTGATAAGTTTTGCTGCTTCTGCAATGTTTTGCGGAACGCCGAGTGTGCGAGAGAAGTCATTGCAAGTTCCCCCTGGAATGATTGCAAGTGTAGGTCTCGTTTCAAGAGGCGCTAAGCCATTTGTGCATTCAAATACAGTGCCGTCACCACCAAAGACGATAATTAAATCTACTTTATTAGCAAACTCTTGGCAATATTTCGTTGCATCACCTTGCTTTTTCGTATGAAGGATATGTAAGTCAGGAAAAGTAGCCGCAAGAGGTGGTACGATTTTCGCCAAATTTGTATGTAAGTCGCCTTGTCCAGCTTTTGGATTTACGATGAGGAGTACTTTTTCAAATTTTGTCTTTGTCATATTTCATCTCTCCCTGTTTTTTTGTAATGGAAAGAAAGGAGCTGTTCCCATGTATTTCAGAACAGCTTCTTCCTATTTAATAGGGTGCTAAGATTGTCAGTTATTGTCGGTAAGTCGATATATTTAAAAAATCGCCGATATAATTTGAGTTACGGTCGATATATTTGAAAAATCGCCGATATAAATTTCATGTACTATCGATTTTTTAAGTTATACGATTATTCCGTTACAACTGAAGCGATAAATGGTAAGTTACGATATTTTTCTGCACAGTCGATACCGTAGCCAACGATAAATTCGTCTGGAATTTGGAAGCCAACATATTCAGCTTTTAAATCTACTTTACGACGCTCAGGTTTATCGAGTAACGTACAGAATTTGAGTGCCTTCGGTTTATGCATAAAGAAGTGATCTTTTAAGAAGTGAAGTGTTAAACCAGAATCGATAATGTCTTCTACAACAATTACATTTTTTCCAGTAATGTTTACATCGATATCTTTTAATAGTTTTACTTTGCCAGTTGTTTCTGTTTGATTTCCGTAGCTAGATGCAGAAATAAAGTCGATTGTCACATCGTTTTTAATGTGACGAATTAAATCAGCAGCGAATACGAAAGATCCTTTTAATACAGCGATGACTACGATTTCTTCTCCTTCAAAGTCACGTTCGATTTGAAGTGCTAGTTCTTTTACTTTTTCTTGTAATTGTTCTTCAGAAATTAAAGTGTCTTTTATTTCAATATTCATTGGAGTCCTCCTACAGTGTAAAACTTGTGAACATTTCGACTGTAAAGGATAGAAAGGAAAAAGTCAAAGAAGATAGTAATTTTTTACAAAATACGAACAAAATCATCTGATGATATGATATACTAATTACATTAAGAAAACGCTTCCATAAAGGGTGATGATAATGAAGAAGAAACAGTACACAAATGTAACATTTATAAAAGCATTACTATTAACAATTGTTCTTGGCCTGTTGGCTTATATAATTGATGTACCAGCGATTCGGATTTCACTAATTGGAATGACTTTAGTATTAGGCGCAATTTCCCACGGTATGATGTCACAGCTGCAAGAAGCTGGAGTCGATCGTACGAAAGATCATATAGATGAAAAATGAAAAACCTTCACGTATAGAGAGTGAAGGTTTTTTGTTTCTTACAAAAATGTAAGGTAGTTGTAAGGGAAATCGATAGTTGCATAGTAGTATTTTGGATAAACTATGGGTGTAAGGTAAAAGGCAAGCATATTTTAGGTAAATTAAGTTTTAGGCACTCTATATGTGAAAAAGGAGTAGGAGGGCATGGAGAAACGTTGGACGACCTTTTCTTTTTTAGCAACTAGCAACACCGTAATGCTAGCTGGCGAAATGGATTTTTTGCACTTGTTTGATCGAGAAGACGATCATTCTTCTTCTAAATTTACAATGAAATGGAATAAATGGAGCGAAAGTTGTAGGTTGGAAGAAGAGGCCCCTAACGAAGCGCAAAAAATTATTTTGACAAACCCTATTAAAGCGTGGGTTGTTCAACGTCGTAAGTGTAACGTCAAAAATCACTTAAAGAAAACTGAGCCGAGACAATTAGTTATCGCTCCGGCCCGTTCTACTTCTACATCACGCGAAAGTAACATGTAAATAATTGAGACACACACCCGAAAAAACATCGTATATATTGCGGTGTTTTTTTATTTTTTATAATGAAATCTTTAAATGAAATATATTTTATCTGCATCTTATATTTATATCTCTTGTTTATTCTAGTGATACATCCGATGCGAAGTGATGTAAAACATATAAAGGGAGAGAAATAAAATGAAAAAGAAACTATTACCGATCTGTGCAATGGCACTTTTAGCAGTAGGATATTCTTCAGTAGCAAGTGCCGATACTGGAACAGTAACAAAGGAAGATGCAGCGCAGGTACAACAAGGTAAGGCTAAAAAAGAAGAAGCGATTAAGATACAACAAAAGAGTGATGCAGAGAAAAAGCAAGCGGCGCAAGTACAAGAAAAAAGTGATATGGCTAAAAAAGAGGAAGCAATAAAAGCTGAGAAAAAAAGTGAAGAAGAGAAAAAGAGAATAGCACAAGAACAGTTAAAAAATGATATGGCCAAAAAAGAAGTAGCAAAGCCAGCTGTACAAGGTGAAAAATTACCAAACACTGCATCAAATAACGTAGTGATGATGGGCCTAAGTGCATGTCTTGTAGCAATTGGTACATTATTTGGTTTGAATCGTCGTAATAAAGTTAAGGCGTAAATAAAATATTGCCCTATAAAGAATGGGATAATTTCATATATTAAAAATGGTAGGTTATTCCTACCATTTTTGGCATGGAGGGATGAAACATGAAGTTACTCAATTATATCGGTATCATATTGATGGCTATAGGACTATTTATGGGATCATACTATGCTGTGGAATGGTATAAAGGAAAAAGCTCTGCCGGGCAATTAACGACAGAAGAAATAAAGAGCCTTAACAATATACGACATAATCAACTCCCTTATGAAACACCGGTAACTTCTCAAGTGCCTTCTTCTCAAACAGAGCATAAAGAAGGAGAAAAGGTAGCGATGTTACATATACCGAAAATAAAGAAGAAGTTTTCTGTATATTGGGGAGCGGATGATACAACATTGAAGAAAGGGGTTGGAATGTTCGTTAGTGATGTAACGACAACGCCATCTGGAGGGGGACATACCGTACTAAGTGGGCATAGGGATACTGTATTTACAGATTTAGGAGATTTGAAAGAAAAAGACACTCTTGTTGTAGAGTATGATAATAAAAGTTACACATATGAAATTCAAAAGACATGGATTACCGATGCGGATGATCGCACTGTTATTATAAAAAAAGAAGAACCGATATTAACACTGACAACTTGTTACCCATTTAATTATATAGGGAATGCACCAGATAGATATATTATCGAGGCGAAGTTAACTGGCAGTTATTCAAAGTGAAATTATAGTTTCTGAAAGCGGAAGGGAGATACATAAGTTATGTCAAAAAATATTTTAATTGTAGAAGATGAAGATATATTACGTGAAATATTAAAAGACTATTTTTTAAGTGAGCAATATGTAGTGTTTGAAGCAAGGGACGGGAAAGAAGCTTTAGTTGTATTTGAGGAAGAAGAGGTTGATTTAGTTATTTTAGATATTATGTTGCCGGAACTTGATGGGTGGTCCGTTTGCCGAAGAATCCGTAAAACATCCGAGGTTCCTATTATTATGCTGACGGCACGTGTTGATGAAGATGATACGTTACTTGGCTTTGAACTTGGAGCAGATGATTATGTGACGAAGCCGTATAGTCCGCCAATTTTATTAGCAAGAGCGAAAAGGTTATTAGAAAGTAGAAAAGTGACGAAGCAATTTTTAGAGAATGAAGATGATACATTATCAATCCATGGTATCCATGTCCATTTTCCGTCGCGTACTGTTACGGTAGATAAAACAGACATTAATTTAACACATACAGAATTTGAAATATTAGCGTATTTTATGAGAAACCAAGGGATTGTTTTAACAAGAGAGCAACTCATTTCAAGAATTTGGGGATATGAATTTGCAGGCGATGATCGAACGGTTAATAGCCATATTCGTAATTTAAGAAATAAATTAGGAGAGAAAGCAAAGTACATTACAACTGTAGTACGAACGGGTTATAAATTTGAGGGAAGTGTATGAGAAAAGGGATTGTACTAAAATTATTTATCCTCACAACAGCATTATGCATGTTAATTTTAGCGACAATATTTATTGGACAAACGATATTTTTTAAACAATATTACGCGAATCGAAAAGTGGAAGATATTAAAGTGAATTTAAATTCCTTTGAGAAGAATTATTTAAACTATGCAGGAAATACAGAAGAAATTAAGCGACTGGAGCAAGACTTTTTAAGAGAAAATAATACGTGGATTACGACATTAGATCAGAATGGTAATTTAAAACATGCGGATGATTTCTATTTTGAGGTAACGATAGATCGTAGGCAACAAAAGAGCTTTGGACAACAAATATTCAAAATTCCTTTATACAATCTCATCAATATAGAGGAGATTGATAATAAATCATCAAATACATTTTTAGGACAAGAAATTTATTTTTCTGGCGTGAAAAAAAATGATAGTTATATTCCATTCTATTTCGCGTTAGGCAAGCAAAATTTAAGCGGATCTAATAAACCGTTAGAAAAAGCGTTTCAGGAGAAAATGAAATTAAATGAGGAGAAAAAGAGAGCAGCCGAAGAACAACTTGCTAAGGAAAAGAAACCAGCTGTCCAAGAAGAATCTGCTCAAGAATTAGATGCTTACATAAGTGGGCGTGTTACGAAAGTTCAGCTTCCTGATGTAACAGGTCCTATAAATCCAATTTATAAAAATAGCATCTTCTTAGATAACATAAAAGAATTTCAAACTAATTTATTATTAAAAGAGAGCAAGCACATACAATATGCAATACAAACAATGGACTATGAAAAAAATGATATTAAATATAAATTATTAATCAAGCCAATAAAAGAAAAAGATGGATCAGTAACTTATATATATGCGATGGCTTCTTTACAGCCTGTAGATGAAGCCGTACAAATGGTGCAAGATTACTACATTTACATCATTGCATTTGTAGTTGTTCTTATTTTTCTAGCGTCATTCTATTATTCAAAACAAATTGCAAAGCCTTTATTAAAAATAAATGATACGACAAAGAAAATAGCGCATTTAGATTTCACAGAACAAATACCAATTACTTCAAAAGATGAAATTGGTGATTTATCGAAAAATATTAATGTATTATCAAATAAACTACATTCCCATATTGGACAGCTAGAACAAGATATTGAAAAGGAAAGAAAATTAGAAAATACGCGGAAAGAATTCATTTCTGGTGTTTCGCATGAACTAAAAACACCGCTGAGTATTATGAAAAGTTGTATTTCTATTTTAAAAGATGGAGTAGCTGAGCATAAAAAGGAGTATTATTTTCAAGCGATGGAACGGGAAGTAGATAAAATGGATACGTTAATTTTGGATATGCTGGAGTTAGCTAAATTTGAGTCAGGCACATATAAAATGAAAAAGGATTCATTTTATATTGATACAGTAATGGAAGATATATGTGAAAACCTTTCTGTAGAAATAGAGAAAAAAGAACTGCGTGTACATAAACATATAGGTCCATTTGAAGTAGTCGCAAATCAAGGACGGATTGAACAAGTCATCGTGAACTTCATTACGAATGCCATACGTTATACACCAAATAAAGAAGATATTATTATTTCTACAATAGATGAAAAAAATCGTATAAAAGTGTGTATTGAAAATAAAGGTACTCATATTGAAGAAGAACAATTAGATAAAATTTGGGATCGTTTTTATCGCGTGGATGCAGCTCGTCAGCGTTCGCAAGGTGGAACAGGTCTTGGGCTTGCCATTTCAAAGAATATTTTAGAACTGCATGATGCTGAATATGGAGTAAAGAATACAGAAGATGGTGTGTTATTTTATTTTTATTTACAGAAAAAAGCGTAGACAATATAATCTACGCTTTTTTAATTTATTTTCATATAATCTTTACTTAATCTTTATTTTTAAACGATATAATCTGGTTAGAAAATGAGGTTATGTAAGGAGTAGATTAGCCGTGAATAGCAATTTACTAGGTATGGTAGTATTTATTTTTCTTTGCGCATTTATTGTATTTTTAATTGATATTACGATATGAAAAAAGAGCGCTTATTAAGCGCCCTTTTTGTTTGCATTTATTTGATAAGCATTGATGCTCTTGAATAAGCGTGGTGAAGTAAGGAATAAAAAGATAAGTAAAACGGTACATAGAATATAGGAACCAATCATTGTACTACCGTTTACGATTAATGAATATAGCACAGCTGATTGACCTTTCGGTGCATATTGTCCCCAGAAAATAATACCAGCAATAAAGTGGCAGAAATAGCGAGCAAAGCTACCGATAAATGTAGCAAGGATAATATAACCAAGAACTTTCTTTCCTTCGTTTTGTTTTGATGAAGGTTTGTCTTTACAGCTACCTAGACTTGATTGTTCTAAGTTATTTTCATTAGACGTTAAAAGTGCTTTTTGAATTGGACGATAGAATAAGCCAGCAAATCCGATAAAAGCAAAGGCGATGAAGTACTCAATGAATGCTTGAATAGGTGTTAAAATGTAAGCATCTCCCACGACAATTTGTAATAGTCCCCAAACTAAACCACCTAAGAAAGCTGATTTAAAGCCCCAGCGGTATGCAATAATAAAAATAGGAATCATAGCAAATGAAATGGAACCGCCTGTTGGAAGTTTAATTGATAATGGTAAAATGTCGATGATCAGGGCGAAGGCTGCAAGAATAGCAGATTCGATCATCGCTTGTAAATTGGTGTTACGCATGTTGTCTCCCCCTCAATCCAAGTTGTACAAAAAAGAATAGATATCATAGGAGGATACGAAATACGTAAATAAAAATGAGGTATGTATTTCGGACGTTTGCACAATCCCTGCGTTAGCATTAACTAACAGGTTCGAAGGGTCGGAACGAAGTGTTCCCTCTCAGCGGCATGGCTCCCCCTGTGATAACGAGATTCTTTATTTGCTACTGTTTATTGTAAGCGAAATGGATGAGAATGGCAAATGAATACAGTATGACAATAATTGAAATAGAATTGTAGCAAAATGTTAATAAATATGAAGCAAAAAGATATAGTCCAAGTGAAATAGAGTATGATATAATTTTTTTGAAAATAATTATCATTCTCTTCTGAGGGGGAAGTTTATGAGTTTAGTAGATATTAAAATTGGTGAGAAAGTGTTAGTAAAAAGTGTTCATTCTTTAGATCAACTATTAAAGAGAAGACTAGCTGCTTTCGGTCTTGCGGAAGGAAGCGAACTTCGCTTGAAACAGAAAGCGATGTTTAAAGGTCCTTGTACGTTGGAGTGTCGTGGACAGTTAATTAGTATTCGTCATTGTGACGCGAAAATGATAAAGGTGGAATTAGCGTGAATAAGGTAGCTTTGCTAGGGAATCCGAATACAGGGAAGACATCGTTATTTAATGCACTTACTGGTTCTTATGAGTATGTAGGAAACTGGAGTGGTGTAACAGTAGAAAAGAAGGTTGGTAAATTAAAAGATAAGCAAGGAACATTAATTGATTTACCAGGCGTTTATGACTTGAATCCAGTTTCACGTGATGAAGGTGTTGTAACAAACTTTCTACTATCAGAAGAATTTCAGCATATGTTAAATATTGTGGATTCCTCGCAGTTTGAACGAAATATGCATTTAACGTTGCAATTACTTGAATTTGGTAAGCCAGTTTCAATTGGTTTAAATATGATTGATGTGGCGAAGCAAAGAGGAATTATAATTGATGTAAAACGATTATCAGAACTATTAGGTGTAACAGTCGTTCCTGTCGTTGCCAGAAGCGGAAAAGGCTGTGAAGAACTACTTGCGACTCTTAAAGAAAATGACAAAAAAGAGAAAAAGCCATTCCTTATTTCATATGGTGTACAAATGGATGAAGGAATCGAAGAGGTAATTTCTCTTTTAGAGAAAGCGAATTATGAGCATCCGAGATGGTTAGCTCTTCAATTTTTAAGTAATAACGAAGTAGTAGAAAAAGAAATGGAAGCATTACCAATTTATAAGGAACTTGTAGCCATTCGATCTCGCTTAGAAGGAAAACTTGATTGTACGTTGGAAGAGCACATTTACAAAACTCGTGAAGCGTATATTGAAAAGTTAAAAACAAATGTTATGAAGCATGAGAAAGAAGGAAAAATTCCTTTTTCAGAAAAAATT
Organism: Bacillus cereus group sp. MYBK245-2; assembly: GCF_051916145.1. Classification (NCBI taxonomy): domain Bacteria; kingdom Bacillati; phylum Bacillota; class Bacilli; order Caryophanales; family Bacillaceae; genus Bacillus; species Bacillus cereus group sp. MYBK245-2. The sequence continues at coordinate 114,674 of NZ_JBQAGB010000011.1, read as the reverse complement.
GATAGATTAATTACACATAAAATTTTAGGACTTCCAATCTTTTTAGCAGTTATGTTTTTTATTTTTCAGGTTACGTTTACGTGGATTGGGACACCGCTGTCAGATATGTTAGATGAGTTTTTTGGTGGACAGCTTACAGATTGGGTGACAGCTGGACTTACAAGTGTCGGAGCTTCTGATTTTATTCAAGCACTCGTTACAGAAGGTATTATTGCCGGTGTTGGCGCTGTATTAGTATTCGTTCCACAAATCTTTGCACTATTCTTTTTCATTTCATTATTAGAAGACTCAGGATATATGGCGCGAATTGCAGTTGTTATGGATAGAATTATGGAGTTCTTCGGTTTAAACGGAAAAGCGTTTATTCCGATGATTATCGGTTTTGGATGTAATGTTCCAGGTATTATGGCAGCGAGAACGATTGAACAAGAAAAAGAGCGTTTACTTACAGTTCTTGTAACACCATTTATGTCTTGTTCAGCACGTTTACCTGTATACGCATTATTTGCGGGAGTATTCTTCCCTCATAGTCAGGCAACGGTTGTGTTTTCCCTATATGTTGCAGGTATTGTTCTTGCGTTATTAGTTACAAAAATTATGTCCCTTACCATTTTAAAAGCGGAAAAATCTATTTTCGTAATTGAACTACCGCCTTACCGCGTGCCACAAGCGAAAACGTTATGGCTGAGCACATGGGAGAAAGGGAAAGGGTTTGTTCGTAAAGCTGGTACATTCATCTTTGGTGGCTCGGTTGTCATTTGGTTATTAAACTATGCAGGTCCATCAGGATTTGGTGTTGATATGGGAGATAGTTTCTTAGCGATGATTGGTGGATTTATCGCACCACTATTTGCACCGCTCGGTTTTGGAACGTGGCAAGCTGCAGCATCCCTTTTAACAGGATTTTTAGCAAAAGAAGTTGTCGTTTCTACAATGGCAATTATTTATGCGGTGAAAGAAGATGTGCTTGGAAATGTAATGGGAGCACATTATACAGCATTATCAGCTTATGCATTTATGTTCTTTATTTTATTATATGTTCCGTGTTTAGCGACGGTAGCTGTTATTAAACGTGAAACAGGATCAACGAAATGGACGATTTTCTCAGTCGTTTATCCGCTCGTAGTTGCTTATGTATTAACGCTCATTATATACCAAGTTGGATCCTTACTCGGATTCTAGAAGGAGATGTATTGTGATGATGGTCAATATTATAATTGGAGCTATCATTTTTGGTTATGCAGCATACACGTTAGTTCATTTTGTAAAGAGAAGTAAAAAAGGAAAATGTGCGGCATGTTCTTTAAATAAGTCATGTCAGTCGCAAACATGTAGTCCGGATATGGAGCAAATTGCTCATAAATAGAAGAAAGCTTTGCGAATTTGAATTGAACCCAAAAAGTTAGACAAATATATTAAGCGGCTACTAAGGATTGAACTCTGTATTGCACAGGGGACAATCCTTTTAGTTTTGTTTTAATTCTTTTGTGATTGTAGTAATCAATATAAGTTTCTAGTTCTTGCTTAAATTGTTCCATTTACTGCTTGTATTTTATCCTTTGAAGAAAATTTAGCCATTTAATTATGTGTCTAACAATTGGAGTGCACTTCATTACAGGCAGTCTTTTTAATCTACTTCAATATCTCGGCCTTCTGTCATCACTTTATTTCTCCAAAGCAAAAGTAATCTCCTAAATTCTGAAGTTTCTAATTTACATTGATTATTTGGTGGGCTAATGTAATAATTAATCGCGCTTGTATATTTAGGTTCAATAAATACAGCAGCAGCATTGTATTCTAGTTCATAACTAGGGTACTTTCCCTCTACGACATGGTCTAAAACTTCTATATATTCATCCGCTTCATCTTCATCTAGGTTTTCTATAAAGTCAGATACAATAGCAATTTCTTTTGGTAAACGAATTCTTAGTCCACCAAATGGGTCACGCCAAAATTCATGTGAATAATTCATTAATACAACCTCACTATCTTCTCGTATATTTTGGATAAGCGGTGGTAATTTCTCCATTTTCAATAATCATCTCAACTTTAAATCCAGAAGAAGTTTGCCCTACGTATTTATTTGGAGCGATTTGAACACGATTGGTATATGCTTCTTTAATAGAATCAACTACCTGGACTCTATTCCAATCCTTAGGGAAAAATGCACCCCAATTGTTAATTATGTGTCTAACAATTGGGGTGCATTTCAATTTCGCGAAGCTTTTTTGTTTTACTTTTTAATTTTTACAAGTTGAGAAGCTTCTACGCCTTTGTAACCAGGAAATTCTTTACTTGGATCTTTATCGAATTTTAATACCCCAACAGATTTTTCATCACCTTTTACATTGCTGTAAGTTGCGTCATCAACAATTGCATACATATCTGTATATGCACGGCCACTTCCGATAATTGTGTTGCCTTCATATTTTAATTTTGCCCCATCAAGTGTAGCATTTTCTACTTTTTCTTTAGCAAATAATACACCTTGCTCTGCTGTTACAGCCGGTAATTTATCAAGTGGTTTCGTGTCGTCTTTTTCATCAACTTTGCTAAGTAACTCTTTTTTCACTAGTTCTTCACCAGTTTTCTTATCCATAACAAGAACTTTTTTACCATCTAATGTTGTCATTTTCATTTTATAGAAGTTTTTTTCTTTCACTTCTTTTTTATTTTTATCCGTAATTTGCTGAACTTGTTCTTCTGATCCGTATAGTACAAAGCCGTTTGCTTTCTCTCCTAATAAAGAACAACCTGATAATGCTCCAAGTGAAATTGCTGCTGCTAATCCGATTCCTACTAATTTTTTCATGATGATTTCTCCTTTTATCTGTTTTATAGTCAATACAATTTTTGTATTCGTTTTGAAATGATGAGAAGCTTGTTTGTCGCTTCTGGTATTAGTGTATAAGAAATAGGGAGACGTAACTATCGAGTTAGCTTACAGTAACATTACAATAATGTAATTTGGTGAAATTGCATAAAAATAAGGCAATTTTGAAGAGGATTAATGAGAATATATTAGGAATACAATGTTTTATCTGGAATGTCATATTATATTGGCTGTATTTTGGAAATAACATGTAAGGACATATTAGTTTTGTTATAATAAACACATAGGCTGTAAAAATGAATATTCTTTACTGTAAAGGGAGATTCTTAAGTTTTCCAAGTAGTGAATTTGAAATATGAGGTATATCATAGGAGGAATTTAGATGTCTGTATTTAAACGATTAAGAGATTTAACAATGTCGAATGTATATTCATTAATTGAAAAAGCGGAAGATCCAGTTAAGATGACGGATCAATATTTACGCGATATGCAAGCGGATGTACAAGAAGCTGAGAAAAGTGTAGCAGCTCAAATTGCGCTTGAGAAGAAATTCAAAATATTATTTGAAGAGCAAGAAGCACTTGTGAAAAAACGTGAAGAGCAAGCTCATATGGCTGTTCAAGCTAACAACTTAGATCTTGCGCGCCGTGCATTAGAAGAAAAACAAAATGCAGAGCAAAAGATGAATGAGTATAAAGCAAGCTATGAGCAAAATAAAGTTGCTGCTGATAATCTTCGCCTGAAGCTAGAAGAAATGCGTAAGCAATTAACAGAGCTGAAAAATAAACGTGAAACACTTGTAGCACGTGTAAATGCGGCGAAAGCACAAAAGAATATTAATCAGGCGATGTCTGGATTTGATTCAAACTCAGCAAAAGCTGGTTTAAGCCGTATGGAAGAGAAAGCTCTTCAATTAGAGGCTGAAGCAGAAGCAAGCGGTGAAGTGTACAAAAAAGAGAAATCATTAGATGATGAATTCGCAAGCTTAAACAAAAATTCTGCTGTTGACGATGAATTAGCTCGTATTATGAAGCAGTATGAGAAATAATATAGAATAGAGACAAATGAACCGACATGTCTAAATAAATTCATGTCGGTTTTCTATTATTTTTTTGAGGAGGTTTTGCAATGACATGGACAAATGTATTAGCCATGCTTGTATGGACTGGAGCGAGTGCAGTACTTTTATTTGCAATTATGTGGGTTGATTCAATTTTTACAAAATACAATGATTTAAAAGAAATAAAAAATGGGAATACAGCTGTAACAACTCGTTTCGTTATGAAATTATTCGCACAAGGGTACATTTTATCTCAATCGATAACGAAAGCAAATGACTTATGGCAAGCGCTACTTGCATCAGCAGTTTCTTTCGTTATTTTATTAGTGGTAGAAATGTTTATCGAATTTGTGTTAAAGAAAATGGCTGGTTTAGATTTAGAAGAAGGTACGAAAGAAGGCAGTGTTGCGCACGCGATGTTGGCCGGATCATTACATATTGTTGGTGCACTTATTTTAGGTGCTTGTTTATAAAGAGAGAAGGAGGGGTAGCTCATGAGTTTATTTAAACGAATTAAAAATATAATGAAAAGCCCAGAACCACCGAAACCAGAGAAAAGTTTGTTAACGTTAGCTCCTGGCGATATGGTTGAAGTTTCATTAGTCATGTATGAATTAATTGGGAAAACGAGTATGCATTCTCGTAAAGAAATTGTTTTAACGCTGCAAGACGGGAAAGATATTCGTTATTTAAAAATTGAAGACCGTGAGAATACGTATTACAAATTATATACACCAATTGATGGTCGTTTAGATTCGATTGATGAAATTCCGACGACAATTGAGATGGATGATACAGAGTACCATATGGAAGAGCAATATAACGGACGTGTTGTTGTGATGGGGAAAACACCATTCTCAGCTTCAGAAGAACAGTATGTATGGGAGTTCCAATCGGATAATCGAAAATTATTACGTATTGAATGGCAAAATGGTCGCACAATGATGTATGAGGGAGAAGCAATTATTCCTGCTGATGTACAAATTATAAGAGCAACGTAAGGGGGCGTAATCATGTCAAACCGATTGTTTACCATGATTAAATCGTTCGTGATCCCTATACTTGCTATCGTTACATTACTTGTTGTTGCTGGATATGCCTTATCAGGTTGTCAAGGCGGACAGACAAAGTCGATTCAAGACCGTTATCCACTTGAATCTGTCGCAAAAGAAGGTAAACAAGAATCTTACGTGTATAGGGCCGCCAATCGGTCAGTTCCTGAAGTCGCGAAGGAACTCATTAATGAAAGAGAACCGAAGCAAGCATCTAAAGAAGACGAAAATCAAATGTTCCTCGTTTATTCTGATAAGATTTATAATCTGCAAAAGGATAAAGAGAAGCCATCTGATACGTTAATTGAAATAAGTAATAAAGAGTTTGTCCGTCAAAATTACCAACCGTCCTTCCTGCAAGGATATATTATGGGTAGTATATTAAATGATATATTCGGTTCACGAAAATCATCGTACGGTGATTATCGCGGATATAATGACAGACAAAATCATAAACCAGTTATTCCAGAGAGACCGCCTACGAAAGAAGAAAAGAAAACCCCGCCTCCAATTACGAAGGAAGGGAAAGGGTCTATCATTAAGCGTGGCGATAATGTAGATTCGAAATCTTCTGTAGGAGATACAGGAAGTATTACGAAAAAAGGAAGTAGCACGCCTCCGCCTTCTACTGGAAGCAAAGGGAAAATAACGAAAACACCAGGTGGTTCGAGCGGATCAGATGTGAAGCCGAAATCATCTATTAAAACGCCACCAAGGAATACCTCTCCTCCGAAAACGAGGGTCGGTGGTTCAGGAAAGATTACGAAGAGAAGATAGTGTAGAGACCGGAAAGTGGAATTTGCTTTTCGGTCTTTTTTTATGGGAATTAATTCCTTGTAGCTGGTACAATGAAGTTATAAGGAGGAGATTATTATGACTATGTATAAAAGATTTAGTGTAATTATGTTCCTCGTCTTATTCTTAAGTTTATTCATTAGCACAACGATGCAATTTCACTTTGTAGTAGGTATTCTATGGATACTATGTACATGTACTCTTTTTCTGTATGTTCCGCTTCGTTTCCAACAAGAAGTGCCAGCCTTTCAAAAATACGTGGCATGGATTAAGAGCGGGGGAAGATGGGGGGAGTAAAAATATATCAGCGATTATCGAAATATATCGACCACCCCTCCAAATATATCAGCGATTATTGAAATATATCGACCGCAACTCCAAATATATCAGCGATTATTGAAATATATCGACTAATCGACAAAAACTGACAACAATAAAAGAAGAGGGTGTGCCAACATATTGGCACACCCTCTTCTTTCATAATGATTAATGAATATCACGTTTCTTAAAGTTACCGCCTTTTACTTCTGCTACGTCATAAACTGTAATAAAGGCGTGTGGATCGATTTCATTAATAAGTTCTTTCATTTTACTTTCTTCTAAACGGTTAATTACACAAGAGATTTCTTTGAATTTCTCTTTAGAATAACCACCGTATACTTCGTTATATGTTGCACTTCGGCCTAAGCGATCGCGAATGGTTTCTACCATCAATTCAGGCTCTTTCGTAATGATTTTAAATGCTTTCGAACCACTTAAACCAACTTCAACGATATGAATCACTTTCGAAGCAATAAAGTAAGCAATTGCTGAAAGGATAGCTCCTTGAAGACCGAATACTGTTGATACGAAAATAAATACGAACATGTTTAAGAATAGAATAAGGTCACTCGTTCCAAATGGTAACTTACGAGAAAGCAATACAGCTAGCATATCGATTCCATCTAATGCCCCGCCATTACGCAATGCTAGTCCCATACCGAAACCGATGATAATACCACCAACAACTGTAACTAATAATGTATCGCCTTCAATAATAGCTGGTATTCCGTGCATGACAACGGTACCTATTGCTAATGAAGCAATCCCGATAATGGAATAAATCGCAAAGCTTTTACCGATTTGCTTATATCCTAACCAAACGAAAGGAATGTTAATAATTGCGATTAGAGCTCCTAATGGCAATCCAAATAATGTTGAACTAACGATACTTAAACCAGTTACACCACCGTCTGATACGTTATTTGGAATTAATACTGCTTCTAATCCGTACGCTGTGATAAATGCCCCAATAATAATCATCAAAGCTTTAGAAGCAATTCTTAGCTTATTGGGCTTGTTTTTGATAATTTTCTCCATGTAATTTCCTCGTTTCAAACTAGTTTCTTGTTTGTTACATCATTCACACCTAAATTTTATTTTAACATTTAATTTGAAAAAATTCTCCTTTAATGGATGTATGCAGGGAATATTATGACCATATTAACTTTAAAATATTTTTGAAATGAGTATAAGAAATCCCATCCTTTCAAAGGATGGGATGCTATTAAGAAATGATAAAACTAAGCACGGTTAGGAATAAAGCGAAGCCTAAAATAGTTCCACATATTTTCATATGGCGTTTACGTCCCATCACGACAATCGCAACATACTCACGAATCATTGCATTAGGCCAGTAATAAAATGCAGTTTTTGATCCGATTCCTTGGCTATTAAGACCTGCTTGTCTTGCATATATACCAGCGCGGAATAGGTGGAAGTTGTTCGTTGTAAAGATACTATTATACTTACCTTCAGGCTTTAAAGAATCCATAATTTCTTTAGAGAACAACATATTTTGATATGTGTTTACAGAGCGATTTTCTTGCACTGTATGTTCAAGCGGAATTCCTTTTTCAACAGCGTACTTTTGCATCGCTTCTGCTTCAGGAAGACCTTCATCTGGACCTTGTCCACCAGAGAAAATAATTGTTGGTGGCGTATTTACAGCGGCTTGTTTCCAGTAAAAGTCGATTGCTTTATGAATACGACTTGCAAGTAAAGGCGGTACTTTATCATTAATTAAGCCGCTACCAAGAACGATAATGAAATCTTGATTACGTCTTGGTCTGTTGAATTGGTATAAAAAATACGCGCTTAAGAAGTTAGATAAGTGTATAAAGAAATATACTGTTATAAGAGAAATACCAGCGAAAATAGGCTGGAAATGTGATGAGAACAAACTTGCTGGACTTATAATAGGCAATAGCATAAAGAATAATATCCCAAAAGCAGCAAGGAGTGTTAAACAGTTAGTGAAACGTCGTCCTTCTCGCTTCATTAAAATTCTAGCATTCAGAAACAGCCCAAACATTAAGGCAATAATACCGAAAGGTAGCATAATGAGAAGTGCTAAAATAGGTAAAATGATAATATAGCGTAAGATATCACTACTTGAATTCACAGATATAATTACACAAAAAAGAAGGAAAAAACAGATAAAGGTATTAAATAAAAAGCCGTTTATTATTTTTCGTGGATCTTTTAAATAGGAGATAAGAAAAATAATAAACAGTATAAGAGGGATAATTCCGAAATACAGCATAAATATAGTACACCTCGACTTGTATAAGAATTTGACATACCTTTTATATTACATGATTTTATAATTGAAAATGAAAGAAAAAGGATTTTGAATTTTCTCAATAAAATATATGGATACATATGTTACAATGTATGTAAAGCGATATATTAAAAGTAAAATGGTTGAAGAGGCACTCTATGGAGTGTCTTTTCTTTTTCGTATGTAATTATGCATATTATATTTATTTTCAAGTGAAGAGGATTAAAATATAAGTGGTAGACATACTTTATAAAACAGAATTTAATACAAACATTTCCCTCTACTTTTTGTATCTAACAATCGTATAACAATACATAATTCTGTTTTATAGTGTCTGTTTATGAAAGGCGTCTTCTTTGAAGGCGCCTTTTTTGTTGTTTCATGTAGATACTTTTCACTGTTGATATAGTGGAAACTATCTATACTAAACATTGGCAATCTTCCGTATAAATATTATCAATTTACTATATATTCCAGTAGTGTTAACCTACATATGAAAGGCTTTCTTTTTCAAAATATTACCCCTAATAAATTTTTGAAGAAGTCAACTGTCTCCAAAATTGCCATTCATGCTTAGCAAAAAAGAATCCTGCAGGATTCTTTTTTGTGTTCGACAGAATATGACAAAATACATTTGAATAATTTGTTATATTGTTAAATGGTTATTATGGAAAGAGAAGGAGACTTAAGTATGAGATTTAAAAAATTAATTTTAACAGGTGCACTTGTTGCAACTACAGCATTTACTTCAATTGGAACAGCGGAGGCAAGCGCAGATTTTAAAGATGTTCCAAACAATCATTGGTCTTATAAAGCAATTATGGATTTAGCAAATAAAAACGTTGTTGCTGGATACGGAAATGGGATTTTTGGATTTGGTGATGATGTAACGCGTGAGCAAGTTGCAGCTCTTATGTTCCGCCACTTAAAACCGACAGTAAAAGAACAGTATAACAATCCATATAAAGATGTTACGGATCGTTCAACTATGTTTAAAAAAGAGATTCTTGCTTTAACAGAGATGGGCGTATTCGTTGGAGATAACACTGGGAAATTCAGACCGAAAGATGCGTTAACTCGTGAAGAAATGGCACAAATTTTGACAAGAGGATTCCAATTGCAAATTAGAGGGGATCATAATTTCCCGGATGTAGATAGAAATGGATGGGCGAATCCTGCGATTACTGCAATTAAATCAAATTATATTACAGCTGGAACTGGTGACGGTACATTCGCACCTAAAATGCATGTAAGTCGTGAGCAATATGTTCAGTTCTTATATAATGCAACGTTACCACTTGAAGAAAGACCAGGAGCAAAACAACCACAGCCGAAACCAGAACCGAAACCAGAAGTAAAGCCAGATCCAAAACGGTTTGCTAACTGTAAAGAGGCAAACGATGCGGGATATTATGACATTACAAGAGATAGTCCATATTACGGTAAGCATTTAGACCGTGATGGCGATGGAATTGCTTGTGAGAAAAAGAAAAAAGGTAAATAAGAAAAAGCACTCAATTTGAGTGCTTTTTCTTATGGAGACATGCTATTTTTTTAGGCACTTTTCATAAAATGAAAGTAAGGAAATGAAAGTAGGTGACAAAATGCCGTCAGTTGTGGAAGGCGTTATTATTGAAAACTGCAATGGAACGATTAATTTAGGAGATAAATATAACGTGCAGCCGATTGAAAAAACGAAAGCTTATAATGGATCGGGATCATCGAATACAGGGATTAAAGTACAAACATTTAGCGGGATTAGTACATCAGATGTAGGGGATAGCGATGTATATGATCAAGTAATCCAATCTACGTTATAATTTTTATATGCAAAATTGCATAAAGTAACATGTTTGTTGTATGTTACACTTTAGCTGTGAGCTGTTAATGATTCTTCTGTATTATAGTTGTTAGATTAGAAATATAACATCTTATCGAAAATCATACGTATAAAAAAGACACTTCAAACGAAGTGTCTTTTTTCATTTTAGTGATACCCTTTAGCAGAGTCTTTATGAATTTTATTTTTAAAGATACTATAGCTCCAAAGTTGATAGCCAATAACAATTGGTACCATAACCATTGCAACGAAGAACATAATTTTTAAGTTTAATTGACTACCAGCTGCGTTGTATAACGTTGTACTGTATGCATCGTTAATACGAGATGGTAACATTCTTGGGAACATACCTGCAAAGCCAGTTGTCATAAACATTGCGATTGTTAAGCAAACGAATGTGAATGCAAGGCCAATTTTATGTTTGTACACCATAATAAGTGCGAGTACACTCATTAGCATTGCAAGTACTGGAAGAATGAATAGTACCGGATATTCCGTAAAGTTTTGGAATAAGTTTGTCCGATTAGCAGTTGCTACATAGAAAATAGCTAAAATGATAGCAGCTGCCATTGAAAACGGTCTTGCGATTTTATAAGCACGATCAGATACTTCACCAGTCGTTTTAATCATGACCCAAAGGGCACCGGATACGACAAATATAGCAGTGAAGAACAGACCTCCTAAAATACCGTAATGATTTAGTAAGCTAAGTAAATTTCCTTCATAGCCATTTTTTCCGATTTGTAGCCCGTAATAAAGATTAGCAAATGTAACACCGAATAGGAAAGCAATTAAGAAACTACCAATTGCAAATGCCCATTTACAAGTTTTTTGCCAAATTGGTGAATCATCTTTATGCATGAATTCCAGTCCAGCAGCACGAGCAAATAGTGCAAGTAATACTAAGAATAACGGTGTATATAAATAACTAAACATATTTGCATATGTGACTGGGAAGGCAGCAAATGTTGCGCCACCAGCTGTAATTAACCACACTTCATTACCGCCCCAGAACGGGCCAATTGCTTCTTGTAATTGATTTCGTTCTTGTCGGTCTTTCGTAACGAAAGGAAAAATCATTCCGTTACCAAGTGCATATCCATCAAGAATAAAGTAAACTGTCCAAATCACGCCCCATAAACCAAACCAGATAATCGCAAGCATATCATGAGACATGAGCTGCACCTCCCTCAGTAGCAGGTTCCTCTAATGCTGCTGGTCCTTTTTTTGCGAACTTCAGCATTAAGTATACGTCTGCGATTAAAAGTAAAGTGTAGAACAAGATTAAACTAATTAATGAGAACCAAATTTGTGGGACAGATATAGGTGATACAGATTCTGCGGTACGCATGAGTTTATATACTGTCCATGGTTGACGACCTACTTCGGCAACAATCCAACCAGCATTAATTGCTATATATGGTAGTAAAACAGACCATATTGTAATTTTTAAGTAACGTTTTGAGTTTTCTAGTTTTCCTTTTCGGTTTAAGTAGAAACCGTACCAAGTTAATGCCATAAAGAACATACCAAGTGCAACCATTAAGCGGAAGCTATAGTACACGAGGTTAACATTTGGACGATCTTCTTTCGGAATATCTTTTAAACCAACAATTTCGCCATCAAATGAATTTGTATAGAAGAAGCTTCCTAACTTTGGAATCGTTAGGAATTCAAAGTTCTTTTCGTTTTTTACATCAGGAATTTGAACAATCGAGAAGCCTTGTCCTTTTCCAGTTTCCCAAACAGCTTCCATTGCAGCACCTTTAGCAGGTTGATATTTAGCTGCGGATACACCAGATTGATGTCCCATAAACGGTGTAATTGTTGCGGCAAATAAGCCTAACATTAAGCCAAACTTAAATGATTTTTTGAAGAATTCAACTTCATTTTTACGTAATAAGTGATAGGCACTAATTGCCATGACGAAGAAAGCACCAACAATATAACAACCAACTACAGTATGGAAGAACATATTCCAAGCGTATGGATTCGTAACGAGTGCCCAGAAATCATTTAATTCAGCGCGGCCGTTACGTACGACGTAGCCAACAGGGTTTTGCATAAAGCCATTTGCTGTAATAATCCAAAGGGCGGAAATATTTGTTCCAAGTGCAACCATCCACATACAGAAGGCACGGAACTTTGGTGAAATTTTGTCTTTACCGAATAACCATATTCCCATGAAAGTAGATTCTAAGAAAAAGGCAACGAGTGCTTCAATTGCGAGAGGTGATCCGAAAATATCTCCCATATATTTGGAGTACTCAGACCAGTTTGTTCCAAATTGGAATTCCATCGTAATCCCGGTTATAATCCCCATTACGAAGTTAATTGTAAATAATTTACCCCAGAAATTTGCCATTTTGCGGTATGTTGGATTCAATGTGCGGGCGTATTGAGTCTCCATACACGCTACTAAAATAACAAGTCCGATTGTCAAAGGTACAAATAAAAAATGATAAAAAACAGTAATTGCAAATTGAAAACGACTCAGTAACAGAACGTCGGACATAATAAATATTCACTCCTTTTTTACATTATCTACAATCAGTTTATAGTGAAAATGCGTTTAAAGTATGTGAGACTTGTTACAAAGCTGTGTGTATATTTTGAAAGAATTATGTCGATTATCTGAAAAAATCTTATTTTTACTATAAAGCGATATCCTTTTTGAGTTTTTCATATTTTGGTACACTATTTATGTAGTGTAAACGAGAGAAAAGAGGGCCTTTTACTATGAAGTCATTAGAAGAGATTTTGCAATACAATGAGAAATTTGTGGAAGAGAAAAAGTATGAAGAGTTTGTAGCGGGGAAATTTCCAAACAAAAAGATGGTAATTATTTCTTGTATGGATACAAGACTTGTTGAACTATTACCGAAAGCGATGAATATGCGTAACGGCGATGTGAAAATTATTAAAGTAGCAGGCGCTGTTATTTCACATCCATTTGGAAGTATTATGCGTAGTATTTTAGTCGCTGTATATGAACTTGGCGCTGATGAAGTATGTGTAGTTGGTCACCACGATTGTGGTATGGCAAAAATTCAAGCAAGCAGTACGATTGAGAAAATGAAAGAACGCGGTGTAACAGAAGAGAAATTAGATATGCTTCGTTATTCTGGAATCGATTTAGAACAATTCTTGCGCGGCTTCTCTAGTGTGGAAGAAAGTGTAGAACATAGCGTATCAGTACTTCGCAACCACCCATTACTTCCGGAAGAAGTACCTGTTCACGGTCTTGTTATCGATCCTGATACAGGAAAATTAGATTTAGTTGTGAATGGTTACGACAATTAAGAATGTACTTTGTCATCCTTTTTATCTGGGACAGGATCAAATCCTCCTGGATGGAAAGGGTGACATTTTAATATACGCTTACAAGTAAGCCAAAAGCCTTTGAGTGCACCATGCTTTTGAAACGCCTCTAATCCGTAATGAGAACAAGTTGGATAAAAGCGGCAAGTGGGTGGTGTCATCGGAGAAATGAACTTTTGATAAAAGCGTATAATCCCAATAAAAATCTGTTTCATAACGATCTCCTTTTCAGCATATTCTTAAAGTATTATAGCACGACTGTACATAATACTTTACTAATGTGCATTTCCGTTATATCATATTGGATATAACGGAATTAAATTAAAAGCGGGAGAGATGTTGTATGCCATCAGTAGAAAGCTTTGAATTAGATCATACGATTGTAAAGGCACCTTATGTAAGACATTGCGGAGTTCACAATGTAGGTAGTGACGGTATTGTAAATAAATTTGATATTCGTTTTTGCCAACCGAATAAACAAGCAATGAAACCAGATGTTATTCATACGTTAGAACATTTATTAGCATTTAATTTACGTAAATATATTGATCGTTATCCGCATTTTGATATTATCGATATTTCACCAATGGGCTGCCAAACAGGGTATTACCTTGTAGTAAGCGGAACACCGACAGTTCGAGAAATCATTGATTTATTAGAATTAACATTAAAAGATGCGGTTCAAATTACAGAAATTCCAGCTGCAAATGAAACACAATGTGGTCAAGCGAAGCTTCACGATTTAGAAGGAGCAAAACGCTTAATGAACTTCTGGTTAAGCCAAGATAAAGATGAACTTGAGAAAGTATTTGGATAAGAAGAAAAACTGCCTGTAAAAGGGCAGTTTTTTTGTGGCATGATAATAAATGAAATTATATCAACGATTTTTCGAATATATCGACCGTAACTTGAAATATATCAACGATTTTTTTAATATATCGACGTTTCGACACTGGATATCGACTTACCGACAAAAGTTGACAAAAAATCATCCCTATTTTATTACGTGCTTGTAAATGCGAAATTGCTCAAGATTTCATTCTATACGTAGCGAAGGTAGTTTGATATGAGAACGAAGAGTGTAAGAATAGAAACGAAAAAAAACGGAATGCTCATTGATTTTCGTCCGGATATAAATTCGTTAATTCCAACAAGAATAAAGAAACAACTGAGAATAAATTGTACGTATGGGAGAAGTGAGAAACAGATTGGTAATCTGGATATAAGTGCAAAGAAAGAGTATGAGAAGCGTGAAAAGTCCTAAAGCAATCCGTAATCCAATTAGCATGTAATGTCCCCTTAAATAGATTATTTACCGAAATAGTTCTGAGAAGCTAAGAAATAAAGCACCAGATCCAGCGAGAAAAGCAAATATACCACTAGATTTTCTGTCTTGTTTTATTTCCCCTAGTCCTATAGTGAAAGCCATTAACCCTAAGAAAATGAACATGTAAGGCATTATTTCTCTATTACCAGTAAAATATCCGTAAATTACTATACATAATGCAATGAGTGCAAAAGTAATCCGTAATCCTTTTAACATGTATATTCCCCCTACTATTTTATATGGCTAATGATGAGAACGATCCAGGTGAAAACTCCAGCACCAATACAAATAAATCCTGTTCCGGAATCCTTTTTCTTTATTTGTTCAATAGCAATGAGAAACATTAAAGCTCCTAATAGAAATTGTGAAAGGGGGAGAAAGGTATTTTGCCCCGTATAGAGTCCGATTGCTGAAATAATAATTACAGTGAGCGCGATTCCAATGCGAAGTATACGAAACATATTATGAATTCTCCTTATTATTTTTTGTATAAGGATTATCTTCTAGTTTATCGACGGAATGTTTATAAGCGTAGCCTTTATTAATCGTCATGATGGAGAGTACTAGTATGACTAGGACGATGATAATACCGATAATTAATATTTTAAACATGGAATCCCTCCTTTTCTTTATTTTACATAATTTTGTAATTGATGAAAACAATAGAAATAAAAAGGATGAAAGAAGGGTGTTACATGGAGCAGAAAAAAACATATTATATATCAATAGGAAACGGTCAAATTTCACAAGTGAAGACAGCGGATACGTATAATTTTGAGATTTCCGCAAATGATGAGGAAATTACGGAGTTAAGAGAGTACTTTGATCAAGCGTATGTAGAGGATTTAGGTTCATTTGTACGCTCCCACGTTCCATTTGTTGAGTATCATCATGATTCAAATAATGACCGATATGATGAACAACTACAAAAAGCATATAAAATGATTTACGATTTAGGAAATCATGAGACGAAAGAATTAGTCGCGCAAATGGGAATAATCAATGGATTATAATTGGATAATATTATGCAGAAAAGCGAGAATATGCTACAATTTGTGGTAGGAAAAACTTGTAACCATCAATAGGGGAGTAATGGCATGTACAAATTTAAAGATTATTACCACAACACTGTACAATTATCGTTTGAACGTTATCCATTTTCTCCTGAGCCAAAGCATGTTTGGGTTGTATGCCGGTACGGGGATCAATGGTTATTAACGCATCATTTACGTCGCGGTCTTGAATTTCCAGGTGGAAAAGTAGAACTAGGGGAAACACCGGAAGAAGCGGCAGTTCGAGAAGTTCATGAAGAAACCGGCGGCATAGTTTCTGATTTAACTTACTTAGGACAATATAAAGTATCTGGAAAAGACAAAATAATCATTAAAAACATTTATTTTGCAACAATTAGTGCGGTAGAACAACATACGCATTACGAAGAAACGAAAGGATCTGTTTTATTAACAGACATTCCTGACAACATTAAAACAGATAGAAAATTTAGCTTTATAATGCGCGACGATGTATTGGCGCGTACGATGAAACATATAGAAGAAATCGGCTGTTTTACGAAGTAAAGTAGCCGGTTTCTTTTTTTGTGTGTAAGAATAAATGTAAATATATCTTTACATTTATTTGGATATATTATACAATTTTTGTAAAGATATATTTACATTTTAGGAGGGAGAAGATGGATAAAAGGAAAGAAACGACTGTTACTGTTTCGATGGTTAAGTTAAATATCTATTCATTACTTACAATATTTGCGTTGGCGTTTGGAATTGGTTATTTGCATATATTTCTTTCAGGCGAGGTTCAATTTGACTTTACATTGCCCGCTATGTTTCTTTTGATTATTGGAATGATTGTTCTCGTTTGTATTCATGAAGCGATACATCTAATAGGATTTCGTTATATCGGAGGCGTGCCGTGGAGTGAACTAAAATGGGGTGTCAATTGGAAATTAGGTGTTGCATATGCGCATTCTAAAAAAGAAATTACAGTAAAGCAAATGAAGAAAGTGTTAATGTTACCGTTTTTACCGACTGGAATTTTGCCAATTGTATTGGGATTAGCTATGAATCTGGAGCCACTCTCATTTTTAGGAATTCTACTAACAGCAGGTTGCATGGGTGACATTGCCTTATATCAAAAAGTTTCAAAGTTTCCAGACGATGCGCTAGTGATAGATCATCCAAGTAAACCGCAGTTTACTGTATATGAGTCATAAAGGAAGAGGAGGCGTTTTTGAACAAACGGCTTCTTTTTTGTTTGTCAATTTTTGTCGGTAAGTCGATATATTTCAAGTTACGGTCGATATATCCGAAAAGTCGCTGATAAACTTTCTGGAAGACTGCCCGAATCATAGGAAACCTCCTTACAATTTTTGTGATTTATTATCGCATATTCGTTAAAAAATGATTATGATATTTTTGTAGAATGTATTGATGGAGGAATGCATGAAGAGACTGTATGCAAGTTAGTAGGGGTTATCGTTAGCAGGGTGCGAGAGTTCTATGAAGAGTGTGAAAGAAAAAGAAGTGTGTAAAACAGAAAAAGAATGCGTGGAAATAGGAGATAAGAAACTTCAAAAAGTATATGAAAAAATAGATGGATTATCTGAGCTTGAAGCAGTAGAAGATTATGAAATAGAAGAGCATGAAAGTGCAGATATGAAAAAGGCAGAGCGGAAAAAAGAAGATGATAATGAAAATTACTTCTTTTTAGCTTCTTATTATATTGATGGTGATGAAATTGTAGATCCTTATTTTGAAAAAATAGAACGGAAACGTTTAAAGATAGAACAACAAAGTGGTAACTAATGCGAGTTATATATGTTAGCTAAGAAAACGTAAAGAATTGTAGTTCTTTACGTTTTTTATGTTGATAAAATTGAAAATTCTGTATTTTTATCAAAAAGAAGAAGGAACTATAACTATAAAATAGAATTAGTATAAAAATGTCACAATTTAGACACAATTATAATGCGCGTGTTATAGGGACTATAAGTTTACTCTCGAGGAGGTAATGAAACGTATGAAAACGATTCTTGCTGTCGCTGGTCTCATTTGGGTAATGTCTCACGGTTTTCCGATTTTTGAAGGGGAGCAAATTCGTAGTGCATTGGATAAAAAGTTTAATGATTATCATGTGATAGATCGAAAAGATAATGTCGTTACAGTACGTGTGAAAGATTGTTTCCATACAGTTACGGTTGCGGATGGAAATGTTAAAAATGAAACAAAGATGTGTGATAAAAAGTAAAAGAAAGAAGCTGACTATAGTCTATCGCTCTAAGTCAGCTTCTTTTTCGTTTCCCAATTAGAAGTTTTTCAAATGCCTCAACAAACACATACATAAGTGTTGCGAGGACGCACGTGAGTAGTACGCTCAGTAAAACAAGTGTGAAATTAAATACTTGGAATCCGTAGCTAATTAAGTAGCCAAGGCCTTGTTTAGAGACGAGAAGTTCGCCGAATATAACACCGACCCATGATAATCCAACGTTCACTTTTAACGTTGAAATAATGGCTGGGAAAGATGCAGGGAGAACGCCTTGTTTATAGCATTGCCATTTATTTGCGCCAAATGTGTCCATCACTTTTATATAGTTAGAATCGACTTCTTGAAATGCGCTGTAAATAACGAGAATGGTAATGATGATGGAAATGATTACTCCCATTGCAATTGACGAAGAAATATTTGGACCGAAGATTACAATGATAATCGGACCAAGTGCTACTTTTGGCATGGCGTTTAGGACGACGAGATATGGATCGAGTACGCGGGCGAGAAGTGGTAGCCACCAAAGGAAAGTAGCGATAATAGCGCCGAGCACTGTTCCAAGAATGAAGCCTAATCCCGTTTCAAGTAATGTCGTCCATATGTGAACCAAAAGCGAACCGTCCATCCATTTACTAAGGAAGAGCTCCCAAATGCTTGAAGGAGAGCTAAAGAGTAAAGGATCAATCCATTCTTTTTTGCTAGCTATCTCCCATAGTGCAAAGAAAAGAATGAGCAGTAAAAGTTGTAAAGAGCGTGCTAACCATGCGCGCCTGCGTTCTTTTTTCCGAAACTGTTCATGTAGTTGTTTTATATTATCCAAGACGCTCCAGCTCCTTCCATATATTTTGGAAGAGGGATGGGAAGTCATGGTGGTGGCGTGATTCTAACGGTGATAAGGAACGGATGCTTTCTGGGACGATAAATGTTTTTGCAATTTTTCCAGGATTCGCTTGCAGTAAATAAATACGATCACTCATCGCAATGGCTTCTTCAATATCATGTGTCACGAGTAGTGACGTTTTCTTATATTTGTGTAGTAAGCTGAAAACGAGATCTTCTAGCTTCAATTTCGTTTGATAATCGAGCGCTGAAAAAGGTTCATCTAGCAATAAAATTTTGGGGTCGGTCGCTAACGTTCGAACGAGGGCGGCACGTTGACGCATACCACCGGATAGTTCACGAGGATATTGCTGCTCTACATCATGTAGACCGACTTGATTTAAAAGCTGTAAAGTATGTTCTTTCGTCTGTTCATCGTAAATTTTTCGTATATGAAGTCCAAGCATAATGTTTTCTTCAATTGTCTTCCAAGGAAACAAGTAGTCTTGCTGTAACATATATCCCATAGATGAAGTTTTCGTTGTAATGGGCTCACCATCTAAAAAGACGATACCTTCAATTGGATCAAGAAGCCCGGCAATAATGGAGAGGAGTGTCGTTTTGCCACAACCACTTGGGCCGAGTATCGAAATGAATTCGCCTTCTTCCACTTGTAAGCTCATATCTTCGAGAATCAATTTGGCATTCTCTTTTGCGAAAAAGCAGTGAGAAACGTTACGTATTTGTAAAAAACTCATACACTTCGCCTCTATTTCTTAATAACGCTTTCGGCAATTTTCGTATTGACGAGCGCTTCATGTGGAACTTCTTTTTGTAATTCGCCAGCGTCTTTCATAATCGTTTGGAGCTGTTTCCATTCTTCAGCATCTAATAGTGGATTTGTCGCATAAGAATGTTGCTTTTTATACCGTTCAATTACTTTTACTGTAATGTCTTTTGAAGTGTCTTTAAATAACGGAGAAACGGCATTAGCAATTTCTTCTGGGCTATGAGTATCAACCCATTGTTGTGCTTTATAGAGCGCCCGTGTGAATTTTTCAGCAGCAGCTTTATCTTTCTTTAAGAAACTTTCTTTTGCCATGAACGTTGTATACGGAACAGTACCAGATTCATTTCCGAACGAAGCGACGATATAACCTTTACCTTCTTTTTCAAATATACTTGCAGTCGGTTCAAAGAGCTGTACAAATTCTCCGGTACCAGATGCAAAGGCATTTGCAATGTTAGCGAATTCGATGTTTTGGATTAAATTTGTATCTTTGTGAGGATCAATGCCATTTTTCTTTAAAACGTATTCTCCAACCATTTGTGGCATGCCGCCTTTACGCTGTCCTAAAAACGTAACACCTTTTACGTCATTCCAATTAAAAGAGTCTAATTTTTTACGCGAAACTAAAAATGTTCCATCTGTTTGTGTAAGTTGTGCGAAGTTAATGACTGGGTCCTTTGCGCCTTGTTGATGAACGTAAATAGATGTTTCAGAACCGACGAGAGCAATATCAATCCCGCCAGATAATAGGGCGGTCATCGTTTTATCTCCACCAGCTGTTGTTTGGAGGTCAACATGCAATCCTTCATCTTTAAAAAATCCTTTTTCAATCCCGACATATAACGGGGCATAGAAGAGAGAATGGGTAACTTCGCCGACGCGAACATTTTGAGTTTGTTCTTTCGTATCTTCTTTTTTACTACTGCAAGCAGCAAATGTGAAGACAGCTAGTAACATGATACAAAAAACAGCTATTAATTTTTTCACTATATAACACCTCCTAGAAGTCACTCTACAAGCATGATATGTAGGTAAGTGCCCATATGTGAGTGTAGATAGCAGGAATTTTTTTGGGGATAAAGAAGTACAAATATAAGGGGTGATAAAATGGAGTACGAATATGATGATAGCGTACATTTACATCTTGATTATTTCGGAACAGAATGCGATATGGAATCGATTGCTTATAAACGGAAGAATGAAGACGTGTGGGATGTATATTTTAATTTTGGAGCATATGGTCTTCAGAAAGATGGGATTGAGACGGGGAAATTTATGGACGAATATGCTGGTTATTACGTTTTTTCTGTACATGCTCGTGATCTTAGTTGGGAATTTGGAAGTGCTCAATTTGAAGAGTGGGTTTTGAAAAATCATATCGTAGAAAAATCGCTGCAAAAATAAGGAGGAATTTTGTGGTCGATTTTCTTATTTTCTTGTTTATTTTTGTAGTCGGGTTTTTTATTATGCAAGTGCTCATTTACCGATTTGCAAAGAAAAACATCCAAAAATACACAAAAATAAAATGGCTTCATTTATGGCTAGAGATGAATATGAAAAAAGGACCGAGATTAGATTTTTTTGATTTTGTAGTTATTGTACTCGTATGTATCGTATGGAAAATATGGCTGTTTCCTTTTATATAATACTTTATCCCGCATTAACGGGCAGCCCGCCCCGCACCTCAAAATTGAGCGAAAGCAAAGAAGTTAGGTGGGGGCGGGTTCTTTTGTTATAGTAATAGTTGTAAAAAACTTGAAGTTATAAGTAAAATAGTGAGTAGTGTTGTGAAAGATATTTTGACAAATACAGAAACACATACATACGGAATTAAAGTGTGATTACAGAATGGACAAATTGGCTGTGTGCAAAAGTGTGGGGTAATAAGAAAGAGGTCGTCCACCGTTGGACGACCTCTTTCTTATTATGCTTGGTTAGTGCGGAAGAATGGAAGCTTCTGCACAATGTGAATTAATCCGTATGCAAGAATTAAGCACATAAGGGGATTAATGAAAAATCCATAGCGATTAATTGCTAAGAATAAGTTTGAGAAGATAATGTAAATAATAGAACTTGCTACTAGCATCATAACGCGTTTATGTTTAAATGAATTTAGCATGAAGCAGAAGCTGCTCAAGAATGTGCCGATAATAAACACTCTATGGCATAGTTGCATAAAGTTATGAATACGGTATTGGTCTACAGCAGGAGCTGTTTTGAATAATTCAATTGTTTTACCGACAGTGAACCAAGAGAACCAATAAGTGAAGTCCGTCTTAAAGCCGTTCTTGATTAATTCTTTTGCGTATGCCCCTTTGTCATCTAAGCCTTTGGCTCTCATTTCATTTACTATATTTTCATATCCAATTTTATTAAATGGATCAGCACCCGCAATTAGTGGGTCAGCACCTTGGGTTGAGAATAAAATAAATTGGTTGAGTGCTAAATAGTTACGAACAACCCATGCACCAATAATAAAGAAAGGTCCGATAAACCATAACAATCCGATTCGAATGGAGTCTTTAAATCCATATGTAAATAACACAACAAGAACAGGAATGAGCATCATTGGAGCTGGATTTGGACGGAACATAAGTAAAATTGAAACGACAATTCCAAACCATATATGGAATTTCACTTTATTGTATTTCCATGCGAGAACAAATACATATACACATAACGCTAATAAGAATATGGATGGAACTTCTGTTAGCAATGTACGGAAGTATGTATAGTTACTTGGATAAATAGCATATAAAATACTTGCAACAATTCCATAAATGTTTTTTTCGAACAATTCTTTTCCTATTAAGAATACTAATAGCACTGTGCATAGGTTCATAATCATGTTAATAACAGTTGCTACGTAATAGTAAGGAATTGATGTAATATCAGAAATAATCATAGCGCCAGCTAATAGTAATGGCTGACCTGGTGTAATATATGCATTTTTCCCTGGAACTTCACTAGGTTCTAAATACACATAACCAAATACACCATGTTTTAATAGTTGTTCAGCTGTTAACGAATAGTTAAAGGCATCATTTGCACCATATGTTACTTTGACTAACTCTCCATCTAATCCTGGCTGTTTTACTAAACAAAAAACGTGCAACAGGAAAGAAAGCGCCAAAATTGCATATACCGCTTTAGGCAAACTCTTAAACTTAGTAAGCAAAAATGAGCAACTCCTTTTTTATTAATTCTTTCGTATTTTCATGTGAAATCTTTAATAGTATTAAGGATTTCCAAAACATAGTTATTATATCATAAAGTGGAATGCTGAAATTAAGTTTTTCAAGAATGAGTAATTTGTATACCACAATTTAACTGGTGATTAAGGTAATATTAAGACAATACATTTATGATAGAAGCAAGTATGCAGACGAAATATGTCATATATGTTATTTTTATAGAAGTAGTTCTTTCGATGCGGGGGAAATTAAGACATAGAAACGAGGGAATGAATTGAAGTATGGTTCTACACTTTTTGATCTTCCAAAAAGAAATATATTAATTTCTAGCATTATAAGTAGTATGGTGACTTTATTAGTAATAACTATGCTGTTTATGATTTTAAAGGTTTTTAATTTAGACATAATGAAAGCTCATTTAAATCAAAATCTTGTTTTAATTGTTATGATGATTTTCATATGGGGCATAACATTTTATATTTCACATTTTAATAAAAAAGAGATGTCTATACTTAGGGCATCCCTACGAGTGCATTTTATATTATTTTTACTAGCTCATACAGTAGCGTTATTTTATATTGTCATGCAAGTTAATATGAGTTTCATAGAGGCAATGAATTGGATTTACTTTTATAACATGCAGTTTATATTAAGTTTTGTAGCAATTTATGCAATATACATTCTTGTTTATAATTTAATAGGCAAGGTTTTTCTAAGTATGATTTTAACGAGCTGTACGTTAGTCATTTTAGGTATTGTGAATTATTTAAAGCTTATTTTTAGAGGTGATCCGCTGTATCCTTCTGATTTCACACAAATTATGCATATGCAATCTGTTATACCGATGGTGATGGACTATTTTAGCTGGAGTTATATTTTTGTCATTATCTTAAGTATCGTGGCTTGTATTGTAGCAGGGATATATATGAGAAGATATATTCAAAATGTAAAGACTCATCTAGGAATAAGAGCTTTATTAGTAGTAGGATCTATTTTTGTTCTATATGCGTATGGTAATTTTGCGAACACATTTATGAATAAAGTATTTCAAAAATCAGGTGTAGATTTTGTTTTGTGGGATCAAAATGAGAACTATGCTTCAAATGGTTTTGTACTTGGGTTTATTAGCAATTTAGATACAACAGTTATGGAAAAACCAAAAAATTATTCTAAAGAAAATATGCTTCAAATAGCAAACGATATAAAAAAACAATATAGTGGAAATATAGAGAGCCAAAAGAAAAAAGAGAAACCGAATATTATTTTTGTAATGAGTGAATCGTTTTGGGATCCGACGAAAGTAACTAACCTTTCTTTTAGTGAAGATCCTGTACCAAATTTGCATCATTATATAGAAAACTTTCCTGGTGGACAAACTATTTCTCCTACATTTGGTGGAAATACGGCGAACGTTGAATTTGAGGCATTAACGAGTTATTCAATGAGTTTGTTAAAGCCAGGTTCTATACCATATCAGCAGGTTATTACAAATAAGAAAGAAATTCCATCAATCCCTACGGCGTTGAAAAAAGAAGGGTATTACACAAGTGCAATTCATTCATTTGGTCGCTCATTTTTCAAACGCGATGACGTATACAGGGTGTTAGGGTTTGATAAGTTTAATGCAGCTGATACGATGGAAAATGTCGATATTGATGGAGATTATATTAGTGATTTAGCGATGAGTAAAGAGATAATTGCTGAGTTAGAGAAACAAAAACAACCTACATTTATTCATGCAGTTACGATGCAAAATCATTTTCCATTTACAGAAGGCCGATTTGGTGAAAACCTAATAGAAATTAGCGGTCTAGATAATGAAGAATCAAAGGGAGAATTAGAAACGTATACAGAAGGGTTAAGACGTTCAGATGAGGCTCTTCAATATTTAATAGAGCAACTAGATAATTTAGATAGACCTACATTATTAGTGTTTTTTGGGGATCATCTTCCATCATTAGGAAAAAATAAATCTTTTTATAAAGAGAATGGGTATATAACGAATGAAAAAACACCGAGCGAACGTTTAGCGATGGCCCAAACGCCGCTATTAATGTACGCAAACTTTGATATGCCAAATGATAATTTAGGTTTAGTAAGTCCAATTTATTTTTCTAATCTTATTTTTGATTATGCAGGATTAAATAAATCTTTATTCTATCAATTTTTATCGGGATTTTACAAGGAAATACCGGTGCTTAGAGATGAATTAAAAGTTGATAAAAATGGAGAAGTAATCAATGATTTAACAAAGAAACAAAAAGAAATGTTAGAGCAATATAAAATGCTCCAATATGATTTACTCGTCGGAAATCAATATAGTAAAGATATCCTCTTTAAATAAAGTGAAACTTTAATCAGTGGTGGGGGTCTTCATCCCCCACTGATTATCAGCCCTCACCAATTGGACTTTTATGGGTAGCCCGACCCCCACCTAACTTCTTTGCTTTACTGAATTTTGAGGTGGGGGTCTTAGTGCCCGTTAAAGCGGGATAAAAGAAACAAAAAGAACTTGTATAACGATACAAGTTCTTTTTTATAGTATTTAACGGGGTAACCAGACAAGCTGGGTTTAGGGAGTATTACTTGTACATTTAGTATAAATGAAAATGTAATCGTTTTATCAATTGATTTGTGAGAAATGTGTGAATTTTAACGTTTTTGAAAACTACGTTCCTATCGATACGATTTGGCATAGGTTTTTATGAATGCAAAAACTTTATAAGTTCTTCGTTTAATTCATCCGCTTGATCGATTGGGGAGCCGTGACCACTATTGGTGAGAGGATGTAACTGAGAATTTTTAATCCGCTTTTGCGTAAGTTCAGCGCTTTTGTATGGGATAAGTTGATCGTGAATACCGTGGAATATTTTTGTTGGCACGTTAATTTTACTTAAATCTTTCGTTACATCTTCATTTGCGGCTGCTTGCAATATTTTGATGAGAGCATAGGAAGCAGACTGCATACCGAGATAAGAAAACCATTCTAACGTAGCGGATCCTAAGTTTCTATTAAAAAATGATAAAGACACATCATTTAAAAATTTAGGTAGATTAGCATACATTTGATTAATGAGAGTATCTGCTTGTTCTTTTGGGACACCATAGGGAGATTCTTGATTTTTAACGAAAGAGGGGGAAACGGCATCGATTAATACAAGTTTAGAAATACGTTGACCATTATAGCGAGACATGTACCGAATGGAAAGAGCACCGCCTACTGAGAAACCGACTAATGTAGCATTTTCGACTTGAAGTGCTTCTAGGACAATGGCGATATCGTCTGCTAAACGATCGTATGTGTAACCAGTCCATGGTTTATCGGATTGCCCATTTCCGCGTATATCCATAGCGATGCAGCGGAAACCGTGCTGTGGTAATACGTTGAGCTGATATTGGTACATTTGATGATTTAAAGGCCAACCGTGAACGAAGAACACGGTTTTACTACCGGGACCGGGATTAACATCTTGCACAAAAATATGCACATCTTTCTCGACGGTAACAAACATGAATGAGCCTCCTATTCATACGCCAGGAGCGTAGGTTTTCGTTCTATTAAGACACCAAACTTTCCTTCATTTTTTACCATTTATATAAAATCTCTCCCACATAATATACGTATTATTGTTTATAATTTTTATGATTACATATCGTCTGAAAGTATTAAAACGTTGGGATGATTTTCCTCAAATGTTCGATTTATCTTTGTTTGTATAAGAAAATCATTTATTATAATAAATGGTATTCTTCGAGATATTATGTTGAAGGGGTGTTGAAGTGAAAGAAAGTTTTCTATCATATAAAGAAGAAGAAAGGAATGCCAAAATCTTTTTGTGGGTGCTATACGTCATTGTTGTTTCATACCAAATTCTCTATGCAATCGTATTAGAAAATAAATCACTAACGGATAAGGGACATAGCATACTATGGCAAGTTATTTGCGGAACTGCAATACTCGGTGTAAATGTATATTTAATAAAAAAAGAGAAAGTGAATTTTGTGAAATATGCATGTGTATTTGCATACATAGGAATAGAAATTGCTAACATACTTTCGTATATGCTTTATAATAAGGCGGCATTTGATGGGGTAAATATAATAGAAATTATTCTCATCTTCTTTGTACCTATATTTTTAAATAAAAAATATTTTGTGTTTGTACTTTCAACTATTGTAGGGAAATATGTAATTTACTTATTTGTATTAAAGGAAGTAAAAGGATTTATGTACCTCATTATGTATACACTCATATTAATAGCGGTATACATCATTTTAAATCGATTTATACAATACCTTTCAGCGGTAAAGGAAAGTATTAAGATTGCTAGTGAATCACAAAAATTAGCAGTAATCGGAAAGATGGCAGCGACAGTGGGACATGAAATTAAAAATCCACTTGCTTCATTAAAAGGGTTTACGCAATTACAACGAGAGAAGCATGAAGAGGACCCTATTTATAAACAGATGATTTTTGAAATAGAAAATATGAATAATATGATAAGTGAATTGATGGAAGTTGCTACATGTAAACCCTCTATTTATAAAAAACATAATATAGGTGAAATTGCATTACAAGCAGTAGCAATTCTTCGAGAAAAAATGAATGAATCTACTGTCCAGCTTATGTCTAATATCGAAGAAAAGATAATAGAAGTTGAATGTGATGAGCGAAAAATAAGAGGGGTCTTTCTATATGTCATAAAAAATGCTCTGGAGGCAATGGAGCAAGGTGGCACATTAGAGTTACGATTAGAAAATAAAGGACAAGATTATGTAATGTTAAGTGTAATCGATAATGGTTACGGTATTAAGAAAGAAAATGTGGCTCGTGTTACAGAAGCTTTTTATACAACAAAACAAGATAAAATTGGTTTGGGACTTACGGTAGCAGATCGAATTGTCAACGAACACCTTGGTACGTTACATATTTCAAGTGAAAGAGATAAGGGAACGAGAATAGATATTATTCTTCCAAAAAAGTGTGGAAATAATGAAATACAAGTGGGAGAAAAGCTAGGAGTTACCATATGAATAAAGACGGTATATTTAAAAATGAAGAAATGAAGGCGCTGAAAATATATTTAAGTTTATTTTTCATTATATTTTTTGTATACGATCTTGCCTACGAATTTATTGTACCTTTAATAGGAGGAGAGCAAGAAGGAGTAGGACAATTTGAAGATGGTTTAGGGTTATGGCTTTATTTTCTGATGGTGGTTTTATTTTGCATTGGAATATACTTTATGAAATGGAAAAATCCATTTGCAGTAAAGTATATTATTCTAATTGGATATAATCTATTAGATTTTATCCATAATATTATGATTTACTACGGTAGTGATGCTGAGTTTGATGGTGGGAATATAGTAGAAGGATTTTTTATTTTATTTGCCCCACTTTTTGTGAATAAAAGATATTTTTGGTTAGTTCCGAGCATACTTGTTGGAAAATATGCTCTTATAGGAATCATGATTCACTCATCACTCGTTTTAATCCCGATGGCATTATATAGCGTATTTACTATCATATGTTGGATTATGTTTTTAAGGTTCCAATCTTACGTTCGTACGCTTGAGATGATGAATAAAGAAATACAACAAACAGAAAAGTTAGCAACTGTTGGGAAAATGGCTACAGTTATTGGTTCCAAAATTAAAAGACCTTTAGCTAATTTAGATAAATTTGTAAATAAGCAAGCGGTTAAATATCCAGAGGATAAAATATATAGTGATATTATGAAACAAGAAGTAGAACGAATTCATACAATCGCTACAGAACTTAGTGGATTTGAGAAATCTAAATCAATAGAATCAGAAGTTCATAATATAGAAGAAATTATCGCTTATGTTATTCGAGTTATGGGGAAGCCTGCTTTAAATCAAGGTGTGCACATACAAGGTATTTATAGTAAAGACATACCATCGATTACATGCGATGAAAAACGATTAAAACAAGTGTTTTTTAATCTAATTAAAAATGCGATTGAAGCAATGTCAGTTGGCGGAACGATTACGATTAAAGTGACTGTAGAAGATGCAATCATTGTTCAAGTTAAGGATGAAGGTTGCGGCATTCCAAAAGACAAAATCCCGAAGCTAAATGAAGCCTTTTACACAACAAAAGAAACGGGAACAGGTTTAGGCTTAGTAGTTACAGAAAAAATTATTAAAGATCACAACGGTAAAATAAGTTTTGAAAGTGAAGTTGGGGTTGGAACGACGGTGAAGGTTGTATTGCCGATATCATGAAAAGTTATTTTAAAAAGGGAGATCACTTATTTGAGAGTGAACTCCCCTTTTTTTGAATAAAAATTCAAAATTGTTCACACTATTAGTGCAGTATATGGAAAATAAAATCCGAAATATGGTTATTTTGCAGTGAAAGTATATAATGAACTTGTCTGTTATTTGTTAACCCGAATCTCGGGTCTTTTTTGTGGAATAAATGGTTTTAAGTGTGAGTTTATAGATCAGTGATTAGGAAAATAGAATATACAGCACTCGCAGTAATTCCAGGGTTAATATAAAGGGATATAGCATCTCCTCTCGAAACAAGGTTTCCAGTTGTAATACTAGTCCAAGTTACAGTAGCCGGACCTACTGCGGGAGTAGGATTAAATACTTGAATTTGTCCGGAACCAGTATCCGTCGGTTTAATGGAAAATACTATAGTTCCGGTAATTTTGTCTGTGGTAGTTAAAGTAATAGTAGTTAGAATGTAACTGGAAGTAGGAGCGGTGAGGTTTGTAGGGACATTCCTGCAAATATCAATTGTATAAACAGCAGCAGGTAAGTTATTTACATTTATAGACGCCGTAAAACCAACTATACTACCAGATCCAGCAGTGACATACGGAATAACATTGGAGTCAATTCCAGGAGATCCCGCTATACGTTGAAAACCAGCATTTGTTCCTTGAAACACAATACTTTTTGCTGAAGCACTACCAGCGGAGCCAGTGGGCCCAGTGATGCCAGTGGGCCCAGTGATGCCAGTGGGTCCAGTGATGCCAGTGGGCCCAGTGATGCCAGTGGGTCCAGTGATGCCAGTAGATCCGGTGTTACCAGCAGGTCCGGTGCTCCCGGCAGGTCCAGTGATGCCAGTGGGCCCAGTGATGCCAGTGGGTCCAGTGATGCCGGTGGATCCAGTGATGCCGGTGGGTCCAGTGATGCCGGTAGATCCGGTGCTTCCAGTGGGTCCGGTGCTTCCAGTGGGTCCAGTGATGCCAGTAGATCCGGTGTTACCAGCAGGTCCGGTGATGCCAGTAGATCCGGTGCTTCCAGTGGGTCCGGTGCTTCCGGTAGATCCGGTGTTACCTGTGGGTCCGGTGCTGCCGGAAGGTCCAGTGATACCAGTGGATCCGGTGCTTCCAGTGGGTCCAGTGATGCCGGTAGGTCCAGTGATGCCAGTGGGTCCAGTGATGCCGGTGGATCCAGTGATGCCGGTGGGTCCAGTGATGCCAGTGGATCCGGTGATGCCAGTGGGTCCGGTGCTTCCAGTGGACCCAGTGATGCCAGAAGGTCCGGTGCTTCCAGTGGGTCCGGTGCTTCCGGTAGATCCGGTGCTTCCAGTGGGTCCAGTGCTTCCGGTAGATCCAGTATTCCCGGCAGGCCCAGTATTCCCGGTAGATCCAGTAATACCAGTGGGTCCAGTAGGCCCACTTTCTACTAATACGATATAATCTGGAGATACATTAGGAAATCCTTGAGGTGCATCCTTTTTTACAACATAGCCGCTGCTCGTATAAGTAACAACTTGTCCGGCTTTATAGTTGGGAGCGGCTGCAAGACTAAAGGCGGTAGTACTTTGTAAGCCAGCTCCTGTACCCCCAGTAGCGCCGGTAGCTCCAGTGGGTCCAGTGATGCCGGTAGGTCCGGTGCTTCCAGTGGGTCCGGTGATACCAGCAGGTCCAGTGCTTCCAGTGGATCCGGTGATGCCGGTGTTACCAGTGCTTCCAGTGGGTCCAGTGATGCCGGTAGCTCCAGTGGGTCCAGTGCTTCCAGTGGATCCGGTGATGCCAGAAGGTCCGGTGCTTCCAGTGGGTCCGGTGCTTCCGGTAGATCCGGTGCTTCCAGTAGATCCAGTATTCCCGGCAGGCCCAGTATTCCCGGTAGATCCAGTAATACCAGTGGGTCCAGTAGGCCCACTTTCTACTAATACGATATAATCTGGAGATACATTAGGAAATCCTTGAGGTGCATCCTTTTTTACAACATAGCCGCTGCTCGTATAAGTAACAACTTGTCCGGCTTTATAGTTGGGAGCGGCTGCAAGACTAAAGGCGGTAGTACTTTGTAAGCCAGCTCCTGTACCCCCAGTAGCGCCGGTAGCTCCAGTGGGTCCAGTGATGCCGGTAGGTCCGGTGATGCCAGTGGGTCCGGTGATACCAGCAGGTCCAGTGCTTCCAGTGGATCCGGTGATGCCGGTGTTACCAGTGCTTCCAGTGGGTCCAGTGATGCCGGTAGCTCCAGTGGGTCCAGTGCTTCCAGTGGATCCGGTGATGCCAGTGGGTCCAGTGGGTCCAGTATTCCCGTTAGAACCACTGGGGCGTCTGCCATCGCAACTAAAACAATTACGTGGGTACATGTATGTTCTCCTTTCTATATTTTGAAAATCTAGTTTTTAAAATAGAACTACTATATGTATATTAGGAATTCTATATTTTTGTGTGGTTGATTGTATTGTGTGTTTAGATTTTAACAGTAGGGTGAAAGTGTATTGTATATCGAATTTTTTCTATTTTAAGTTTAGTAAAAAGAGATAGCTAAATTAGCTATCTCTTTAAAAATTTATAACCACCATTTTTCCTGTGGAACCAAAGTAACATCTACTTCAAAATTCTCTTTAAACCAATCATACATCAATGTTTCTTTCACTAAATATTCAGAGGCAGAGTGTGATACACCGATGAGTGACATATTCGTTTCTTTTACGTAATCCATAATGAGCGAGTATTTCTGTTTACCGTAATTATTGTCGATATGGCAATGGATTTCCCCAGTAATATATGCTTCAGCACCTTTTGCTTCTGCTTGTTTCATGAGAGAAACGACATCGCCACATCCCGCAATAATTGCAACTTTTTTGATAGAATCATGTTGTTTACCTTCGAAGTCTGTATAAGGAATATGGAAGAGATTTTTTAGACGCTTTTGGAGTGCTTCTGTGGATGTTTCATCTATTTCACAAATAAGGCCAACTGGCTCTTGTTCTGGGCCTTCATATGCAAAGCCGTCAACTACGTGAGCATGTAAGACTTTTGCAATTGAAATGCTCGTTCCATGCGTTTGATGAATATCCATTGGTCCGTGACATGTATATATAGAAAGTTGTTTTTCTTTTATCGCTTGCAAATATTTTTCAGGTATTGGAATAAAACCACGACCTGATTTTCCAAGCGGATCACCGCATTCCATTACAAGTGGGTGGTGCATAAAAAGTAAATCACCAGATGTGGATTGTGAAATGAATGTTTCAAGAACGTCATTTGTAGGAAAAACAGCTAAAAATACTTTATTTACAGTTTCAGCTCCTCGTATCATAAGACCGTTAAATAGCTCAATAAAATTGGCTTCAAAAAAATTTTGCCATGGAAATGGGATAGGATCATATACGGCCGGGATAAATCGACTAAAGGCACTGTCTTTTCCGTATTTTTCTATTTCGAATAAATGATTGAGTGATTGTTCTATTTCTTTTAAAGTTGGCATGTTATCCTCCTTGAATTAATTAGATGTTTTTGTTTTTCATAGCAAAATAAGAAGCGGATAGAAAACAAATAAAACCTAAAATCCAACCAATAGAAGGAGTATAGGGAAATATATGGTGTAATACTATACCGCTAGAAATAAAAAAGCTACCGAGTAGACCTAGGAAGATGGGGTATCGTAGTAATTTGAGCATGAGTGATACAACCTCCTTTACTACATACATTGTATATTGTTCATAATTTTCTGTATATATCTTTTAAAAAAAATGATGGTACAATATATGAAGGATACGAGAAGAGAGGATGAAGATTAGAGTATGTACGTTACTGTAACAGAAGCAGCATATAAAAAGATTGTGGATACGATTCCAAATGAAGCGAAATATATAAAGTTATTTTACGATAATGAAGGTTGCGGTTGTGTAATGAGCGGAATTATCGATTTAGTAGCTGTAGCAGAAAAAGATGAGCGCGATGTGGATATTGAATCAAGCAAGTTTAGCTTTATCGCAGATCGCACAAAGCTTGTATTTATGGATGATAAGTTAACAGTTGATTGGCATGAAGGTGGAGGGACTTTTCAACTGAAGAGCCCGAGCCAATTTTATAATCCAAATATGAAGTTACATGTTCGAGTGTAGTAAAGGAAAGGTGGTTCCAAAATGTATTTTGGAACCACTTTTTTTATTGAATAAGCTGCTATTTTTGTCGTTTTTTGTTGATAAGTCGATATATTTAAAAAATCGCTGATATAATTCGAGTTGCGCTGATATATTCGAAAAATCGCCGATATAATCGGAGTTACGCTGATATATTCAGAAAATCGCCGATATAATTTCATGTACCAAAACGTTTCATACAATACAAAGGTTTTTTCACATAATGAAATGTACATATGATTGAATTTTCTGTATAATCATATTTGCGGAGGGGATACGCATGAGAAGATGGGGAATTGAATTATTAATTTTAGCAGTCGTTATTATTTGGGGGATTAATTTTACGATTGCGAAATATGGACTTTTAGAATTTACAGCAATTGAATTTACTGCACTTCGGATGATATCAGCGGCACCGCTTATGTTACTCCTTACATTTTTTATTGAAAAGTCGGTTTATATGGAGCGCAAGGATATACCTAGATTAATTATCGTTAGCGTTGTAGGTATTGTACTGTATCAAACGTTATTTATGGAAACTGTAAAATATACATCCGCTACAAATGCCTCTTTACTCATTTCTATTTCACCTATTTTTACAACTGTATTTGCGATTATCTTAAAACAAGAAAAGTTTTCTTCTCGAAAGCTTATCGGTTCAATCATTGCCTTTTGTGGTGCAGCCTTAGTTTTAGTAGCTGGGAATTCACTTGCTAGTTCTTTTTATGGAAATGGGATTGGACTCATTACATCAATATGCTGGGGGCTTTATCCTGTTTTAGCAAGCCCATTAATTAAAAAATATTCAGCGCTACGTGTTACCGCATGGTCAGCACTAGTTGGCGCGATTCCACTCTTGCTTTTAAGTGGACCATACGTATTTATAATGCCATTTCACATTACACATGGAATAACACTATTCGCTTTACTATATTCTATTTTCTTTGTAACAGTGTTCGGTTTAGTGATGTGGTATGTTGGTGTTCAAAAAATTGGAGCGTCACATACGATGGTATATATGTATATAACGCCACTTGTAGCTGTTTTATTTGCAGCTGTATGGGCAAATGAATATGTATCGTTTCAACAAATAATCGGTGGAATTATTATTTTCTTCGGTTTATGGTTTGTGAAATCGGAGAAAGTAAAAGTGCATTCTACTGCGGGGGAACCTATAGCAAAATAGGAAAACAGATCACCTATGATCTGCTTTCCTATTTTTTTATTTTTGGTAAGAATATGAGAAATAAGATAGCAGTAACAAGAGGAATTAAGTTTAAAAATGGAATACGGAAGAGTGTGATAAGAATAATACCTGGAAGAAGGACACCGAGGACAGCGTAGAAAATACTATGGTTTTTCGTGTACCAATACAATGAAAGTCCAATAAGTGCAGGGATAATGAGGTGAATGAGAGCCATTAAAAAATAAATCATTAGACGCCCCCTTTATTTGTGTACTTATTACATCATATCCGTATGTTCATAGATTGATATCAATTTTTTCATAAATGGACGAAAAATGTTTGAAAAAACGTCACAAATTATGAAAATATGATGTTGGAAATCTTGTATAATATTATTTTCTAAAAACATTTAAACAACATAAACATTGTGTTTATGTTGTTTTTTAATTTGAGTGAAATGGGTTTAAGTAGTATGAACTTGAAAGAAGTCTTTTGTTGGATAGATAAAAATTACTGAAGAAGAGGAGAACAGCATGATTAGTATGTCGTTAAGGTCGTTTAAAATTCAATCGTATTATATACTAGGTTTTCTTTTGCTAGGCTGGATGGTAACACCGTTTTCAGCACATTTTTTAGGTGCAGGAATTGGACTTATTGTAAGTATGTATTGCGTGTGGCTTTTAGGGAGACGAATTGAGAAGCTTGGAGATAGTATCGTAAAGAAAACGAAAGCACCGACGCTCGGTATGTTTAATCGTTTTGCGGCTGCTATTTTGGGCGCTATTATTATGTACGAAATTGAGCACCATATGGTTATGTGGGCATTTGCAGTAGGGATTATGGGCGGTTATTTTTTAATCGTCGTTAACTTAGGTTATTATAGTATGAAAGATGAAAAGGAACTAACCAAAAGATAAAAAGCCTCTTTTTAGATGGAATAGAGGATCTAGCGAGGGATATATCAGTAAGTTATATGTGTAAAAATGAATTTACCCTGGAATAAGGGATACGGCGATGAATAGTACAATAGGAAGCGAAACTTTTCATAAAATACAGGTTTCTCCTTCCAATAAGTTAACATAAAATCACGTAATAGTATGACTTTTATGTTCTTTAAAAAAGTTGGATATAATACAAAAAACTATTCCGATAATTAGAATAATATATTTTATTGTTTCGCTTGTATGCTCAAATACATTAACGTTAAGCATTACAAGTCCCCAAAACATTTGAATCGCTCCGTAACTGAATAAAATTTTTCCTGTACGAGAAAAATTTTTCATAAGCTTCACCCTTTCCTGTATATGTAAATTATAGCATAGGAAACTAAAAATGAATGATTATAAAATGAATTTTCTGTAATTTTATAGGTGACGGTAAGTGATTTATGAGCTAAGTCACTATATAAGATATAGAAAGAAGCTTACGTAAAAAACGTAAGCTTCTTTTTTATGTAAGTGTGTGTAACCGTTAAGCCGCATTGGGTTTTGTCGGTGAGTACGCGAAACTTTACGATTACACGACACTTATTCATATGAGTAAAGGGTGATTCCAACAGAAAGTTTGCACTTAAGCGATTGGGCCGCCTAAGTTAATAATGTCTTCAGATACGCTGTCGAACTTTTTGAAGTTAGCTTTGAATTCATTTGCAAGTTCGATTGCTTTTGCTTTGTAAGCAGCTTTATCAGCCCAAGTTTGTTCAGGCATTAACACTTCGTCAGGTACACCTGGTACGTGAAGTGGAACTTCAAGACCGAAGATGTCATGTTTAGCTGTTTCAGTTTTCGCAAGTTCACCGTTTAATGCTGCTTGAATCATTGCACGAGTGTAACCTAAGTTCATACGTTTACCAACGCCGTATTCGCCACCAGTCCAGCCAGTGTTTACTAAGAATACTTTCGCATCGTGTTTCTCGATTTTTTCACCAAGCATTTCAGCATAGCGAGATGCATCAAGTGGTAAGAATGGTGAACCGAAGCAAGTTGAGAATGTTGCTTGCGGAGATGTAACACCGCGCTCTGTTCCTGCTAGTTTACTAGTGTAACCACTTAAGAAGTGGTACATAGCTTGTTCTTTTGATAACTTACTGATTGGAGGCAATACGCCAGATGCATCAGCAGTTAAGAAGATAATTGTATTTGGGTGTCCTGCAACACTTGGCAGTACGATATTGTCGATCGCATGCATAGGGTATGCAGCACGAGTATTTTCTGTTAAAGTAGTATCGTTATAGTCTGCGATACGCGTTTGTTCATTAATGATAACGTTTTCTAAAACAGATCCAAATGTGATTGCATCGAAAATTTGTGGTTCTTTCTCGTGAGAAAGGTTTACACATTTCGCGTAGCAACCGCCTTCAATATTGAATACACCGTTATCGGACCAACCGTGCTCATCATCACCGATTAATTTACGGTTTGGATCAGCAGATAATGTTGTTTTACCTGTTCCAGATAAACCGAAGAATAGTGCTACATCGCCTTCTTCACCTACGTTTGCAGAGCAATGCATAGAAAGAATATCTTGTTCAGGTAATAAGAAGTTCATAATAGAGAAGATTGATTTTTTCATTTCTCCAGCGTATTCTGTACCACCAATTAGTACGATACGTTTTTCGAATGAAACCATAATAAATGCTTCAGAGTTTGTGCCGTCAACAGCTGGATCAGCCTTGAAATTCGGTGCAGAAACAATTGTGAACTCTGATTCATGAGTTGTTAATTCTTCTTCAGTTGGACGAATGAATAATTGATGTACAAATAGATTGTGCCATGCATATTCATTAATAACTTGAATTGGTAGGCGGTAATTACGGTCAGCGCCTGCAAATCCTTTGAAGACGAATAACTCTTCTTTCTCTTTTAAGTATTCTAAAACTTTCGTATATAATTTATTAAAATGTTCTTCAGAAATCGGTTGGTTCACTGCTCCCCAAGCAATTTTGTCAGCAACCGATGCTTCTTTCACAATAAATTTATCTTTAGGAGAACGTCCTGTATATTTTCCAGTTGAAGCAGAAACGGCACCAGTCGAAGTTAATTTCCCTTCATTTCGCATTAATACTTTTTCCACTAATTGCGGAACACTTAGTTGAATCTGTGCATTGCTTCCGTTCAATAATTCGTGTAAACCAATTTGGACATTCACAGTACTCATATTTATATACCATCCTTTTCATTTAATGAAATATTTCTCGTAATCCCCAACAAGAGTATAACACAATTATATAAATAATGTATACTATTTATTTCTTTTTGTTTGTGTGAATGCATTATTTCCTTATTAATATTTCATTTCAGGCGCACTGAGAAAAACTTTCAGGAAAATGTGAATATTAATTGACAAATGAATATCATTTCTTTAGTATAGGTTGGGACGGATACTCTCTTATCCCGAGCTGGCGGAGGGACAGGCCCGATGAAGCCCAGCAACCTCACTTGTATTGGTAAACACAAGTGAATAGGTGCTAAAACCTGTGCGAGGCTACAGGTCTCGAACGATAAGAGCGAAGGGCAAAAAGCAGTATGCAAGTAGCAAATTAAACCTTTCCTCTCTATTATGTAGGAAAGGTTTTTCTGTATGCTTGTGTGGGAGAATAAATGTATGTCGCAATCTGTGGCAAATTAAGGATGAGTTCCGTACAATATATACAATTACTGTAGGGAGGTTTACCACATGACAAAAAAACGTCATCTGTTCACATCTGAGTCTGTAACTGAAGGACATCCAGATAAAATTTGTGACCAAATTTCTGATTCAATTTTAGATGCGATCTTATCAAAAGACGCAAATGCACGTGTAGCTTGTGAAACAACTGTAACAACTGGTTTAGTATTGGTAGCGGGGGAAATTACGACTTCTACTTACGTAGATATTCCAAAAATCGTTCGTGAAACAATTCAAGGCATTGGTTACACACGCGCAAAATACGGATTCGATGCAGAAACTTGTGCAGTTTTAACATCTATCGATGAGCAATCTGCTGACATCGCTATGGGTGTTGACCAAGCGCTAGAAGCACGCGAAGGTCAAATGACTGACGCTGAGATTGAGGCAATTGGTGCAGGAGACCAAGGTTTAATGTTTGGTTTCGCATGTAATGAAACACAAGAGTTAATGCCACTTCCAATCTCGCTTGCTCACAAATTAGCTCGCCGTTTAACTGAAGTACGTAAAGATGATACATTATCATACCTACGTCCGGATGGAAAAACGCAAGTTACAGTTGAGTATGATGAAAATGGTAAACCAGTACGTGTTGATACTATCGTAATTTCTACACAACATCACCCAGATGTTACATGGGAAGAAATCGATCGCGACTTAAAAGAGCACGTAATTAAAGCTGTAGTACCAGCAGAATTAATCGATGGAGAAACAAAATTCTTCATTAACCCAACTGGCCGCTTCGTAATTGGTGGACCACAAGGTGATGCTGGTTTAACAGGACGTAAAATCATCGTTGATACTTACGGTGGATACGCTCGCCACGGTGGCGGTGCATTCTCTGGTAAAGATGCAACAAAAGTTGACCGTTCTGCAGCATATGCAGCTCGTTATGTTGCGAAAAACATCGTAGCAGCTGGTCTTGCTGAAAAAGCAGAAGTACAACTTGCATACGCAATCGGTGTAGCGCAACCAGTATCAATTTCAGTTGATACATTCGGCACTGGTAAAGTATCTGAAGACGTACTAGTAGAACTAGTTCGTAACAACTTCGATCTTCGCCCAGCTGGTATTATTAAAATGCTAGACTTACGTCGCCCAATTTACAAACAAACAGCAGCTTACGGCCACTTCGGACGTACTGATGTAGATCTATCATGGGAACGTACAGACAAAGCTGCAGCTTTAAAAGAGCAAGCTGGTCTATAATATATGAAAAAAAGCTTTGCGCGGTGAGCGCAAAGCTTTTTTTATTTATAATTACGTTGGAATAAAGCGAAGAGTTCAATGTCATGCCAAGTGCCGTTGCGGAATATAGCTTCTTTACAAGTTCCTTCATGTTGAAAACCGAGTGATTTATATAATTTAATTGCTCTATCGTTAAAAGAAAATACTCGTAAAGAAAGGCGATGTAAATTTAATTCTAAAAATGCATAATTCAATAATAAGGTGAAAGCTTCCTTCCCATAACCTTGCCCCCAGTAATCCTTTTTACCAATATCAATAATGCATTCAGCGTTTCGATTATACGAATCAATATGAATTAAAGAAGTAATGCCAATTGGAAGGTTCGTAGCTTTTTCTTCAATGATATAGCTCTTAGCGTTTGGAGAATGAATAAATTGCTGGCAAAGTTTTTCTGTATCTTGAAAGGAATATTTATCAAGGTTAAGTGTAGTTGAACTCATAACGTCTATATCATTATGCCATTTATAATACGTTAGAATATCATCTTCGGAAAACTTTCGTAACTGGATACGGTTTGATTCAAACAATATAAGCCCACCTTTTGTATTTACTAGTTTTTGTTCATTATTTCAATACACGAGCTACAATAAATGTGTCCTTCTAGTTCAATATACTTTCTTATATTAGTCATACCACTTGGCGGAAATGGCATATGAATCCACGCTTTTTCATACGTTTGTATTTCTTTCCCGCATGATTTACAAAGGATTATATATAATCAGCCTTTCATTTGACGTGCTTTGCCCGCGCAAAAAGCACTGCTTAGTAAAAATAGTGTTGCAAATATAATGCTCACCAATGTCGCGTATGGGATTGCTCCTTTTAAGGAAAAGCCGACAGTGATGGAAGCGATGAATAAGAGGATGAATGTTGTTGTTAATTTTTTGTATAGTTCCATAATGAATCTCCTTTTTAAGAAGTATATAGTGTCATCTATCTGATACATATGTGGAAACTATTCCTGTAGAGTGAGTAATACCACCATCAGGCATAATAGCATACAATTTTAAAAAGTTAATATCGAACCCGTAAGCGATGCATTGAAAAAGGGATAATATAGTTAAGAATGGTATAATGGGTACGTATCGTTTTATATTTTGAATCATGAAAAGTTCCTTTATATGGATAAATATACTTATATTGTATCATGTTGAATTCTTTGATTCATACATAATTTTACAATGAAATGAAAGGAAAGATAAAAAATGAGCGTAACCGAACATAAAAAACAAGCGCCAAAAGAAGTGCGTTGTAAGATCGTGACGATTTCCGATACACGTACAGAAGAGACAGATAAGAGCGGACAACTATTACATGAATTGTTAAAAGAAGCAGGCCATACAGTGACATCTTATGAAATTGTAAAAGATGATAAAGAAAGTATTCAGCAAGCAGTTTTAGATGGTTATCATAGAGAAGATGTAGATGTTGTATTAACAAATGGCGGTACTGGCATTACGAAACGCGATGTGACGATTGAAGCAGTATCAGCGTTATTACATAAAGAAATTGTTGGATTTGGTGAGTTGTTCCGCATGATTAGTTATTTAGAAGATATCGGAAGCAGCGCAATGTTAAGTAGAGCGATTGGTGGTACAATTGGGCACAAAGTAGTCTTCTCGATGCCAGGATCTAGCGGCGCAGTTCGTCTTGCGATGAATAAATTAATTTTACCAGAATTAGGTCATATTACATTTGAGTTGCATCGCCAATGAGTAAGTGGGCTGGAATTGTATTAGCGGGCGGTATGTCGAGTAGATTCGGTGAGCCGAAAGCATTAGCAAGCTGGCAAGGGAGTACGTTTATTGAGCATATTTTGAAAGTGATGACAAGTGCGCTCCAAGAAGTTGTAGTCATTAGTCATTCTCATATAAAAGAGCGAGTAGAGGAATTCGTACAAGTTCCTGTTATCGAAGATATTCCGCATTATAAAGGGGACGGACCACTTGCTGGAATTGTATCAGGAATGGAATATATAGAAGCAGATTGGTACGCTATTATGCCTTGCGATGCGCCAAATGTTTCGCAAGAATGGTTTACCATTTTGCTCGAGCAAACGAGCAAGGAATACGATGCGGTTGTACCTATTATTAATGGAAGGAAACAACCGTTACTTGCGGCGTATCATAACCGCGTGAAAGAAAAGATTTATGCTTTGCTTCAGGAAGAAAAAAGAAGTATGGACCAGCTTTTATCACAATGTAATGTGAAATATATTGCTGGTGAAGATGTACAAGCAAATGCGGATTGGTTTATAAATGTGAATACGAAAGAAGAATATGTGCAGGCTCAAAAAGACCTTTCAAATGAATGAAAGGTTTTTTGGTATACAGAAATTGGGGAACAATTACTGTATAAAGGTATGTGAGTAAGTTGATTTTAAGGGGAATTTCTTAAAATCACTATACAGTTAAAATACTATATAACCATATTTTAATTTTTATGGGTTTTTATTACAAGTCTATTTAGTTATGTTTATTTTTGTTATAATGAATATAGGAATAAAGTGATATTTCACCTTGTGTATTATTTATCCGACTTTAATGGGCAGTAAGACCCCCACCTCAAAATTCAGGAAAAGCAAAGAAGTTAGGTGGGGGATCAACTGCCCATAAAAGTCCGATTGGTTCAACTAATAATCAGTGGGGGATGAAGAAAACCCCCACTGATTAAAGTTTCACTTTATTTAAGTAAAGTTTACAACTGTGTAATAAACTCCCTTCGTTTTTTGAAGGGAGTTTTTCTATTTAAGCAAGTAACTCTGATGCGTTATGTTGAAGGACTTCTTCATATTGGTTAAGCAAGCCACGAAAGATCTCATCCCAGCTTTTTGATTTCGCATAAGATGAAGCTGCTATTCCCATCTGCTCCAGTTTTTCTTCACTTTGTAATAAAGAATAAATGGATGATAGAAATGCGTCCTCATTTTTGGGCGGACAAAGAACTCCCGTTTTTCCATCTGTAATAATATTTTTAACTCCACCACTATTTGCACCGATGACAGGTGTGCCGCATGCAAGCGATTCAAGTACGACATTTCCAAATGTTTCAGTAGTTGATGGAAATACCATCAAGTTAGAACAAGCATATGCTTCAGCTAAATCCACGCCTTGTAAATAGCCAGTAAAAGTGACATTTGTTTTCGAAACATCTTCACGAAGACTTGTTGCTAGAGGACCGTCTCCTGCGATGAGCCAATGAATATCGTTTCGAGCATGCGTTGATTTAACGATAAGATTTTGCAACGTATCAATATCTTTCTCAGGAGCAATCCGTCCAATATAGGAAAGGACGTACTTCGCTGTAATATTATATTTTTTTCGGAATAGGTCTGTATTATAAGCTGGATGAAAAAGATTGCAATCCACACCACGTCCCCATATGGAGAGGGCCTGAAAGCCTTTATGTTTTAATTGATGTAATGTTTCAGGGGATGGAACGAAATTTTTTTGCATATGACTATGAAACCATTTTAAATAGTTCCAAAGCATATTGGAGAGAAATTCGATTTTGTAATAGCGTAAATAAGCATCGAAATCAGTATGATAAGAACCGACAACTGGTATGTTTAACTTTTTTGCATAATACAATCCACAAAGTCCCATGTTGAAAGGTGTAGCAATGTGAATCATGTCAGGTTTAAAGGAAAGAAGTTCTCGTTTAATGCGCGGAGTAGGAAAAGAAAAGCGACATTCTGGATATAATATTGTTAACGGGATACTTCTCATCTTGTTCACATTC
The DNA here is from genome assembly GCF_051916145.1 of Bacillus cereus group sp. MYBK245-2. Lineage (NCBI taxonomy): Bacteria > Bacillati > Bacillota > Bacilli > Caryophanales > Bacillaceae > Bacillus > Bacillus cereus group sp. MYBK245-2. The sequence goes on along the minus strand of NZ_JBQAGB010000011.1, from coordinate 71,544 downwards.
GCTACGAAATTATCTTCAGCTGTATGCTGAGGAGCGAAAACAGAATAGGCGATTTTTTCTTTCTGAAAATATCGTGTTAACCGCTCTAACGTTTTCGCAACCCCGTTCACTTGTGGGGTAAAAGTATCGGTAAAAATGGCGACTCTCATCATATCACTCCTTTATGTGAAAAGTGGGATGAATTGATAAAAAGAGATGATGCCAGAGCAAGTGCCGAGGCACATACCGACGAATACATCAGACGGATAGTGAAGCCCTAAATAAATGCGCGAAATACCAACGCATAATGCTAACGGTAATAGGAAAATAAGTAAGCTTGGATCATAGCAAATAAATGGAATAAAGACAGAGAAAACAGCTGTTGTGTGACCAGACGGGAAAGAGTGGTCTTGTAATGGATGGACTGGATATTTTGCATCTTGAATTGTTAAATAAGGACGTTTTCGTGGATACCATCTTTTTAATATTTGCACAGGGACATGGCTAATTGCTAACGAAATAGCAGTTGCAATTGCAGCTTGGTGCAAAGTTCCATCTGCGAAAATTAAAAAGAACAGTGTGAGTGCGATGGAGAAAGTCGCGCCACCGATATGAGTAATATTGCTGAAAAAGACGTTTAACGTTTTTTGATCAAAGTATCGGTTAATTCCTTTGAAAATGTAACATTCTATTTTATACAGTCCACTGACCTTCATGAAAATTCTCCTCCCTCGTTTACATATATATGGAGATATTAGCTTTTATTTTAATAAGATTTTGTTGAGGGAGTAATAATGTTTTGTAAAGAAAAAGTTAGATTTTATATAAAAAAGCTGCCAGTGTTATGGCAGCAGTAAAATCATTTTTGTAGTGATTTATAATATTGACCTTTTTCAACGTATTGCGTGCGAATTCGCTCCATGTCTTTACGGTCTTCCTCTGTTAATTCACGAATGACTTTCGCTGGACGACCGAAAGCTAACGTGTTTGGCGGGATTTTCTTTCCTTGTGAAACGAGGCTGCCAGCACCGATAAAGGCTCCTTCGCCAATTTCAGCACCATCTAATATAATAGATCCCATTCCAATTAAAGCATCTTTTTTAATATGACAGCTATGTAAAATAACTTGATGCCCAACTGTAACGTCATCTTCTAAAATAAGAGGATACTGTGGGCTTTGGTGGAGTGTACATTGATCTTGTACATTTACCCGGTCTCCGATGATTGTTGGTGAAACATCGCCGCGTATGACTGTATTAAACCAAATACTTGATTCTTCGCCAACGGAAACATCACCTGTAATGGTAACGTAGTCAGCGATAAAAGCACTACTCGCAATTTTCGGATTTTTTTCTTTATAAGGATATATCATGTAAAGCCTTCCTTTCCTAGAGACTAGTTTCAGTGTATCAAATTATGAAAAAGAGTGAAATGGAGGAGGTTCGTATGTGGAATTACGAAGCGGAGGAAGCAAAGGCTGTAATCGTTATTGTGCACGGCGCGATGGAATATCACGGACGTTATGAAGCCGTTGCGGAAATGTGGAATCATAACGGCTACCACGTCGTGATGGGAGACCTTCCGTCACATGGAACGACTTCAAGAAATAGAGGACATATTGATTCATTTGATGAATACATAGAGGAAGTTAAATTATGGGTGAAAGAGGCAAGAAAGTATAGGTTACCTATTTTTATATTCGGTCATAGTATGGGTGGTCTTATCGTCATTCGTATGATGCAAGAAACGAAGAGAGAAGATGTAGACGGTATTATTTTAAGTTCGCCATGTTTAGGCGTATTAGCTGGACCTTCTGCACCGCTGCAAGCTGCCTCAAAAATATTAAATATTATCGCTCCAAAATTGCAATTCGCAACGAATCTTACAGTGGAAATGTCAACTCGTAATCATGAAGTGAGAGACGCGATGGAGAATGATTCATTGTTCTTGCGCAAAGTATCAGTACGTTGGTATAGTGAATTGATTAAGTCTATCGAAATTGCTCATAAGAAAATAGATGATTTTCCAGACGTTCCACTCTTGCTAATGCAAGCATGTGAGGATAAACTTGTAGATAAAACACGTGTCCGCACTTGGTTTGATAATGTTAAAATAAGTGATAAGGCTTTTAAAGAATGGCCGAATTGTTATCATGAGTTATTAAATGAGTATGAGCGTGATGAAATTTTGAATTATATTCAGGCATTTACTGAAATACGCATCAATAACATAATAGAAACAAATAAGTAAATTATTTGTACATTGAATAGAGGAGATGAAGGAAGAAGTGAACGTACCGAGTAATCCCATAACGCTCATGGCGAAAGTATACCGTGATGTGTTTCCGGTTGTACACCATGAGCTAGCGATGTGGAAAGAGCGTGCCTACCATATTCCGAATGATGAGCTTCATAGTCAGGCAATCGCAAGTATTGAGCATAAAACGTTTCATTGCGAAGGCGGTGGTATTTTAGCGCTATTAGCAAATGAACACCGAGAGGAATGTATTCGTTTTATCGTAGCGTATCAAACGATCAGCGACTATTTAGATAATTTATGTGATCGCAGTACATCACTTGATCCAAATGATTTTGCCGCGTTGCATGAATCTATGTTAATGGCATTATCACCTGAAGTAGAAGGTGGCGGTAATTATTATCGCTATCGTGATGATCAAGATGATGGTGGTTATTTAGACGAACTTGTTGAAACATGCCAAGATGTTTTAAAGAAAACGAAGCACTATGACAAAATTGCTCCTATTCTTCATGAACTTGCTTGTTATTATTGTGATTTGCAAATTCATAAACATGTAAAATTAGAAGAAAGAGAACCACGATTACAAACATGGTTTGAAGCGCATAAAGAAAACTTACCGGAGATGAGTTGGTTTGAATTTTCAGCATGTGCTGGTTCTACACTTGGAATCTTCTGTCTTGTCGCATATGCCTTCCATGATGAATTACATGATGAAGATATTGCGAAAATTAGACAAGGGTACTTCCCTTACGTACAAGGACTTCATATTTTACTTGATTATTTCATTGATCAAGAAGAAGACCGTATAGGTGGAGATTTAAATTTCTGTAGTTATTACGAAAACGAGCAAGTGATATTAGATCGTATGAAACATTTTGTAGAAGAAGCAGAGAAGAGCATTGGTGACTTGCCTCATGCGAAGTTTCATCGCCTTATAAGCCGAGGATTACTTGGTATTTATTTATCAGATCAAAAAGTATCAGCACAAAAGAATATGCACAAAATGGCACGGCGCATTGTAAAATACGGGGGTCTCACTTCACGATTCTTCTATTGGAACGGGAAGATGTACCGAAAGAAAACAGCGCAGTGATGAAGAAAACCACTCATGTAGAGTGGTTTTTTGTTATAATATGGTAAAGGTGGTGGCGAAATGAAGCAATTATTTCAAAAGCTATATGACCATATTGAAATAACGTTACTCGTGCTACTTTCCGTTTCATTTGTAACTGGAATGTATATGATGATGAATAGGCCAAGTGGTCCTACTATGATGGATTATGTGCCACAAGTAATAATTGGCACAATTATTATAGTAGATATTGTCTTTTTAATAAGTGGTAGAAAAAAAGAAAATAGTAAATAAAAAGCATTTGTACACGGTAGTACAAATGCTTTTTCACTATGAGCGTATTTTTGAAAATACATATATAAGAAGTTCAATCGCAAAAATAACTAACACAGATAGTCCAAATAAAGGCATGACAGCGCCTAGTATAACCATCATGATAAAGAAAACGATTATGCTTTTCTTATCTCTTTGCTTTGGCGGTGCTGCTAATTTTCCTTTCGGTTTTCTTGCTAACCACATTTTTATTCCGTAATAAATGAGAAGTAATAAAGATAATGTCGTTAGTAAGCATAATATTTTATTTGGCCATCCGAATAAATGACCTTCATGAAGCGGGATACCATAAGTGAACCATTGTGCAAATAAGCCATAATCACGATAGTCCGTTTTTGAAATGAGTTTTCCGCTATATTGATCAAAGTAAGCTGTTATTTCTTCATTTGGTGCCACATCCATGCCCGTAATACCAGAACCGCTTGATTTCGAAACGGTGAATACACCTTTCGGATCAGTTGGTAGTGAAATAACGTATGGCTTCTTTATTTCAATTCCTTTTTGTAATGTATCAACTGAAATTGCTTTTGGCTCATTCGAATTCGATTCAGGAGGAGCTTCTTTTCTAGTTGCCCACGGCAATTCTTTTACCTTTGATTCAGGCGGTGCCATATACAACTTTGGATATCCGATCGATTCATTCGACGATGCGATTTTATAAATTTGGTTGCCCATAAATCCTGACCATGGCAATCCAGATGCGACTAGCAGAACGAGAGGAATTGTAAATATAATACCGATAATAGAATGACGTCGTTTTGCTTTTTCTCGCTTATTGGATGCCAGTGTGTTTTTGAATTGGCGTATACTCATATAGAGCCCAGTAGCAATTAAGAAGATTGTCCAACATGCCGCAAGTTCTACAGTATAGTTGACGACAGTGCCACCAACTAAAAGAGAACTATGTAATTCACGCATTATATTCGCAAACGTTTCACTTGCATTTTGATCCCCAACAATTTGATTATTGCTATCTAAATACACATACTTTTGTTGTCCCGTATATTCATTTGCAATCGTAAGTCTCGTATTATAATCCCCATTAAACTCACTAATTTTCGTCACACTATAATGTGGATATTTTTTCTCTGTTAAGGAAATAGAATCAGCCATCGAAATAGATTCTGTTTGAGCACTCTTCCCAAAATATAAATCTTTATAGATGAAATCCTCAACCTCTTCCCGAAATAAATACCCAATTCCGCTCAGTGACAACGTAATAAGAAGCGGTGTAATAAAAAGCCCAGCATAAAAATGCCAACGCCAAAAAATGTAATGAAGCGAACGATTTACTTTCATACTTTCAGTTCCCCTAACCTTCCCTATATGAATAACTACTTATTTAATATAGCGAGATTAAGTGTGATTACTTTGAAAGAATTGTGAAGAAAGTTAAAAGTTTTTAGGGATTTTATTGATGAGACATATAATAAGTAATGTTTGCTTTCAGACGACCTTAATAACTGCTTTTTTTGTTCTATTTATTAAATCTATTATGTATTTTATATTTTTTAGAGGGAAAAATAAATTAAGTGAAACCAATAAATAAAAATACATTCTATAGATTGTAGCGGAATCCTTTACGGATATTGTAAAAACAATTATTTTGTTTTTGAGATCTTCTCATTGATAAAAAGAGTAGATTTAGGAAAGGGAAAAATAATGAAACTAGGTTTAGCCTTAGGCGGTGGCGCTGTACGGGGGTTAGCACATATTGGTGTATTAAAAGTATTAAAAAAGCATAACATTCCAATTGATTTTATTGCAGGAACAAGTATGGGAGGAGCCATTGGTGGATTAATTGCTGCTGGCATTGATGTCGAAGAAATTGAAGATTTTATTCTTACTACTACACCATCGTATCGCATGGTTGATTTTGGGATTGGAAAAAGGGGACTCGTGGCAGGAAATAAATTATATGGAATGCTACTTCAATTTTTAGAGCAAAAGGGATTAGCTAATATTCAAATTGAGCAACTGCCTATTCCATTTCGTGTAGTTTCCGTAGATTTAAAAAAGGGAAAAGCTTTCATTTTTGAACAAGGAAATTTAAGTTTAGCTATTCGAGCAACGACATCCGTTCCGGGACTTTTTATACCTGTAAAGCACGAAGAGAAAGTATTAGTGGACGGAGGGATACTTAATAATTTGCCAACGGATATCCCGCGAAAAGCAGGAGTAGAAATTGTACTTGCTGTAGATGTGGAGAGGGAGCATGAGGAAAGAGAGCCAAGAAGTATAATTGATGTATTAAATCGCTCCTTATCTCTTATGATGGTTGAAATGAGAAGGAAAAACCTTCAGTTTGCAGATGTAATTCTTCGTCCAAGAGTAGGGCAATTTCAAGCATTTGATATTACAAAGATTAAAGAGTGTATAGAAGCTGGAGAACAAGAGGCTGAACGAAAAATCATGGAAGTAGTTTCATTACTGAATAAGTAAAATCGAAATAGATGATGAGGAGTTGGCTTTAATGACAAACATAATAAAAAAAGGATTGGCATTAGGGTTAGGAATGATAGCTACTACACAGGAACAAGCTAAAAAAATAGCGGATGAATTGGTGAAACGAGGAGAACTAAGTCAAGAGGAATCTAAAGAGTTTGTTAAAGAGATGTACGAAAAAGGAAAAGAAACCAAATTAGAGCTGGAACAGCTAATCAATACAAAAACAAAAGAAGTATTAGGGGAATTAAATCTAGCAACTAAAGAAGATATTCAACGATTAGAACAGCGTATTGCAAACATAGAGAATCAGAAAAATAAATTGGAGTAAGTGTGTTATGAGGAGGATGTATGATTCTTGAAAATAAGAATACGACACATTCAACGTTATCGTGATATTGCCATGGCCTTTTCTCGTAATGGATTTGGGTTGATTGTTAAGGAATTGGGACTTCAAGACTTACTTTCATTTCCTAAACGATTTAATAAGGTAGAACAACAAGAAATTCATTTGAAAACAAAAGCTGAGCGAATTCGATCGTTCTTGGAGGAATTGGGTCCCACCTTTATAAAAATAGGACAAATTGCTAGCACTCGACCGGATTTAATTCCGGCCAATATCATTCATGAGTTAGAGCAACTTCAAGATAAAGTATCTTCTTTTTCTTACCAGGAAGTAAAACAGATTATTGAAGAGGAATTAGATTGTGCGATAGAAGATATATTTGAAGAATTTCAAGAAAATCCTTTAGCTGCAGCTTCTATCGGACAAGTCCATTATGGGCTATTGAAATCTGGTGAACGAGTAGCAATTAAAATTCAACGTCCTAATATTGAAAAAATCATTGAAACCGATTTAGAAATTTTACAGCATTTAGCGGAACTAGCTGAAATTCGATTAGAGTGGGCTGCTAGATATCAGCTACGCGATATAATTGAAGAACTCTCTAAATCCCTTCGAGCTGAATTAAACTACACAATAGAGGGGCAAAATGCAGAAAAGGTAGCTCACCAATTTAAGTATAATCCTAATATTTGTGTTCCGAAAGTATATTGGGATTATACAACTTCAAAAGTACTGACTATGGAATACATAGAAGGAATAAAATTAAATGAATTAAAAAAAATGGATAACCAAGGACTAAATCGCAAGGTACTAGCTGAACGGGTAGTTCAATCTATCCTTCACCAAATTCTAATTGAAGGCTTTTTTCATGGTGATCCCCACCCTGGTAATATCATTTTTTTACCGGGTGAAGTTATTGTTTTTATGGACTTTGGTATGGTTGGAAGTCTTAGTCCTGAATTAAAACAGCATTTAGCGTCGTTAGTTATTTCTATGATGCGCCAAAATACAAGAGGGGTTATCAAAGCAATTACACAGATGGGTTTGGTACCTGATGATGTAAATATGAAACAACTGACAGCGGATGTGGAGTATCTAAAGCAAAACTATTATGATGTCCCTTTAAGCCAACTTAGTCTTGGTAAAGCTGTTCAGGAACTGTTTAATATTGCATATAAACATCATATTCAAATTCCGTCGGATATAACTTTATTAGGAAAAACTCTACTTACTATTGAGGGGCTGGTGGAAAAGTTAGATCCCGAACTTAGTATCCTTAAAGTAGCTGAACCTTTTGGTCGTCAATTATTAAAGGAACGTTATCATCCAAGGAAAGTTACAGAGGATGTACTAGACTATGTAATAGAAAATGGAGAAATTTTGATTCAACTACCAAAACAACTCAAAGAATTAACTGCCGTTATGCAAAAGGGGAATATGCGTATAGCCATAACGATCCCAGAATTGAACCTGTTTTTAACTAAATTAGATCGTATCAGTAATCGGCTTTCATTTAGTATTGTATTACTTTCTTTTAGCATCATCATGGTTGGGCTTATTATTGGTTCGTCATTGAGTAGGAAATCCACACTTCTTTGGAACCTACCAGCCATTGAAATTGGATTTGGAGTAGCAATCTTGATGTTTCTTTGGTTGTTATATTCTATATTTAAATCAGGGAAGTTCTAAATTTGTATTAACTTGTATAATCGTTAGAAGATATGAACCTGTTTAAGTGGGAATTTACTCTATATCTAATTTTTATTATAAAAAAAAGAAAAGAGATATCTTTCTTGTAATATTAAGAATGATATCTCTTTTCTTTTTTTAGATTATAAATGGAACCTATTTACGCTTTCTAAATAAAACAATTAAAGCTGGTAATATTGTTAAGGCACAGAATAAAGAAAGTGTTGTGTCTATAACGGTTGTAATACCAAATTCACGTAAAACTGGGAAGTTAACAAAAATTAGTGTTGAAAATCCAACAATTACTGTCAATCCAGAAGCAGTAATAGCTTGCCCCACCTTTGAAAGAGAAACACGAATTGCTTCTTGAGCAGGTAACCCTTTTTCTTCTTCTTCATGGAATCTTTCCATAATAAGAATAGTAAACTCCGTTCCAATTCCAAGTACAAGACAGCTAAGAGCAGTTGTAAGTGGATTATATGAAATATCGAGTAATTTTAAAGCGCCAGGTGAGAAACCTAATACTAAAATAATTGGTATCAACGGATATAACGCATGCTTTACGCGACGATACACAATTAATAAAGATAGAAAAATAATTGAAAGTCCCGCACCTATCATAAGCTCCTTATTGGCACCGATATTATCAATACCATAAAGCATCATAACTTGTGCACCCGCAGGCTTGATTTTCACACCATCTATCGCTTTCATATCTTTCGATATGTTATGCATCAATTTCAATTGCTCAGCAGAAGAAAGGTCTGGATTCACTTGAAATTGAATGGTTGCATATTTTTTATTCTCACTCATAACAGTTTCTTTTAATGAACTTGGTACGTTTTCAAGTTCATTTTTTACTTGCGAAGGCGAATCTGGTAATGTATCTTTCCCATTGATTTGTAAAATAACACTAGGAAGCGAGATAACGTCACTCACATCTTTATATTTATTTTCAACCTTTTTACTTTCCTCTTGCACCCAAGTCATCACGTTCGGTTCCGTGACATCCTTCGCTTCTACTAAATACGTAATATACGTTGTAGATCCAACTATCTTTTGTAAATGCTTTGTATTTTTTAAAGTTTCCATGTTCTGTGGAATCATTTTGGTTAAATCTGTTTCCGTCGGTATAGACTTTTCTGCCATAAACCCAAGGCCAGATAAGATAACTGAAACAATTAAAATAGGAATTGCCAGTTTCATTGCCAGATTAGCATATTTATTTAAGAAGCGTGATAACATTGTGCTTTTATCTGTATTGCTTTTAAGTTTAGGTGCTGCTTTTTTACGATCTAATAAGTAGAATGTTGAGAACATCAATACTAATTCAACAACATAACAGAATAAAACACCAATAGCTAGAGTTAATCCAAATTGTTGCATCATTGGCGCTTTAGATAAGAACATTGTTAAAAAACTTAAGGCCATGATAACAACCGCAATCCCAACACCAGGTCCAATGTGGCGGACTGCATTTAGTGTTGCAAGTTTCGCTTGAAATTGACTATCTCCAAATTCCTCTTCGTATCTATTATGGAATTGAACACCAAAGTCAGTACCGAGACCAATAATAATTGGTAATGTTGCCATGGTTGCGAGTGTAATTGGGATTCCAGCCCATCCCATGAAACCAAATGTCCATATTAGCCCAATTAATACGAAGCCTAATGAAATAATACGTCGTCTAACAGGGAAGACAAAGAATAATACAACAATCATTAATATAATTGCTAAACCAAGCATAATCCCTAAAGTCGTGATAACTTCTTCTTGTATATCACCAAGGATAGCTGGCATTCCAGCTACTTTGACTGTTACACCCGAACCGAAATTTGTCTTCTCGATCAGTTCATTTAGCTCTTTATTTATACGTACATAGGTAGTCATTTCTGTATTATCGGATGTACGAAGCTGAATGATAACATATTTCCCATTTTCAGGGATAAGTTGTTTGAATTGTTCTGGTACTTTGCCTTTATCAGAAAAAATAATTTCATGAAGTAATTCATTATTCATATTCTGAACATTTGGTAGAGCCTTAATAATATCTCTTTGCATATTGTCTTTTTGTTGCTGTGTTAAGATGCCTTGTATATACTTTTTGACTTCATCGTTTTGTTTTTCAGTTAAAACAGCTTGCGTGATTTGCTCTTGTTCGTCACCTGTAGGAGTATGACCAAACGCAAGCATTTGTTTTTGTATTTCTTGCATTTGTTCAGGAGTAAGTTGCTGTTGAATGAATGCACCCATTTTTTCACGTTGCTCATCAGTTAGGCTACTTTTTACGCTATTATTAATTTCATTCATTTTTTCGCTTGAAATAGAATTTTTCAAAGATGTTTCTAATTTTGTATTTGTTTCTCCTGTATTGAATGCTGAAAGTGAAGGAGAAGATAACATTTCATTTAATAAACCGACATAGTGAGTGGATCCCGTAATATCGTTAATACCTTCTGCTTTGTTTGTAAATTCTACAACTGCTTTGTTTGTTTCTTGTGAAAGTAATTTATCGCTATCTCCACTAAGCACCACATATATACCATCTCCACCAAAATGTTTTTGGTACGTCGTAGTATCTTTATAAACATCTGATGTATTACTTATAAATACATCGTTTCCCATCTTCATCTCAAGTTTTGTTATACCAAATGAGAAAAAGATTGTTAGACATAATATAAATGCAATATTAATCTTTGCGTACTTGATAATAAAATGTCCAATCTTATCAAAAATCTTATTCATGTTTTAGTTCCTCCTTTGCTATGTTCCTTAATCTAGCATTGGTTTTGGAGGAAATCGATGAACAAAAATGAATATGTGTCTTAAAATAAGACGTTTATCTTATTTTGGTTCATTTATCAGAAAATTATTAATTATATAAATTAGTTCTTCTTTTGAAAATGGATATTCATTATTTACCCATTTTTTTATAATTTCAAAAAATCCACTACAGTAGAAATCACATATTATTTTTGGGTAAACAGAGTTTCGAATTTGCATGGAAAGTAGGTCATTATATTTTATTGAATTTTCATATAAAATTTCCGAGCCAAGTTGAATTAAGTTGTCGTATAATTCACGGCTATTATTTTTAATCGTAACGTTAAAAAATAAAGCACGATTAACATCTATATATTTGATTACTTCCTCAAATAATGTGTGTTCTAACTCTAAACCTTGCTTTGTTTGTTCAAAGAGGTTTCTTGCGATAGTATTTGCTGCATCACTAAACAGTTCATACTTGTCATCATAATAACGATAGAAGGTACTTCTGTGAATCATTGCCTTTTCGCAAATGTTATTTATTGTAATGGATGAGAATGGTTTTTCTCTTAATAAATCCATGAATGTATTTTTTATTAAAACTTGTGTACGTGAGCTAGTGAGATTACCCAAGTGATTTATCCTCCTTATATTTGAAGCGTAGTACCGCTTTAAATTATACTGGTTTTAATTGGCTAATTCTTATTTTTTTAGTATGTCTTAATAAATCAAGATTTAGAATTCTTTTTCCTGCATAAAGATTTAAAATATGGTGTATAGAACTGATAACTTCATGCAATGTAATTAGAGTATAGGAATCTATGTGTTCAGTCACATATTAAGTATTCAATAAAAGAAATCCTATAACAGTAATATAACATTAGACAAAAGAGAGTGAAAAAGTTAATTGAAGAGGACTTTAAATTTGAATATGGAGTAGTGGAAGGGTTTCAATGAAACGTATGAATATAAAAAACTCCCAGTTTCCTGGGAGCCGAAGTATAATATCTCAATATTTTTGAGAGCGTATTGAGAGAAGCGTAATTATACTATCGCATGCTTTTCAATTTATCATAATGAATATAGGAAATCGATAGACAAAATATTAGATTTGTATCAAAATGAGACGGGTATCTCAAAAAGTTTTGTCTTCAATAAATTTTAATTTATAAGGAAACCGCCTTTTTTGCATTGTTTTTTTCATTTAGGTTAAGGGTTTGGGTTCGAACAATTTCCTACATACATCCTAACAACCGCTTTCGCAAGACATTGAGAAGAATCAACAAAATCCTCACTCGCCACCACATTCAAATCGGTACATGCGATAATTGCCGTATCAACTTCCTCTCTCAATTGTAAAACGAGCGCATTCCACAATTCGCGAGCTTCTTCAACCTCTCCAGATTTAATATAAGTAATGATTTGATTAATCATTTCCTGCCATGTTTCATGATGAATGTACTCTATATCGCGTTTTGTAATCCCATCTTGGTAAATCCCAGCTTGAACAGTTGCTTCTGTTGCAAGAAGAGCGACTCTTTTTACGTTTTTAGGAATTGCTTGTAACGTTTCATCAACTATATTCAAAATAGGAATAGAAAGAGATCGCTGTAATTCTTCAAAATAAAGATGCGCTGTATTACACGGCATAGTGATAAAGTCTACGCCAGTACTTTCAAGTTTTTGTGCGCCTTTAATAATCGCTTTTTTCATCGCTTCGTGATCAATAGGGCGATCCATGTAAAACGGGGTTGGGCACGAGTAAATCATCATATGAGGAAAGTCCATATCATGCTTTGCTCCGTATATTGTTTGGCACTTTGCTACAACTGTATCGACGAATGGCCCAGTTGATTTTGGTCCCATTCCTGCTAGTATTCCGATCATTGTTTTGTCTCCTTTAATATGTAATTAAAAACGTTTTTTGCGAACGATAAACAGAAATAAGGTAAATAATAAAAATGAATATACGATAGCCCAAGCTGTGAGCCATAGCGTGTGAGTCAGTATATTATATTTGTATTGTCCAAGCATGAGAAAGCTTTCGACAGGTGGTAAAAACCATAGTAACTCTTTTTTAAACCGGATAGATGCAATCGTTATAAGCAATATAAATGTAAGGCTAAGCCAAGCAGTGCCTGCTTTTTGAATCGTATTTCTAGTAAATAATGTTGCGATTGAAATTCCTAGTATAGAGAAAGACATATGAGCGAGAAATCCGACTAAAAATAAAGAAACTGTCATTTTTTCATTAAACATTTGCAAAATAATGGGATAGATTACGGATATAAAAGATAATACAGTACAAATGAGAAGAGCCGTAATATATTTACCAACGTATAATGCGGAAATGTTATTTGTATGTGAAATAGTGATTTGCTCTTGTACAGGGTCTTCCGTATGGAAAATTGTGACTGTAATCCAGGCAGATAATAAATAAAGCGCGAGAGCTGTTTCTAAATATGTCGGTACAATAGGAGTCGGTTTATATGCATATACAAAAAGTAAGCTCATGAAGTACATCGCAATAGGAGGGACGTACTTATACGATTTTGTGTAGTCGAGAAAGTGATAACGAATAAGAGCAAACATAATAAACCTTCTTTCGATTTAAAAGTTAGGTTGTAGCAGTGTGATAGATGCTTTTTTATGCAATAAAAACTGAAGCATTTCGTTTGTATATTCTTTTTCGATTTGTAATTGAATAAGGTTTTGATTTGAATTGTGTGCAACGTGTATAAAACCGGATTGTTTTTGTAGTTCTATCGCTGAAAATGTTTCGTGAACAATTGCTTCAATATAGACTTGTTCTGCTCCTTTTTGTGCAGAGATATTTTCTGTGATTGTATGATTTGCTAACGTCACAATTCTATCAGCGAAGTTTTCTAATAGTTGTTTTTCGTGACATGTAAATAACACGGATATACCTTGTTGTTTTAATGAGAGTAAAATATGTTCTAATTCTTGCTGAGAGTTAGGATCGAGCCCGGAAAGCGGTTCGTCTAAAATTAATAAATGTACGTCCGTAAGTAACGCTTGCATAATGCCTGTTTTTTGTTTCATACCTTTTGAAAAGTTTCGTACAACGGAATGCCTTGCATGAAGTAAATGAAACCTTTCAAGAAGCAGCGGGATTTTATCTTTTACATATTTTGTTGATAAACCGTGAATGCGACCGAGATGATATAGATAATCTTCTAATGTAAAACGAATCCCTTCAGGAAAATGTTCAGGTACATAACCGATTTGTATATGTTCTTTCCTTTGAATTGTCCCTGCCGTATGTGAAATAAAGCCTGCAATTATTTTGAGTAGAGTACTTTTTCCAGTCCCGTTCCCGCCAACAATGGCGAGTGCTTCTCCTTCTGGAATGGATAAATCAATGTTGTCTAGTATAAGTGATTTGCCATACTTCTTTTGAATTCCCCTTAGTTCTACTAGCAAAGTTCTATCCTCCTATACAGTGTATATATCCATTATATAGGAGGATAACAAAAAGACGTGCAATAAGTGCACGTCTTTTTTTGTTGTGTTTTGTCGATAAGTCGATATAGTGTGTCGAATCGTCGATATATCGAAAAAATCGTTGATATATTTAGCGCTTCTCAATCGCCACAATAAATGGCGGGTTATTTTGTTGGTTAATGAAGCCGTAGCGCAGTACGTGTGCTTGTTTTTGGTCTAATTTTTCGGCAAATTTGAGAACAGCGTCGCGTTCTACTTGTCCTTCTGGATGTCCGTGGTAAATAACAAGGACGATGATTCCTTCAGGTGCCATTACTTCTAGTAATTGTTCGATCGCTGAAATTGTTGAGTTCGGTTTTGTAACGATATGCTTGTCGCCGCCTGGAAGATAACCTAAGTTGAAAATTGCGCCTGTTACTTTTCCTTTTGCATCTTCTGGTAATACGGATAGAAGTGTATCGTGACTATCGTGAACTAAAACAGTACGTTCGAAAAGTTCTTTTTCTTTTAGACGAGTTGTCGAGCTTTCAATTGCTTCTTTTTGAATATCAAATCCAAATACTTTTCCGTTATCGCCAACGATTTCAGCTAGGAAGCAAGTGTCATGACCGTTTCCTAAAGTTGCATCTACAGCGTAATCGCCTTCTTTTACTGCCGTTTGCAAGAGAGTGCGAGCAAACGGTAATACACGTTCTAATTTCATTTTTGTTTCTCCTCATTTGCATATTTTCCTTGCCAGCTTCCGCGGCGTACAAATTCTGCATCGATGGAATTTAATACTTCCCATTTATTTAAGCTCCACATTGGACCAATCATTAAATCAGGTGGACCGTCACCTGTAATACGGTGCACAATTACGTCCTCTGGAATTATTTCAAGTTGGTCAACAACGAGACTTACGTAATCCTCAAGAGAAAGGAATTCTAGTTGTCCTTTTTCATATTGCTTCACCATTGGCGTTCCTTTTAATAAATGAAGTAAATGAATTTTAATTCCTTGTACATCAAGCTTCGCTACTTCACGAGCTGTTTCCATCATCATGTCGTAATCTTCAAGAGGAAGACCGTTAATAATATGAGAACAAACTCGAATGCCGTGCTTACGTAATTTATTTACGCCTTCCACGTAAGAAGGATAATCGTGAGCACGATTAATAAGATTTGCAGTACGTTCATGAACAGTTTGTAATCCGAGTTCAACCCAAAGATATGTGCGTTTATTTAAGTCCGCTAAATATTCAACGACATCGTCTGGTAAACAATCTGGACGAGTTGCGATAGAAAGGCCGACAACGTCTTTTTCAGCTAGAAGCGGTTCGAATTTTTCTTTTAATACTTCAATTGGTGCATGTGTATTTGTGTAAGCCTGAAAATAAGCGATACATTTTCCATCTTTCCACTTTGAGCGCATTTTTTCTTTCATTTCATGATATTGCGTTATAACATCATCGCGGCGATCGCCAGCGAAGTCACCAGATCCAGCAGCACTGCAAAATGTACAACCGCCATAAGCAACTGTACCGTCACGGTTCGGACAATCAAAGCCCGCATCTAATGAAACTTTAAAGATTTTTTCACCAAATTCATTTCGTAAATGGTAATTCCACGTATGATAACGTTTATTGTCGTTTGTATATGGAAAAGGGTTTTGAACCTTCATTACTTTCCCTCCTAAGCCGAGTCAAAATGAAACAAAATCCATTATAACATACTCATAAGGTTCATATGGAAGGGACACACTAAAGGGGAATTGAAGCAAGGAGGGACAATTATGGCAGAGCGTCAATCACTTGAATCGTATATTACACAAGCGGAACAAGCGGTGGAATATGCGAAAGAACAACTAAATCTTGGTATGAGACAAGAGCATTATAATACGATGGAGTATTCGGATGCGCAGTTACAATTAGAACAAGCATATAACGATTTACAAACGATGCAACAACATGCGAATGATGAGCAACGTGAGCAATTAAATAGAGCACGTATGGCAATTCGCCAATTGCAACATCAAATGATTATTACACCGCACTAATAAGGAGTGAATGTAATGGCGAAACGTTCAGATCAAAATAATCCAGAACAAAAAACGCAAAATGGACATAACGCTGAGTTTTCAAATGAACTTGATCCGATTGTGCAAGTGAAGCAGCGTAATAGTAAAAAAGGACAACCTCAAAAATCGAAACAATCAGAGTAAACCAGGTCGCAATATGACCTGGTTTTATTTTTGCTATATGACAATAATGTAAGATTTCTGTAAGGTTTGTCGATAGTTGTAAGACTACATTTCCAGTAGAGTAGGGGAGGATTAAATTTTGGACAAGGAGTTGCTTTATGGGGAACAATATGACAAACAAACGAATTGATGAGTTAGATTACATTCGTGGCTTCGCATTACTGGGGATTATTTTAGTAAATATTCTTGCACTACTTAACATTAAAATCCCGGATCCTAATACAGTAGATGCGAGTTATCAAAGATTTCTATACTTATTTGTAGAAGGGCGTTTCTTCTCAATCTTCTCATTCTTATTTGGAGTGGGATTCTATATCTTTATCTCTAGAGCAATTGCAAAGGGAAAAAATGGATATATTTTATTTTTCCGCCGTTTAGTTGCACTATTTATTTTCGGTTTGATTCATCAAATGTTTCAGCCTGGAGAAGCACTAGCGTTATACGCAATTTGCGGGTTAATCGTTTTACCGTTTTATAAGGCGAAAAAACAAGTGAACTTAGTCATTGGTCTTATTTTGACAATAGCTTTTAGTGTAATGGGAGTTAAAGAATTATTACCACTTGGCTTAATTTTATTAGGGCTTGCTGCAGGACAATATCGTGTATTTGAAAATCTTACGCAGAACATAAAGAAAGTCGCTATTTTTACAGGTATTATGTTTGTTTTAAGCGTAATAGCTGTATGGTATCAATATGGGCACGTTCCTGCTGAACCATTTATAAATGGGATAATGGAAACTGAAGACGGAACAATGGATGCTGCAAGCCAATTTTTAAAAATTGGTATTACAGTTGGACCAATTATTTCAGCCTTCTATGTTGGAGCATTAATTTTATTACTTCAATTAAAACTAGTTCAAACATTGTTAGCGCCACTGAAATATTATGGTCGTATGGCTTTAACGAATTATATTGGACAAACTGCAATGATTTTAATCGCAGGAAGTGTATGTAACTTTGCAGGTAACTTAACGTACATGCAGACGTTATATGTGTGTATCGCAATTTATGCAATTCAAATTGTGTGTAGTGTGATTTGGATGAAAATCTTTAAAATGGGTCCATTAGAATGGATTTGGCGTGTTATTACGTATTGGACGGTAACACCTTTAAAGAAATAAAGTGGGATAAAGAGAGAAGTGGGCTGTTCCTTTTGTGGAGCAGCTTATTTTTATTGTCAGCTTTTGTCGATAAGTCGATATATTAAAAAAATCGCTGATAAAAGTAGGAGAATCGTCGATATATTTGAAAAATCGCCGATATAATTTCATTTATCGATTCAATATGTCACTAGTATTAATAGCCAAGCTTACAAGTACACCTTTGTTATATTACAAAAGTGTAAGGTAATTGTAATGTTAACAAATAGCAGTTCATCTCCAAAAGGCGCAAAATAGGTAATGGAAAAACAAGCGTAGGAGGATATATATGACGAAACCAGTTGTAGACGTGAAAAACGTTCAAAAAGTGTACGGTAAAAAAGGTGAGAATCAATCACATGCATTAAAAGGTGTATCATTCTCAATTCAAGAGGGTGAGTTTGTTGGGATTATGGGACCATCTGGTTCTGGTAAAACGACATTATTAAATGTAATTTCAACGCTAGATAAAGCAACGGGCGGCGTTGTTGAAATTGCAGGAACGGATATTACACAAATGAAGCAAGGTGAGCTTTCAGATTTCCGTTCACAAAAATTAGGATTCATCTTCCAAGACTTTAACTTATTAGAGAACTTATCTATTTACGAAAACATTGCACTTCCACTTTCTCTTCAAGGTGTCTCGTCGCGAAATATTGGGCCAAAAGTAGAAAAGGTAGCAGATATGTTAGGCATTTCAGCAATTCTTCAAAAGTATCCATCTGAAGTATCTGGTGGACAGAAACAACGTTCAGCAGCGGCGCGTGCATTAGTGCATGAACCTGCAATTATTTTAGGGGACGAGCCAACAGGAGCGCTTGATTCTAAAAATGCAACGAGTTTACTTGATGCGATGACAAACTTAAATAAAGATCAAGGTGTATCGATTATGATGGTTACACATGATCCGTACAGTGCAAGTTACTGTCAGCGTATTTTATTCATTCAAGATGGTGAGCTATATAAAGAAATTCACCGCGGTGGTACACGTGAAGAATTTTATAAAGAGATTTTAGATGTGCTTGCAGACTTAGGCACACAAAAAGCGTAAGAAAGGAGGCTCCAGTATGTTATTTAAACTTTCCATGTCAGGACTGAAAAGTAAGCTGAAAGATTACATCGTCTTACTTGTCGGCCTTGTCATGTCGATTTCAATTTTTTATATGTTTCAAACGTTAGCTCTAAATAAAGCGTTTATTGAATCTAACTCAGTTATTCAATCAATTGGATTTGTATTCCAGGCAGGTTCATTTTTACTTGCTATTATAACGTTCTTCTATATTTTATATGCGAACTCTTTCTTATTATCTCTTCGTCAAAAAGAGTTTGGTATGTATATGATGTTAGGAGCAAAAAAGCATAAAGTTACATTACTTATGTTTATCGAAACAATCGTATTAGGCGCTGCGTCTCTTGCGATTGGTATTACAGTTGGTGTAGGACTTGCAGAAGGTATCGGTCAGTTATTAATGAAACAATTAGAATTTGCTGGTGAAGGCTATAAAGCATTTTACCTTCCATCAATGACTGTTACTTGTATCTTCTTCTTCGCACTATTTGTATTATCAGCAATTATGAATAGTATTAAGTTATCACGTATTTCTGTATTGCAACTTGTACATGCAGATGCACAAACAGAACGTGTTGCGGTAAAAGGAAAAATGACAGGTGTAGTTGCATTCCTTGCGGTTATTTTATTAGGTATTGGATATGCATCGATGATAAATATGGAAACGTTAAGAGAAATGGGAATCCTTATTGCATTAATTACAACAACAGCTGGTACTTACATGCTATTTGGCTCACTTCTTCCGGTTATTATTAAAAAGTTAAAAAGTAATAAAAAGCGTAGTGAAAAGGGACTTAACGCTTTTACATTTGCACAATTAAACTTCCGTATTAATAGTTTAACAAAGGTACTTGCAACAGTAGCAATGTTAGTTGCTCTTGGAGCCGGTGCAATTTCAGGTGGTATGGCATTTAAAAATAACGTTATAAAAACGGTTGATGGATTTGAAATTTATGATTCGATTATTCATAATCCTACAGCTGAAGAGAAGAAAATTTTAGATGGTATATCATTTAAAAATAAAACTGAGTATCGTTATAAAGTAGACGACAAATATATTTATTATGTAAAAGAAGATTTAGAGAAACATAAACCATTTATTCGAGATGGTGTAGGTAAGGAAAGTTTCGGTAAATATAAAGAAGTTTCAGGAGAAGCTCCAGTAGATACAGTAGCGGGAGCAGTGCAAGATCAAAATGAAAAAGCAATGCCTGAAGAATGGGAAGAGGCATTTAGAACAATTCAACCATACTATATATACAAAGATCATGCCGTTAAAATTGTAGATCAAAAAATGTACGATACTGTAAACGGTAAAGAAGGAATTGTATTTACTGGAAAAACAGACGATTTCGTAGCATACACAAAAGAATGGAAAAAACTTGACGAGTTGCAGCTAGTTAAATATAAAAATATAAAAGCTGAACAAATGAGTAGTAAATATCAAATGTATGACATGTTCTACGGTCTTGCGAGCGGGACAGTATTTATGGGATTCTTCCTTGGAATTGCGTTCTTAGCAATGATGGCAAGCTGCCTAATGTTTAAAATTCTTTCTGGTGCATCAAAAGATATTACACGTTATCAAATGCTTCGTAAAATCGGTGTGCGCCGTGAATTATTAACAAAATCCATTTATAAAGAGTTATTCTTAGTCTTCCTATTCCCAGCGATTGTAGGTATCGCTCACGTATTAGTTGGTATGAATATTTTCGGATTTATTTTAGTTGATCCGTACTTCCGTATTTGGGTACCAATCGTAATTTTCGTAGTTATTTATGCGATTTATTACTTCATTACAGTTCAATTGTATAAAGGAATTGTTCTTCCGAAAGAAGATTAATAATAAAAACCGAGCAAAAACGCTCGGTTTTTATTATTTTCAGAAAAAACACTTCAATGTTACTGAAATATATAATATAATGTAAGTAAGTAACATAATATGAAAGTAGAAGCAGCTGGAAAATGAAAGGAGGAATCCAATCTGTAGAAAGAGGATGAACTTGTATCCCCCTATTATTCCTACCCCTACTGTATTTGCACAATTATAAATTTCCAAACCTAAAAGTATATTGTAAAAATAATGGATAATACATGGAAATCTCATAGCGTGATAAGGTAAAATGGACAACATGATGAGAAAATTACCGTTCATAAGATGAGGAGAATACATGTATGGAAGTTGTAGAGGCATTAAAAGATATAAGCCAAATTGAGGCGATGAAAAAGTATTTAAAAGAGCACTCGCAGCGAGATTATCTTTTATTTGTTATTGGAATTAACACAGGATTAAAGATTACTGAGCTACTCAGTATGAAATTTGAAGAGATATTAAATGAAGATGGAACTGTTAAAGAGTTTTATTCTCTTCCTGTGAAAGATGAAAAGTTTAAACAAGATATTTATTTAAATACAAAAGTAAAAGAAGCACTTTTAGAGTACGTACAATCTATTGATGTGAAAAGAGAAAACTACGTATTTCAATCTAATAAAACGAAAAATTCAATTACGCGTCAACAAGCGTATCGTGTAATTCATAATGCTGCTGAAGCGGTTGGGATTGTTGGAAAGATTGGAACGAACTCAATGAGAAAAACATTTGGATTTCACGCGTACAAAAGGGGAATAGCAATTGCGCTATTGCAAAAGCATTTCCATCACGCGACACCTTCAGAGACATTAAAGTATTTGGGAATCTCAAAAGATGAAGAATTTAAAACAGAGATTGATGTAGATTTGTAAAAGCCGTAACTAAAAACTTTAGGAGGCGGGAATTATGAATATTAGAGAGAGTGAGCTACCGGGCATTGGATGTAAGTTTGAAGTAATTACAAAAGGCAATGAAAAGCTGGTTATCGTTATTCATGATGATGGCCGAAGAGAAATGTATCATTTTGATGCAAATCATGATGAAAGTATTTCAAGCATTTCTCTTCGTGATTCTGAAGCGAGACAAATTGCAGCTATATTAGGCGGAATGGTATATAGACCGCAAGCTTTAGACACAATTGAGATGGCTTTTGAAGGATTATCAATTGAATGGTTTAAGGTGGAGAATCATGCACCAGTCGTACAAAAAACAATTGGTAGCTTACATGTCAGAAAAACATATAACGTAACGATTATTGCTATTTTAAAAAAGAATATGAAGAAATTCTTTAATCCAGGTCCAGACTCTATTATTGAAGCTGGCGATATGCTCGTGTTATCAGGCGCGAGACATGAAGTGAAAAGAATTATTAATGAATTGCTTTCATCAGGAGGTGATTCATAATCGATGGATACTTTAATCTTTGAAGTTGGAACTGCGTTAGTATTAGTAGCTTTTGCAGCTATCCTCGCTGCGAAGTTAAAGTTCTCGATTATTCCGTTTCTCATTATACTCGGTATGTTAGTGGGGCCTCATGCCCCCGATTTAGGACTTATCGATTTAAGGTTTATTGAAAGCGGAGAAGTTATTTCCTTCCTCGGCCGTGTTGGCGTCATATTCCTCCTATTCTATTTAGGTTTAGAATTCTCAATAAAAAAATTAATTAAATCAGGAAAATCAATTGCTTTTGGGGGGACTGTCCACATATCACTTAATTTCATATTAGGTTTGCTTTATGGATATGTTATGGGCTTCCCCTTATTAGAGACGTTAATTATTGCTGGAATCATTACAATTTCATCGAGTGCAATTGTTGCAAAAGTAATTGTTGATTTAAGAAGATCTGGTAATAAAGAGACTGAATTAATATTAGGAATCATCATGTTTGATGATATTTTTTTAGCTGTATATTTATCGGTCGTTTCAGGGTTAGTACTCGGTGGTGCCACATCATTTGTAGGTGCTCTTACATCGGTGTTAATCGCAGTAGGGTATATGCTACTATTCTTTGTAATCGCTAGAAAAGCTACGCCGTTTTTAAATAAAATATTAGATATTTCCTCAAATGAAATTTTTATTATCATAATATTCGCTATTTTATTCTTCGTAGCAGGATTTTCAGAAACGATTCATGTCGCTGAGGCAATTGGAGCGTTATTGTTAGGACTCGTCTTTTCTGAAACAGAGCATAGCGATCGAATTGAGAAGCTCGTCGTCCCATTCCGTGATTTCTTTGGAGCCATATTCTTTTTCAGCTTCGGTTTAAGCATAGATCCGTTTTCGCTTGGAGGAGCAGTCTGGTTGGCATTAGGAGCAGTTTTCATTACTCTAATCGGCAATTTTACTGCTGGAATGATTGCAGGACGTAAAGCCGGGTTATCCCATAAGGCTTCTACGAATATAGGTTTAACACTCGTGTCACGCGGGGAATTTTCTATTATTGTAGCGAATATCGGCATTGCCGGTGGCTTAATGGCAGCGATTAAACCGTTCTCTGCTTTATATGTTTTAATATTGGCATCGTTAGGACCGTTAGTAACGAAAGAGTCTGGGAGAATATACTCGCTACTAGATAAGGTGTTTAAATGGAGTGCGAAAGAACGTGCAAAGCGAGAAAAGGAAGTTGGATAGTATAAAGAGGCTGCATGAACTTCATGCAGCCTCTTTATATATTGTTGCTGTTGTCGTTTTTTGTCGGTAAGTCGATATATTTTAATAATCGCTGATATATTTCCAAAATCGCCGATATATTTTCAAACAGCAATCAATATAATTTCATTTACCGACAAACCATTATCTGAATTTCATCAACTATTAATCAGTTGCCTTCCTATTTAAAAACGACTACAATTTTACTGTTATAGATGAACGAAAAAATAGAATAGGAGGGGAGACTATGCCAAGGAAAGTATGGCTATTAGTAGCTGGGATGATTATTAATGTCACGGGTGCTTCTTTTTTATGGCCTTTTAATACAATTTATTTGCATGATCACCTAGGAAAATCTTTATCTGTGGCCGGAATGGTATTAATGATCAACTCGCTTACTGGTGTAATCGGAAACTTGCTCGGCGGTGTTTTATTTGATAAATGGGGCGGTTATAAATCAACTTTAGTAGGGATTGTCATTACACTCGTATCGATTTTAGGTCTTGTGTTCTTCCACGGTTGGCCTTTATACGTTGTGTGGCTAGCGTTAATCGGTTTTGGTTCTGGAATGGTCTTCCCATCGATGTATGCGATGGTTGGTACGGTTTGGCCAGAGGGCGGAAGACGAGCATTTAATGCGATGTATGTTGGACAAAACGTTGGTATTGCGATTGGGACAGCGTGTGGTGGATTAGTTGCATCGTATCGTTTTGATTATATTTTCTTAGCGAACTTTATTTTATATTTTGTTTTCTTCTTAATTGCTTTTATTGGATTCCGTGGTATGGAAGACAAGAAAGAGCCAGGAGTACAAAAAGAAGTGGAAACGAAAAAAGGTTGGTCGCTTACACCTGGATTCAAAGCACTTCTTATCGTATGTGTAGCATATGCTTTATGCTGGGTTACATACGTACAGTGGCAAGGAGCGATTGCAACACATATGCAAGAATTAAACATTAGCCTTCGTCACTATAGTTTATTATGGACGATAAACGGAGCGATGATCGTTTGTGCGCAGCCGCTAGTTAGTATGCTAATTCGCTGGATGAAGCGTTCTTTAAAACAACAAATTATAATCGGAATCATCATTTTTGCGGCTTCATTCATTATTTTAAGTCAAGCGCAGCAATTTACGATGTTCCTCGTTGCGATGGTAACATTAACAATTGGTGAGTTATTCGTATGGCCAGCAGTGCCAACGATTGCAAATATACTTGCGCCAAAAGATAAGCTAGGTTTTTATCAAGGTGTTGTAAATAGTGCGGCGACTGTAGGGAAAATGTTCGGGCCGGTCGTTGGCGGAGCGATTGTTGATTTATATAATATGGAAGTATTGTTTATAGCAATCATGGTAATGCTTGTAGTAGCGCTTATCGCAACGAGCATTTATGATAAACGAGTAAAAGTAGAAGAAACAGTTGAAGAAAAAATTGCAGTTTAGTTTGACGGAACATGTTCACATGTTTTAGAATATATTTAAATAAAACAACCTTTGGAACAAGGGAGATAGCTCGGCTGTCGTAAGACAATTCATTAGTTATGAAGAGTAACGATTAATCGAGAAGCCCCGCTTTAAGTAAGCTCTTAAGAGATTTTAAGCGAAGGGTAGTTCACTTAACTCATATTTGTAATAACAGTGAGAAGGAGTAGTAGTAATAGAAGCTGGTTTAGAGAGTTGACGGTCGGTGCAAGTCAATCCACGTTTCGTTATGAACTCGCCTTTGAGTTGCAGTTGTGAAATTAATAGTAGCAATTGCCGTTAATCCACGTTACGGATCTAAGCGAATGTATATTTGTACATTAATTTAGGGTGGTACCGCGGGAATCTATAACCTCTCGTCCCTTTCTAGGGATGAGAGGTTTTTTGTATTTTGGGCGGTGAAAATAAATAGAATTTCAAGGAGGGTATCTCATGAGCTTTAATCATCAAGAAATTGAGAAGAAGTGGCAAGGGTACTGGGAAGAGAATAAAACATTCCGTACGCCAGATGAGACAGAAAAACCAAAATTTTATGCACTAGATATGTTCCCATATCCATCAGGTGCAGGCTTACACGTAGGACATCCAGAAGGTTATACAGCAACAGATATTTTATCTCGTATGAAGCGTATGCAAGGATATAACGTTCTTCATCCAATGGGGTGGGATGCATTCGGTCTTCCAGCAGAGCAATATGCACTTGATACTGGAAACAGCCCAGCTGAATTTACAGAGCATAATATTAATACATTCCGTAACCAAATTAAATCATTAGGTTTCTCTTACGATTGGGACCGTGAAGTAAATACAACAGATCCAAACTACTACAAGTGGACACAATGGATCTTCCTAAAACTATTTGAAAAAGGCTTAGCTTACGTTGATGAAGTACCTGTAAACTGGTGCCCAGCACTTGGTACAGTACTTGCAAACGAAGAAATCATTGACGGTAAGAGTGAGCGCGGTGGACATCCAGTTGAGCGTCGTCCGATGAGACAGTGGATGTTAAAAATTACAGCTTACGGAGATCGTCTATTAGAAGATCTAGATGAGCTTGATTGGCCAGAAAGCTTAAAAGATATGCAACGTAACTGGATCGGTCGTTCTGAAGGTGCCGAAGTACACTTCAATATCGATGGTACAGACGAGAAGTTCACAGTTTTCACAACGCGTCCTGATACACTATTCGGTGCAAGCTACTGTGTACTTGCTCCGGAACATGCACTTGTTGCTGATATTACAACTGCTGAACAAAAAGAAGCTGTAGAAGCTTACATTAATTCAGTAAAAATGAAGAGTGATTTAGAGCGTACAGAACTTGCGAAAGAGAAAACTGGCGTATTCACTGGTGCTTACGCAGTTAACCCAGTAAATGGTGAGAAATTACCAATCTGGATCGCTGATTACGTTCTTGCAACTTACGGAACAGGTGCTGTAATGGCAGTTCCAGCTCATGATGAGCGTGACTATGAATTCGCATCAACGTTCAATCTTCCAATGAAGGAAGTTGTAAAAGGCGGAGACATTACGAAAGAAGCATACACAGGTGATGGTGCACACGTAAATTCAGCATTCCTTGATGGTTTAAATAAAGAAGAAGCAATCGCAAAAATGATTGAATGGCTTGAAGTAACGAGCGCAGGA
Source organism: Bacillus cereus group sp. MYBK245-2 (assembly GCF_051916145.1). Classification (NCBI taxonomy): domain Bacteria; kingdom Bacillati; phylum Bacillota; class Bacilli; order Caryophanales; family Bacillaceae; genus Bacillus; species Bacillus cereus group sp. MYBK245-2. Next base: position 45,101 of record NZ_JBQAGB010000011.1, on the reverse strand, counting down.
AATCAAAAAGTAACATACCGTCTACGTGACTGGTTATTCAGCCGTCAACGTTACTGGGGTGAGCCAATTCCAGTTATTCACTGGGAAGATGGTACAATGACAGCTGTAAAAGAAGAAGAATTACCATTAGTTCTTCCGAAAACAGACAACATCCGTCCTTCAGGTACAGGTGAATCACCACTTGCTAACATTGACGAGTGGGTAAATGTTGTTGATCCTGAAACTGGTAAAAAAGGTCGTCGTGAAACGAACACAATGCCACAATGGGCTGGTAGCTGCTGGTACTACCTACGCTACATCGATCCAAACAATAGCGAAGCACTTGTAGATCCTGAAAAAGTAAAACAATGGCTTCCAGTTGATATTTATATCGGCGGAGCAGAGCACGCTGTACTTCACTTACTATATGCTCGTTTCTGGCATAAAGTATTATACGATATCGGTGTAGTTCCAACGAAAGAGCCGTTCCAACAATTATTCAACCAAGGTATGATTCTAGGTGAAAACAACGAGAAAATGAGTAAATCAAAAGGTAACGTTGTAAACCCTGATGATATCGTAGCAAGCCACGGTGCAGATACACTTCGTCTATACGAAATGTTCATGGGACCATTAGATGCTTCAATCGCTTGGTCTGAAAATGGTCTTGACGGAGCTCGTCGTTTCCTAGACCGCGTATGGCGTCTATTCGTTCAAGATAACGGTGAATTAAGTGAGAAAATTACTGATGCACCAAATAAAGAGCTTGAAAAAGCTTACCACCAAACAGTGAAGAAAGTAACAGAAGACTATGCAGAGCTTCGCTTCAACACAGCGATTTCTCAAATGATGGTATTCATCAACGATGCATATAAAGCTGAAACACTTCCGAAAGAATATGTAGAAGGTTTCGTAAAAATGATTGCACCAGTTGCACCTCACATCGGGGAAGAGCTATGGAGCAAACTTGGATACAATGAAACAATCACATATGCAAGCTGGCCAACATTTGATGAGTCTAAACTTGTAGAAGATGAAGTTGAAATCGTTGTTCAAGTTATGGGTAAAGTTCGCGCAAAACTAACAATGAGTAAAGACGCATCAAAAGAAGAAATGGAACAACTTGCACTTGAAGCAATTAAGGACCAAATTGAAGGGAAAACAGTTCGTAAAGTAATTGTAGTTCCTGGAAAACTTGTTAACGTTGTTGCAAACTAATGTATGAAAGAAAAGCTCAGAGTGCTTATGCTCTGAGCTTTTTTGTGTAGAAAATAATTTCAGGATCCCCTTCATCTAAGTTTTCAACTATTCCACTACGTATAAAACCGTTCGCATTAAAAACTTTTTGCATACTTTCATTTGATTCGTTCGTTGAAGAAAATATTTTTTGAGTAGGAGAATGACTTAACATATATGAGAGTAACGAGCTTGCATAGCCTCGCCTTCTTTTTGTTGGCGAAACGATGATTAATGAGAGGAAAGTACAATCAAAGAAATTTGTATCGTATGTTAGAAAACCGGAAATAGAATTATCTTCTTTTACGATGACGCATCGTCCCTCATCAATAGAGTGCTTAATATAATTTCGTCTACTATCATTTCCGATTACATCAATATCTATATGTACGATTGAATCTAAATCATCGATAGAAGCTTTTGTTACGTTCTTCAATGGAAATACCCCCTAGAAAAAATATTCAGTTAATTAATTTTACCATGAATGAAGAAAAAGGAGCGGAATTCCCATACAGACAAACACCTATTTTTCTATAGGAAATATGATAAAAAAGGTAGGCTAAATTGAGTAGAAGAGGTGAAAGGAATGAAAGGGATGGACAATAATGCACCACATGGTTTTTTCGGAGGTGGTTCGGATAGTTATGAACAAATGATGTTAATGGGAGGAGCTGGCCAACAAGGATACGGTGGTATTCCGAGCTGGATGGGCGGAGGAGCAGGAGGTTTTCCGACATCGGTAGCTGGTATGCAAACTGGAATGCCTACATTAATGGGGGGCTTTTCGACATCAGGGGCTGGAATGCCTACAGTAACAGGAGGCTTTCCAACATCAGTAGCTGGCGTACAGACAGGAATTCCAGTAGGGGTACCAACTACATTCCCATCTTTCGTTGGAGGCGTACAAACAGGATTTCCGGTACCGGGAGTAGGTGTTGTGGCAGGCGGAGTAGGTGGTTATCCGCAAGCTGTTCATGGTCATCATGTACATCACCATCACCAAGGTCAGCACGGTCATCATGGTCATCATCACCACCAAGGTCAGCACGGTCATCATGGTCATCATCACCACCAAGGTCAGCACGGTCATCATGGTCATCACCATCACCAAGGTCAGCACGGCCATCATGATCATCACCATCACCAAGGTCAGCACGGTCATCATGGTCATCACCAAGGCCAACACGGCCACCATGTACATCATCACCAACAACAAGTACATCACCACGGTCAACACCACATTCATCCGCAAGCTGTTCTTTATCAAACACATCAAGGCCACCAACACGGTCACCATGGTCATCATCACCATCAAGGTCAGCACGGTCACCATGGCCAGCATCACCATCAAGGTCAGCACGGTCACCATGGCCAGCATCACCATCAAGGTCAGCACGGTCATCATGGCCAACATGGTCATCAAGGTCAACAACACCAACAACATCAACAATATCAACAGTATCAACAACAACAATCTTCTCCTTGGACAGGTGGAATTGGGGCAGGAGGAGCAGGGGCAGCGGCAGGAGCAGCTAGCATTGGTGGAGCAGCAGGGCACGCGGGACACGTGGGTCATTAATGAATTGCAGAAAAAAAGACATAATAAAAAACTGCTAGGAAATCCTAGCAGTTTTTTTCAGCTTCTTGACGTTGACGTTCGATTTCAGCACGAAGTTGTGGCTCTGGTGCTTGCCAGCCTTCAGGTTTTAGAATTTTGCCGTCGCCTTCGCGGAATCTTGGTTTCCCATCAGGGAATAGTTTTGCCATGTTTGCATTATTTACAATTTCGAATCCTTTATCAGGACGTACGCCCATTTCGGCAAACGTGCCGAATGCAAAGTAAATAAGGTCAATCAGTGCATCGTATTGATCTTCAACAGTCGTTGCTTCTAGAAATTCTTCTAGCTCTTCTTGCATAAAACTCGCACGGATTTTTGCGCGTTCTTCTGTTAATTTTGTTGGAGTATTTGTCACAGGATGTCCGAATATTTCATGCATTTTCGCAACAAGTTCGTACCCTTTATCTAGACCTTTTTCGTTTGTCATGTTGTTTCATCCTTTCTCGCTTAGTGCCGAATCTCATTGTAACATAAGGTGATTATGAAATGAAAAGAACATCTTATAGAAAATAAGATGCTCGCCTGTTATTCTTCTTTCTTAATTAAAATGGATAAAATAAGATCGATGCCAAATATACCAACGAGTAACATTGGTATAACGACAAGTAAATAACGTGTGAAGGAAACATTTTTTAAATATGTATGAGCAAATAAAAAGACGCCGAGAAATAAAATACCATTTAAAATAGGCTTTACTAATTTTTTAGACATAAGCTCCCCCATAAATATCTTCTCTCTCTATCTAAAATAAAAACTCCTCTTTCCGTTGTATCATGCTGGAGAGAGGAGTTCAATCATTTCTCATTCAATTACACCAGAATTTGTAATATTCACGGTGTATTTTACAGTGACAGGGACATCTTTGTACAGCTGTCTCCATTTTTCTAATTTGAATGGGCGATAATGTTGCTTATATTTAGCTCCTAGCCCGAGAGGATCAACGCCTAAAGATTTAAACTGCTTAATTAATTTAGCAGCTTGTTTATCTAATTGTTTTTGGATGTTTTTTTCAATTTTTTTTGTGTTCTTGTTATTTTCTAAGTTAATTTGCTTCGATAGTTCTTGAATACGTGCATCAAGATGAACGTGAATGAAGAAAGAAGGCTTCCCGTTTTTAATTTTTATATCGTAAGTTGGAACAGAACGAATATTATTAATCATTACGTACGCGGAATCCGTTTTGAATTCATGTGAATCTAATTTATGTTTCTCTAATAGTCCTTTAAAGATGAACATATCTTTTTCTGCGATTTTCCCGATATATTTATCCTTTTTAAAAAGACCAATTCCGTTGATTTTTATTTTATCACCATGCTTCTTTAGAATGGGAATATAGTAGTCTTGCCCTTCTTGATAATAACGGAATGCTCCTACATGCAGATTATCTGTTGGTAAAGGACCGGTCTCCATATTATGTTCTAACAACTTTTTTATATAAATTGCAACGTTGTATGAAGTCGAATATTTGCCTTTTAAAAGTTCAGTACCATTCCCCTCTAATAAACCAACATATAAAGCGTTCCCTATATTTACATCTCGAAGTAATGTATCGAATGAAGTAGACATTCCTGTTTTGGCAAGTCTTATCGTATATAAAGCGACACGCATTTGCCCACTAGCAAATGGTTGAGAAGACTCTAAAGATGTTTCAGCTTTTACTTGTTTTACGGCATTTGCGGTGCCTTCAAAAACTTGAACTTTATTTCCTTTTTTCTGAATGGGACAAACGAATGTCACTTTTAGTTTTTTATCTTTTGCAACGTCAAATACAGTTCCTTGAATAAGCTGTACATCATCGATAATATTTTTTTGTAAACACCCAGTTAGACTGAAGAATGTTATACAAGAAATCAGTATTAATTTGCTTGTGCTTTTGATTTTTTCCATTTTCTTTTCACCCACACAATAATAAATAGAATTGGGATGTATACATAAATGAGCCAAAAACTAACCTTCGATGCATTACTAATAAAGTTATTAATATCGTGTCTGTTTGTTAAAAGTTGCGAAACAATGAGCGTGATAAAGATAAAAGCGATTAAAACACCTCTTTGCTTTACGCGGAATATTTCGTGAGTTGCTCTTACTGACGCCCATAAAGGGAGGATAAAACTTGAAATAATAACGAGTGCATAGCCTGAAATTGCAATATATTCAAGTCTTTCTATAAATGGTAATTGAATGACTTGAGTCATAGAAAGTTGAGGCCATATCGTTTTTAACAATTGTTTTTCACTAAAAAATGCAAAAGCTAAAAGGGTGCTAAATAGATATAGAAGATTTGAAAATAGTGCTCCGAGCTGAGCGTATTTATGAGATTGCATAGGCTTTTTTACAAATGGATACACCATGAGGTAAATCTCAAAACCGGTCATACTGTAGATTGACAGTTGAGCGGATTTTAAAATGTCTGAAAAAGAATGGGTGAATATAGGGAGTAAATTATCCCAATGTGAATATTTCAAAACGAATAAGCTTAGAAATAAATATCCTAATGTACCACCAACAGAGATGACGCAAATACCGGTAATTACACGAAATCCAGAAGAGATAATGTAATAGCTAACTAAGCATAAAAAGAGTGTTAACATAAAGGTGGAAGCGGTAGGAAACATCCATACTTGAATAATTTCAACATACGTTCGAATAACCGAAATACTGACGATTAAAAAATAAGCTGCAAAGATGATATTAAAGACATTCCCTATCCACTTTCCAAACGTTTGCCTTTGTAAATCAATTAAATTTCCATTTGTTTCTTTTAATAAAAAATACATCATCCATATAAGAAGATGGATACAGAGCCCTGTGATTACAACGCCCATCCATCCGTCGTAACCAGCGGCCTTTGCGGTGATTCGAGCGAAACCGAGAACACCAGCACCGAACTGTGCACCGTGAATTAAGAAGAAAACGAAGATAGGAGATATTTGATATTTTTCTTGAACTTTACTCATCGAATGCACCTCATTTCTTAATCATCAAAGTCTGATCTATGTTTTGTTGAAATGCCTTTTGCTGCTTTTTTTACATGTTGTGGTCTTGCTTGTACATCACGTGTATCAATCATTGTTAAAGGGAAACGAATCCAAGAATCTTTAACAGATTGTTGTCTTGTTGGATAGAACAAAGCGTACGGCTTGCGTAAAGAAGTAAGTCTAAATAGATGGGTAAATAAAAAGATAAATCCAAGAGAAATCCCGAAGAGACCACCTATTTCTGCAAATATGAGAAACGGGAAACGTAGTAATCGAACCGCATTACCCATTTTATAAATAGGTGTAATAAAGGAAGCGAGTGCTGATAAAGCAACGATAATTAATAAAATGTTACTCGTTAAACCAGCTTGTACAGATGCTTGCCCGATTACGATACCGCCTACAATACCGAGCGTTTGACCAACTTTCATCGGTAACCTCGCGCCAGCTTCTCTCAGTAAATCGATTGCAAGTTCTAAAAATAGTGCTTCAATTAAAGGTGGGAATGGTACTTGTGCTCTTGATAAAATTAAAGTTTCAAGTAAATCACTTGGAATAAGTTCATAATGATAATTTAAAACTGCAACGTATAACGGTGTAGCGCAAATTGAAAATAGAACGGCAATTAATCTTAAAATCCTTGAAAATGTAGCGTACATCCAGGAGACGTTGTAGTCTTCTGGTGAAATGAAAAAATCAAAATAGGATACAGGTGTTAGTAAAACACTTGGAGAACCGTCCACAAAAATAGCGATTTTACCATCGATTAGTGCTTTTGTAACTCTATCAGTACGCTCTGTATTGATATAGAGAGGAAAGATCGATTTTTCACCCATTAATTCTTGTAAATAAGCACTATCATTAATTTGATCATATTCAAGAGCGCGTAAAGACTCTTCTAGAAAATCTACATTATCTTTTTCAGCAAGGTTGTCTAAATACATCATGACAACTTTTGTTTTGGAAAACTCACCAACAATCATCTCTTTTGTTTGTAAATCCAAAACAGGAAGACGTTTTCGAACTAAATTAATATTTGTATCAATATCCTCTACAAAACCTTCTTGCGGACCAATAACAGTCGATTCGTTTAAAGGAGGAGTTGGTGCACGATAATTATCAATTGCAATATTTGCGAGCATACATTTTTGATCTTGTTGATTTACTTGAACGATCGCATGCCCCTTTAACACCATGTCCTCAATTTTTTGTAAATCGTTCGTAATTGTAATGCCACTCATCGGAATATGCTCTTTCAGCTCTTCTAGTGAAGCATTAGGTCGTTCTAAAAGAGTAGGCATTAAATACTTTTGCAATTTCTCACCATCAAGAGAAGGACGATAGTAAGAAATCCAATAAGGCATCGTTTCATCGTCAGATGTGTGATAATTAACGAAATCACTAGACTTTTTGAGTTTCTCTATTAAATCTTGTAGAGAATGAATACGGTCTTTTTCTGGTTTCGTAAAATCATAAATACTATTACCTTTAGAGTTTTGCTGTTTACCTTGGTCAGAGTTGTCTTGTTTAGAGTTTTGCTGTTTACCTTGGTCAGAGTTGTCTTGTTTAGAGTTTTGCTGTTTACCTTGGTCAGAGTTGTCTTGTTTAGAGTTTTGTTGTTTACCTTGATCAGAGTTGTCTTGTTTAGAGTTTTGCTGTTTACCTTGGTCAGAGTTGTCTTGTTTAGAGTTTTGCTGTTTACCTTGATCAGAGTTGTCTTGTTTAGAGTTTTGCTGTTTACCTTGATCAGAGTTGTCTTGTTTAGAGTTTTGCTGTTTACCTTGATCAGAGTTGTCTTGTTTAGAGTTTTGCTTAGCGTGTTGTTGTTTATTTTGATCACGGTCATCTTGTTCAGAGTGTTGCTGTTTCTCTTGATCCGAATGATCTTGCTTAGAGCGTTGTTGTTGATTCTGATTGGATTCATTTTGCTTAGTATGTTGTTGCGGACCTTGAGAAGACTCCTTATGTCCCTCTTTTTTTTGCTCGCCATTGTTATCTTTATTATGCTTCATACTTCTATTCAGTTTTTTGTTATCACCCTCTTGATTGTTAGCGTGTTGCTCCGAGTTATCTGTTTCGTTTTTCTCTGTTGTATTTGATTTTTTTTTCTTACGTAGCCAATTCCAAATCATATGTATGCCCTCTTTAATTGTGTAATATAGTGCTATTTTGTGGCTAATTTTGTATATTATTCATTTATTTATGAAAAGAAGGAGGAGATTGGTTTGCATAGAAAAAATCCTTTAGTAAGCAGTACATACTATGACGAGAAGAGGGCGAGTCTGTGCAAATTGTAAAAAAGGAGAAATTTATTTTAAAGGAGTTTACATTTGAAAATGGTAGGACAATTCCTGTTCAAATGGGGTATGAGACTTATGGTACTTTAAATAGAGAAAGGTCAAATGCGATTTTGGTTTGTCATTATTTTAGTGCAACTAGTCACGCAGCAGGAAAATATACAGCGCATGATGAGGAGTCTGGCTGGTGGGACGGTTTAATTGGACCAGGAAAAGCAATTGATACAAATAAATACTTTGTTATATGTACTGATAATCTTTGTAATGTGCAGGTGAAGAGCCCGTATGTAATTACAACGGGACCGAAATCGATTAATCCGAAAACTGGAGATGAATATGCGATGGACTTTCCAGTTTTTACATTTCTTGATGTAGCTCGTATGCAATATGAGTTAATAAAAGATATGGGAATCGCAAGGCTACATGCTGTAATGGGACCGTCAGCTGGCGGGATGATTGCGCAGCAATGGGCTGTTCATTATCCTCATATGGTAGAGCGGATGATTGGTGTTATTACGAACCCGCAAAATCCAATTATTACGTCGGTAAATGTAGCGCAAAATGCAATTGAGGCTATCGAGCTGGATCCAAGTTGGAAGGGCGGAAAATATGGAGAAGAGCAGCCAATGAAGGGGCTTCATTTAGCAAATAGAATGATGTTTATGAACGCGTTTGACGAGCATTTTTACGAAACGACATTTCCTCGTAATAGTATAGAGAAAGAGCCTTATGAAACATTTTCTGCATTAACATCATTTGAGAAAGAAATTAATAAAGTGACAAATAGAAGTATAGCTTTAGTTGATGCAAATTCATGGATGTATACCGCGAAAGCAGTTTTATTACATGATATTGCGCATGGATTTTCGTCTTTAGAAGAGGCACTGTCTAATATAGAAGCAAATGTACTTATGATTCCGTGTAAACAAGATTTGCTTCAGCCGTCACGTTATAATTATAAAATGGTAGACATGTTGCAAAAACAAGGGAAGTATGCGGAAGTGTATGAGATAGAAAGTATAAATGGACATATGGCGGGAGCATTTGATATTCATTTATTTGAAAAGAAAGTTTATGAATTTTTAAATCGGAAAGTGTCTAGTTTTGTGTAGAAAATAAATGATGTGAAAAAGGTGCAATGTATGTAGTAGGCACCTTTTTTTACATGATTTGTAGGCGAAAAATATATGTGGCAATTGCTATACCGAAGAATGCGATACTAAGCAATAGAAATAAGAATGACATTTCTTGTGGTGATTTTATCTTTCTATTATTTTTCATACTAAGTGCAATAATTGCAGCGATTAAGAAAATGATGCCCATAATGAAAAGGAAAAGTGTCATTTTCATTGGCTCCTTTCATAAAACAAGTATATTGAGGATACAATGCAAGGGTTATGTTTGTAAAGAATAAGTTTTGCGAGAAAATTGAGAAATAGTTTTTCGATTCTTTGCGTTCTTTCTTTTGCGTGCTAAAATTGATAGAGAATGTTCGTTAAAAAAGAAAATAAAGGTTTTATTTTATATAAGGAGGAACAACATATGACAGAAGTTAAAACAATTACTACAGAAGAAGTGCAAGAGCGTTTAGAAAAAGGAGAAACGTTATTTTTAGTAGACGTAAGGGAAGATGAAGAAGTAGCGGCAGGAAAAATTCCAGAAGCTGTACATATTAAAATGGGCGATATCCCAAATAAAGTAGATTTCTTTGATAAAGAGAATGAATATATCTTTATTTGTCGTTCGGGAATGCGCAGTGAAAATGTATGTCATTATTTAAATGAGCAAGGATTTAAAACAGTGAACATGGTAGGCGGCATGCTTCAATATGAAGGAGAAACGAAATAAGTAGTTTAAAAAACTTGAAACGAGTCTGTTTCAAGTTTTTTTCTTTTGCATACAGTGTACAAAAGGGGGATAGGTAAATGGGGATTAATATGCGTAAAGTAAAAATTATTAACAATACAGGAGCCGTTAATGTTGGCGACTGTTATAATATCGCGCCTTTTGCTGTATCGAAAGCTTATGCGGGTGCTGGAGGATCAAGTGCGGCTATTTTTTTAAATGGAAAAAGGCAGCCACCAGAGGTGATTCGAACATCAGTATTTCTTCCACCATTATCAACGAGTACACGTACATTGGGTTAATAAAGGAAAGGTAGAGTGTTAGTATGCCAGCACATATAAAAGAGTTTGTTATTGTGAATAACACTGGGAATATATTTACGGGTGATAATTTGAGTGATACGTCATTTACTGCTTCGAAATCCTATAGTGGTTCAATGGGATGCACTTGGATTGACGTTGTTACAGTAATAGGGACGGAAACGAAGCTTTGTTTACAGCCGGGTGATTCGGTGACGACAACATATACAAGAGGCACCCCTGCTGGTACTGTAACAGGAACAAATATGGGGCAAAGTGTAAATGCATCGGGTATAGCGCAAGCTGTCCCTAATACAGATAATATGGATTCAGTTGCTGGACTCCCTTAAGAAATTAAGGGAGTTTTTATTATTTAAAATAAAAATAGTCTTTGAGATTATTTTTGTAAATACATATTAAGAAGAGGTTTGTAATGTAAAAAAGATGGTGTGTAGGTGGTGAAAGTATGAAAGAGCGCGATAAGCAAAATTCATTAAACTCTAATTTCAGAATCTCACCAAATCTTATTGGACCTACCTTTCCTCCTGTTCCAACGGGATTTACTGGTATTGGGATTACTGGTCCAACTGGTCCACAAGGCCCGACAGGACCTCAAGGGCCAAGGGGATTACAAGGTCCAATGGGAGAGCTGGGCCCGACAGGACCTCAAGGAGTACAAGGAATTCAAGGACCTGTTGGGTCAATAGGTGCAACGGGACCAGAAGGACAGCAGGGGCCACAAGGATTAAGGGGACCACAGGGAGAAACTGGAGCGACAGGACCTCAAGGAGTGCAAGGATTGCAAGGTCCAGCTGGTCCAACCGGAGCGACAGGAGCACAAGGTATACAAGGTATACAGGGATTACAAGGGCCCATTGGAGCTACCGGGCCAGAGGGACCACAAGGAATCCAAGGAGTGCAAGGATTACCTGGGGCAACTGGTCCACAAGGAATACAAGGGGCACAAGGAATGCAAGGGCTACAAGGACCGAGTGGAAATACAGGGGCAACCGGAGCGACTGGTCAGGGGATAACAGGTCCGACAGGAGTAACAGGTCCGACAGGGATCACTGGCCCGTCAGGAGGACCTCCTGGTCCGACGGGGCCAACTGGTGCGACAGGTCCGGGCGGTGGACCGAGTGGAAGTACAGGAGCAACAGGTCCAGAGGGGCCGCAAGGAGTGCAAGGTGCTCAAGGGGGGATTGGTCCAACCGGTCCGATGGGGCCGCAAGGAGTGCAAGGAGTACAAGGAATTCAAGGAGCGACGGGCGCACAAGGAGTGCAAGGTCCACAAGGAATACAAGGAATACAAGGTCCGACGGGGGCAACAGGAGATACGGGAGCAACCGGAGCGACAGGGGAAGGCACTACAGGCCCAACAGGAGTAACCGGTCCAACAGGGATAACAGGCCCATCTGGAGGACCAGCCGGACCGACCGGCCCAACGGGGCCATCAGGTCCGGCGGGAGTAACAGGTCCATCTGGTGGACCACCTGGCCCAACAGGAGCAACCGGGGCGACAGGAGTAACAGGAGATACTGGGGCAACAGGCTCAACTGGAGTGACAGGAGCGACGGGAGAAACGGGAGCAACCGGAGTGACGGGTTTACAAGGTCCGCAAGGAATCCAAGGAGTGCAAGGAGAGATAGGTCCGACGGGTCCCCAAGGTGTTCAAGGTCCGCAAGGAATTCAAGGAGTAACGGGGGCCACAGGAGATCAAGGTCCGCAAGGGGTTCAAGGCCCACAAGGCGACATAGGTCCAACCGGCCCACAAGGAATTCAAGGCCCACAAGGTTCTCAAGGAATCCAAGGAGCGACAGGGGGAACAGGAGCACAAGGTCCACAGGGAATCCAAGGTCCGCAAGGTGACGTAGGTCCGACTGGGCCACAAGGTCCAACTGGAATTCAAGGGATACAAGGAGAGCTAGGTCCAACCGGTCCAGAAGGCCCAGAGGGACTTCAGGGTCCGCAAGGAATACAAGGTGTTCAAGGGCCAGTTGGAGCAACGGGTCCAGAGGGTCCTCAGGGGATACAAGGCATTCAAGGAGTGCAAGGAGCAACAGGCTCACAAGGTCCACAAGGAATTCAGGGAATCCAAGGAGTGCAAGGGATAACGGGAGCAACTGGAGCACAAGGAGCAACTGGAATTCAAGGGATACAAGGGGAAATAGGAGCAACCGGTCCAGAGGGCCCACAAGGAGTGCAAGGAGTACAAGGAGAGATAGGTCCAACCGGTCCAATGGGGCCCCAAGGAGTGCAAGGAGTGCAAGGAATTCAAGGAGCGACGGGCGCACAAGGAGTGCAAGGTCCACAAGGAATTCAAGGAATACAAGGTCCGACGGGGGCAACAGGAGATACGGGAGCAACCGGAGCGACAGGGGAAGGCACTACAGGCCCAACAGGAGTAACCGGTCCAACAGGGGTAACAGGCCCATCTGGAGGACCAGCCGGACCGACCGGCCCAACGGGGCCATCAGGTCCGGCGGGAGTAACAGGTCCATCTGGTGGACCACCTGGCCCGACAGGAGCAACCGGAGCGACAGGAGTAACAGGAGATACCGGGGCGACAGGCTCAACTGGAGTGACAGGAGCGACAGGAGCAACGGGAGCAACCGGAGTGACGGGTTTACAGGGACCGCAAGGAATCCAAGGTGTTCAAGGAGAGATAGGTCCAACCGGTCCACAGGGTATTCAAGGTCCCCAAGGAATCCAAGGAGTAACGGGGGCTACAGGAGCACAAGGTCCCCAAGGAATTCAAGGCCCACAAGGCGACATAGGTCCAACTGGCTCACAAGGAATTCAAGGTCCACAAGGCCCTCAAGGAATCCAAGGAGCGACGGGGGCCACAGGAGCACAAGGTCCACAGGGAATCCAAGGTCCGCAAGGTGACATAGGTCCGACCGGCCCACAAGGCCCACAAGGAATTCAAGGCCCGCAAGGAATTCAAGGTCCAACGGGAGCTACAGGAGCAACCGGAGCGACAGGTCTCCAAGGAATTCAAGGCCCACAAGGAATTCAAGGCCCGCAAGGAATTCAAGGTCCAACGGGAGCTACAGGGGCAACCGGAGCGACAGGTCCCCAAGGAATTCAAGGCCCACAAGGAATTCAAGGCCCGCAAGGAATTCAAGGTCCAACGGGAGCTACAGGGGCAACCGGAGCGACAGGTCCCCAAGGAATTCAAGGCCCGCAAGGAACTCAAGGTCCAACGGGAGCTACAGGGGCAACCGGAGCAACAGGTTCACAAGGCCCAACTGGAGATACAGGTCCAACCGGAGCTGGAGCCACTGGAGCGACCGGGGCGACTGGAGTTAGTACAACTGCAACGTATGCATTTGCGAATAATACATCTGGAACCGCTATTTCCGTTTTATTAGGTGGCACGAATATTCCGTTACCAAACAATCAAAATATTGGACCGGGAATAACTGTTAGTGGTGGGAATACTGTATTTACAGTTGCAAGTGCAGGGAATTATTATATAGCTTATACAATTAATCTAACGGCAGGATTACTTGTAAGTTCTCGTATAACTGTAAATGGCAGTCCGCTTGCGGGAACGATAAACGCTCCGACAGTTGCTACTGGTTCATTTAGTGCAACGATCATTGCTAATTTGCCTGCTGGAGCTGCTATTAGTCTGCAGTTATTTGGATTAGTTGCAATCGCTACATTATCTACGGCAACGCCAGGAGCTACTTTAACTATTATTAGATTAAGTTAATAGGAAGAAAACCTTGGGGCTTTTATGCTTCAAGGTTTTTACCTCGTTATTCGTAGGTAATCTAATTGGTTAGGAAAGTTTTACTTTATTCACTCGAGCAAAAACATCGCAGTTCGAAAATATATTATAATAGAATGAAAAGAGAGAAATTTGGCAGAAAGGGAGGGTGGCGATGCAGGAGATGGTTACAGATTTTTTTGGACGCCCGCTTCAAGATTTACGTATATCTGTCATTGATCGTTGCAATTTTAGATGTACATATTGTATGCCAGCGGAAGTGTTTGGGCCAGATTATGCTTTTTTGAAAGATGAGTTTTTACTGACGTTTGATGAAATTGAGCGATTGGCAAGATTATTTGTTAGTATCGGTGTACGAAAAATTAGACTTACTGGTGGCGAGCCACTACTTCGTAAAGATTTAACAAAACTTATTGCACGTCTCATGAAAATTGACGGGCTATTAGATATAGGGTTAACGACCAATGCAATTCATTTAACGAAGCAAGCAAAAGTATTAAAAGAAGCTGGATTACATAGAGTAAATGTTAGTTTGGATGCAATAGATGATGATGTATTTAAGGCTATTAATGGCCGGAATATTAATACGAAACCTGTTATAAAGGGAATTATGGCTGCAAAAGAGGCCGGGCTTGATGTAAAGGTAAATATGGTTGTGAAAAAAGGGATGAATGATCATCAAGTACTTCCAATGGCTGCGTATTTTAAAGAGCAAGGAATCTCGCTTAGGTTTATTGAGTTTATGGATGTTGGTAGTACAAATGGATGGAACTTTGATCAAGTCGTTACGAAACGAGAGTTAATTGAGATGATTCATCGCGTGTATCCGCTTGAGCCAGTTGAAGCACATTATTTTGGTGAAGTTGCGAAGCGATATCGTTACGTTGGAACAAATACTGAAGTCGGTTTTATTACTTCTGTTTCTGAGTCCTTTTGTTCCTCTTGTACGAGAGCGAGAATTTCAGCAGATGGAAAGTTTTATACTTGCTTATTTGCGACAGAGGGACTCGACCTAAGGGAACTTCTTAGAGGAAATCTTTCGGATGAGGAGTTAGTAAGCGTTATACAAGATGTATGGATGAATAGAAAAGATAGGTATTCGGATGAACGGACGGAAGAAAGTGCAAAAAATCGTCCGAAAATTGAAATGTCTTATATAGGAGGATAAGAAAGGAGGCTATCGTATGCAGGAGCGATATTCAAGGCAAATATTATTTGCTGGTGTTGGAGAAGAAGGACAGAGAAAAATTAGAGAAAAGCATGTGCTTATTATTGGTGCGGGAGCTCTTGGCGCAGCAAATGCAGAAGCAATTGTTAGAGCAGGTGTTGGAAAAATAACAATTGCGGATCGTGATTATGTAGAGTGGAGTAATTTACAAAGGCAACAATTATATACAGAAGAAGACGCAACGCAGTATAAACCGAAGGCGGTAGCAGCGGCAGAGCATTTAAAAGCGATTAATTCTGAGGTGGAAATAAATCCGGTTGTGACGGATGTAACAGTGCAAGAAATGGAAGAGTTAGTGAAGGATGTAGATTTAATATTAGATGCGACAGATAATTTTGAAACGCGTCTTCTTATTAATGATATTTCACAAAAGTATAATATTCCGTGGATATACGGTGGTTGCGTTGGGAGCTACGGAGTAACGTATACAATTTTACCAGGAAAAACACCGTGTTTCCGCTGTTTAATGGAGCATCCGGCGAGCGGAGCAACATGTGATACGGCTGGTATTATACAGCCGGCAGTACAATTAGTAGTTGCGCATCAAATAACGGAAGCGCTGAAAATATTAGTAGAAGACTATGGGGCACTTCGCGAAACGATGTTATCGTTTGATCTTTGGAATAATCAACAGATGGCATTTAAAGTGAATAGACAGAAAAAAGAAACGTGTTTATCTTGCGGGAGATTACGTACATATCCGAGTTTAACATTTGAAGCACAAACGAAAACAGAAGTGTTATGTGGACGAAATACAGTACAAATCCGTCCAGGTGTGCGGAATGAATTTAATTTAGAAGAAATTAAAAAGCGCTTACAAAGAAGTGTGGATGTAAAGGCTACTCCGTATTTAGTATCTTTTCTAGTAGAGGAATTTCGTTTCGTTTTATTTACAGATGGCAGAGCTTTTATTCATGGGACGAATGATATAAATGTAGCAAAACGTTTATATGCAAGATATATAGGTTGAACCTAAAGGGAAATCCTTTAGGTTCAACAGGGAGAAGGTTAAGACTTTCTCGCATAATCTCCACTTTTTCCACCTGTTTTTTCAAGTAAGTACGTTTCGCCAATAATCATACCTTTATCAACAGCTTTACACATATCGTACACAGTAAGAGCGGTAGCGGAAGCAGCTGTTAAAGCTTCCATCTCAACACCGGTGCTACCTTCTGTTTTAACTTTTACTTCAATCAGTAATCGATATTGTTCATCGGATTGTTTCCAATCGAAAGAAACGTCAACACCTTTTAATAATAAAGGATGGCACATTGGGATAATGTCAGAAGTGCGTTTTGCAGCCATAATACCAGCGATTTGTGCAACTGCTAATACGTCACCTTTCCCAATTTCATTATGAGAGATTTTATCGTAAATTTCTTTTGTAACGACAATGCTAGAGCACGCAATTGCTGTTCGAACGGTTGCTTTTTTGTCGCTTATATCAACCATTTTCGCGCGTCCTTGGTCATTAAAGTGTGTGAATGAAGACATGGAATTCCTCCTTGAAGTAATTTCTATTTAATATATAAAGTTTAATCGAGATAAAAAAAATTGCAAATATGGGGTGAGAAACGATGGTAGAAAAACGAATTCCGATTCAAGTTGCTGAGGCAGTAGAGAGAGTAATGGAATATGCGAAAATTGGTGAAGTAGAAGAGGTTTCTATTACGGAAAGTTACGGGAGAATTCTTGGGGAGGATGTTGTCTCTGATCATGACGTTCCTCATTTTGATCGTTCTCCTTACGATGGTTTCGCAATTCGAGCGGAAGATACGAAAGAAGCAAATCAAGAGAATGCAATTGAGTTTGAAGTAATAGGAGAAATCGGAGCGGGGTCTGTTTTTCTAGATGCAGTAGGATCTTTTCAGGCGGTTCGTATTATGACAGGAGCAGCTATTCCAGCGGATTGTAATGCAGTCGTCATGCTAGAGCTGACGGAAGGTTTTGAGAAGGACGGAAAAACATATATGAAGTTAAAGCGTCCGTTTCATAGTGGTGACAATGTGTCATTTAAGGGAGAAGATATAAAGCAAAATCAAGTTCTCGTTCAGAAAGGGGTTGCAATCAATCCAGGTGTTGCGGCCTTATTAGCGACGTTTGGATATAGTACTGTGAAAGTTGTAAAACAGCCTGTTGTTGGTATTGTGACGACAGGAAGTGAATTGTTAGAAGTACATGAGTCGTTACAGCCGGGGAAAATTAGAAATAGTAACTCTTATATGATTGCTGCTCAAATTATGAAAGCCGGAGGTAAAATTCGGTATTATGGCCAACTTGCCGACGAGTTAGATGCATGTTTTACAGCTGTTCAATCAGCGATGGATGAAGTTGATATTTTAATTACGACAGGCGGTGTGTCGGTAGGAGATTATGACTACTTGCCAGCTATTTATGAAAAATTACAAGCGAATGTACTCTTTAATAAAATAGCGATGAGACCAGGAAGTGTAACGACCGTAGCTGAAGTTGATGGAAAGTTACTTTTCGGTTTATCAGGGAATCCGTCAGCTTGTTACGTAGGATTTGAGTTATTTGTGCATCCGGTTATAAAAACATATTTGTATGCGAAAGAACCTCACGTATATAGAGCAGATGCTATTTTACAAAAAGATTTTCCAAAGCCGAATCCGTTTACTCGTTTTGTAAGAGCAAAGGTGACAGTTGTGGACGGGGCATTACAAGCGATGCCGGTCGGTTTAGATAAATCGAGTGCGGTATCTTCACTTGCAGATGCGAATGCTTTTATTGTGTTGCCTGGAGGAACGAGAGGCTTTGAGGCAGGGATGAAAGTGTCTGTATTATTGTTAGAGCACGCTGAGGGATGTGATTGGCCATGGGAAAAGCCCCTTCAATCTTACAAATAGTAGGGTATCAAAATAGTGGGAAAACAACACTTGTTGAGAAATTGGTGCATGCATTAGCCGAAAGTGAAATAAAAGTTGCTACCATTAAACATCACGGACACGGAGGTTTTCCAGAAGTAGCGCAAAAAGATAGTGAAAGGCACCGAAAGGCCGGTGCGATCGTAAGTAGTGTAGAAGGCGCTGGATTACTTTCCATGTCGTCATTAAGAGAAGAATGGTCTTTGCAAGAAATTATTCGCCTATATGAGTTTTTTGAAGTAGATACAATTGTAATCGAGGGCTATAAAAAAGAGAGCTATCCGAAAGTAGTGTTACTTCGTTCTGCGGAAGACGTTGAACTTTTACAGAAAGTAGAAAATATAGTAGCAGTTATTACGTGGTATGATGCTCCTGCAAACTTACGAGAAGAATATAAAGTATTTCATATAACAGAAGAAGAATTGTACATAGACTGGTTTTTACAAACGGTAAGGAGTGCGAAATGACAAATACGTATTATGAAGTAATTGATACAGAAATTTCAATTGAAAAGGTAGCGAATAAGGTTATTCGCCGCGAATGTGGTGCTGTTACAACATTTATTGGAACGGTTAGAGAGTTTACGAAAGGGCGTCGTACATTATACTTAGAATATGTCGCTTATAAAACGATGGCAGAAAAGATGCTAGAGAAAATCGGATTAGAAGTGAAAGAGAAATGGCCAGGTACACACGTTGCGATTACACATCGCATCGGTACACTGCAAATTTCTGATATCGCGGTTGTTGTGGCTGTTTCAACGCCGCATCGTAAAGCGGCTTATGAAGCAAATGAATATATTATGGAACGCATAAAACAAATTGTTCCGATTTGGAAAAAAGAGTTTTGGGAAGATGGAGACTCTTGGATTGGCGATCAATTAGAAAAAACGCCATATCCGGCGGGAGAGCCTGGGAAGGAGTTATAAGTATGATTCGAGTATTGTTATTTGCGAACTTGCAAGAAGAAGCAGGAAGAAGTGAATTACAAATAGCGAAAGAAAATATTACGGTTGCAGAGTTAAAAGATATTGTTGCAACTGAATATAATGTGCCAGTATCGACACCAATTATGGTTGCGATTAATGAAGAATATGCAAATGAAGATGATACGATTCAATCTGGTGATGTTGTTGCACTTATCCCACCAGTGAGCGGTGGTTAATATTGGATTCATTAAAACGACTTTCCTACATAGGGAAAGTCGTTTTTTTATGGCAGTTTTGAGAACACTAATGTATAGAACAAGGAGGGAACTATGAAAAAAATATGTGCAGTTATAACAATGCTATGTGTGGCTTTTTTCTCTTCTTCAAGTGATTCTTTCGCAAAAGAATCAAGAGAACAACTTTTAGAGAGTGCATTATCGAATAGGTACTATTCAGTTATTAGGCAAGTGACAGAAGATCAATATGAATGTGCTTCAGTTATCAATATAAAGCGTCTCGGCAAGAACGGTGAGTTCGTTCCTAGATTTGAAATTACGCTACAATTTCTTACGTTCCAAGGTGCGCATAATCCGCCGAATGATAAAGTTACACTTACTTTGGAGGATCATTTAGATCACGTAAAGATAAAGAAAGTGGAGCGGGAAAAGAATGTTTCTGGTGCTATTGCAGAAAAAGTTTGTGAACGTCAAAAAGAAAAAATAAAAGCTCACTCTACTGATTCAGAGTGATAACCTATGACATTTAGTAAAGAAAGGTAATGAGCGATGGATATATTTTTAGCGATTTTACCAGCTATATTTTGGGGAAGTATTGTGCTATTTAACGTAAAACTGGGCGGGGGGCCTTATAGTCAAACGCTCGGTACAACGTTTGGCGCACTTATTTTCTCAATTGTTGTTTATATTTTTATGAAACCAGTATTGACTCCTACTGTTATCGGAGTTGGGATTGTATCAGGTTTATTTTGGGCGCTTGGTCAGGCGAATCAATTAAAAAGTATTGATTTAATGGGCGTTTCAAGGACGATGCCCATTTCAACAGGACTTCAATTAGTTGCGACAACTTTATTTGGAGTCATCGTATTTCATGAGTGGTCCACAACAATATCAGTCGTCCTTGGTGTATTGGCTCTCGTTTGTATTATTATCGGTGTTATTTTAACATCGCTTCAAAGTGAAGAAGAAAAGAATGCAGAGCAAGCGGGGAATTTTAAAAGGGGCATTATCATTTTATTTATTTCAACAGTCGGTTATTTAGTTTACGTAGTAGTGATTAGACTGTTTAACGTAGATGGTTGGTCAGCTTTGTTGCCACAAGCAGTTGGTATGGTGTTAGGAGGGATTTTGCTTACGTTTAAACATCATCCATTTAATAAATATGCAATACGAAATATTATTCCAGGATTAATTTGGGCAGCTGGAAATATGTTTTTATTCATTTCGCAACCGCGTGTCGGAGTGGCAACAAGTTTTTCGCTATCGCAAATGGGAATTATTATTTCGACGCTTGGCGGGATTCTTATATTAGGTGAAAGAAAAACGAAACGCCAATTAACAGGGATTGTTGTCGGTATCGTTTTTATTATTGCAGCCGGAATTATGTTAGGTATAGCAAAAAGTTAAAGGAGGTATTGGAATGTATAGTGATTTAGCAGGAAAGGTTGTCGTTATTACAGGATCAGCAACTGGTCTTGGAAGAGCGATAGGAGTAAGGTTTGCTGCGGAGAAAGCAAAAGTAGTAATTAACTATCGCTCACGAGAATCAGAAGCGAATGATGTGTTAGAAGAAATTAAAAAGGTAGGCGGAGAAGCGATTGCTGTAAAAGGTGATGTAACAGTCGAATCAGATGTGGTGAATCTCATTCAATCTGCTGTAAAAGAGTTTGGTACGCTTGACGTTATGATTAATAATGCCGGGATAGAAAATGCGGTACCATCGCATGAAATGCCGCTTGAAGATTGGAATCGGGTAATTAACACAAATTTAACAGGTGCTTTTTTAGGAAGCCGAGAAGCGATTAAATATTTTGTAGAACATGATATTAAAGGGTCTGTCATTAATATGTCTAGTGTTCATGAGAAAATTCCGTGGCCCTTATTCGTGCACTATGCAGCAAGTAAGGGCGGTATGAAACTGATGACAGAAACGTTAGCGATGGAATATGCGCCAAAAGGTATTCGAGTAAATAATATAGGACCAGGTGCAATTAATACGCCGATCAATGCAGAAAAGTTTGCTGATCCTAAAAAACGTGCTGACGTAGAAAGTATGATACCGATGGGCTATATTGGAAAACCAGAAGAAATTGCAGCGGTAGCAACGTGGCTCGCTTCCTCAGAGGCGAGTTATGTAACTGGAATTACGCTATTTGCAGATGGTGGAATGACGTTATATCCATCGTTTCAAGCTGGGCGTGGGTAATAGAAAAGGACGAAGAGATAAAACTCTTCGTCCTTTTTTTACACAAAAAAAATAGCGGCCAGCTATTTTAAATTTAGTGATTAATAGTGTCTTGAAGATATTCTGTTGCTTGATGTTCAGAAACATTTTGCACGAGTGCAACTTCACTAATCATCATTTTTCGGGCGTTATCTAGCATTTGTTTTTCGCTCGCATTTAAAGCTCTCTCTTTATTGCGGCGAAGTAAATCTCGAACAACTTCTGCACTATCTTGCAGATTGCCGTTTTTCATTTTTTCCATATTCATTGTATATCTTTGTTTCCAGGAAAGTGATGTATCTGATTCCCCGTTTTGAAATTCAAGAAGTATATCATCTAACGTACCTTTATCTACGATATAACGAATACCTGATTTTTGTAATTGATCCATCGGAAGCATTACTTGCATATCTTTACTAATGATACGTATTACACAATATTGACGTGTTGTTCCTAATATTTCTTTCTCTTCAATGGCTTCGATGACTCCTGCGCCGTTCATTGGATAAACGATTTTATCACCAATTTGAAACAAATCATCCACCTCCATATGTGGTAACCATCTTTAATGATAGCATAAGTGAATGAAAATGTCAAATTTTATATAATACCATAATAATTATATTTGAGTCAATAAGTAAAAGTTCCTTTTATATATTTTTTTTTGCTTTTACTTATTGAGGATTTTGTTAGAAAAATAGTACAGGCGGAGAAAGGAGGCATATCCACTTATTTTTAAGCATAAAATGTAAAATCGCTAATACAATATACCTAAATCCGTTCTTTGCAAAGGAGGGAGAGAAGGTGGGGCGCACAATAAAAATTGATATTACAAATAAAGTTGTAGCTAAATTTAGGCCAGATTATTTGGAATTATATACGAGTAAATTTATGATAGGTAAGTTTTATGTCTATACTGAAGGTAAACAATATGTGTTAGAAGACGGATATATATATGAAGACGGAAAGTTTTATCGCATCATAGATACGCACCGTGGCAATAATCAAGCGGCGGAGGGCTGCGATCTAGGATGGTGTTAACATGATTCGTGTGAAAGTGTTTGATGAAAGTCACGAAAAAGACTTAGAAGACGCTGTAAATGTTTTTTTGAAAAAGATTGATGATAGTAACTTTGTAGATATTAAGTACCAAGTCGGTGTTTCTATTAATGATGACGAAAACCAAATTTATTGTTTTTCAGCAATGATCGTTTATAAAGCATAAAAAAGAGCTGGGTGAGCCAGCTCTTTTTTATGCTTTATGTTGGGACAACATGTGTCGGTAATACGTTCATAATAGATTGGGTTGTGCCTAATTGTTTTGTAGTTAAAAGAGGCTCCCCTGTCTGATGATTTTGGGCATCTTTACACATACCAAGGTGATAACGATCACCTAAAAATGGATCAATATAAAAACCGTTTTTGAATACTTTATCATTCGGATGTTTTTCATGGTGAATGTCAGAGCAGTTAATGCAATAGAACATAGCTTTCATCCCCTTTTTATTTTTGTTTGAAAAAGTGAGTCGGTAGTCATTTCGCTCCTGAGGAAATGTTGAGGAGAAGAGAAATAACTACCTACTCAAATGGTGGGCATATTCCTTCTGATTTTTCATATCTCGCGTAGTGTCCCTGAGGGAAGGAGGAGAGACGAAATACGCATGATATACGTAAGGCGCTTCTTTCAAGATGAATGATGGAGTTTCATATTGAGAAAAGTTTTTATTTTTTATTGCCTTTGTGAGTATATTATGAGGGAATGCTCAGAGGGTGTTTGTCCTGTTGAAAAAATGTTGAGAATTTCTCAACAGTAAAAAAGAGTTAGCGTTGACATGAAACTAAAAGGTGTTATATTATCTAAGTGTAACCAAAAGGTGTTATATTTGATTGCCGAATAAAGGAGAATGAAAATGGAACAACAAAATCCATTAACTGACATTAAACAAACGATCGTTTTTAACGCGTCTATTCAAAAGGTGTGGAATGTAGTATCAACTGCAGAAGGGATTGCCTCATGGTTTATGCCAAATGATTTCGTATTAGAGGTAGGACATGAATTTCATGTACAATCACCATTTGGACCATCACCATGTAAAGTATTAGAAATCGATGAGCCAAATCATCTATCTTTTTCATGGGATACAGATGGTTGGGTTGTTTCATTTCATCTGAAAGACCTAGGAGATAATAAAACAGAATTTACGTTAATTCACGGCGGCTGGAAACACCCTGATGAAATTCTTCCGAAAGCGAATGCGAAGAGCTCTATTATTCGCGACAGAATGAGCGGAGGCTGGGTAGCGATTGTAAATGAAAAACTGAAAAAGGTTGTCGAAGGCTAAGTGTCCTCATCAGCAGCGAAATATGATGTGTTTCAAGCAATTGCTGATCCAACCCGCCGAGAAGTAATACGGTTATTAAGTGATAAAGAGTTACCGATTTCCAAAATAACGGATCATTTTCCGATGAGTCGTACTGCGGTTGTAAAGCACCTTCATATTCTTTCAGAAGCGAATTTAGTAAGCGGAAGAAAAAGCGGAAGAGAGAAAATATATCGCTTGCATCCAGAACCATTAGAGGAATTACAACAGTGGCTCTCGTATTATGAACGTTTTTGGGATAATAAATTGTCCATGTTGAAACATATTGTGGAGAATGAGGAGTAAAAAGAGGATGACCATTTTGGTCATCCTCTTTCTTATTGCTCACTCGTTTGTGTAGCGGGCTTTAATAAAAGCCAAGCGATAATTAATGTACATACTGCCAATACAAAAGTACTCATATAAATGACGTGTACACTTGATGCTAATGCGGATTGCGATTCAGTTACTACGTTTGTTGTAGTACCTCCATGTCCGCCAGATACAAGATCAAGGTTTTTAATACCACGTGCGTGAATCATCGTATTGAAGATTGTACCGAATATTGCCGCACCTAACGTTTGGCTAAATGTATTAATAAATGTGTTTAAACCAACGGCTGTTCCGCGTGTATGAGCTGGTACGGCTGCTTGAATTGTTACCATGTAAATCGGTGTCACAAGCCCCATTCCTAAGCCGAATAATCCGACTGCTACATAAATAAGGAACGATGGTGAGTTTGTTGATAATGTAAATAATAAGAACGTAGCGACTGATAAAATGCTCGCTCCAAGTAAAATGATTTGTTTCGTTTTTAATTTTCCTACTAAGTTACCAGAGAAAATAGCGCCAAATGTCCACATAACAGGGATTGGCATTAAAATAAGTCCAGCTTCTGTCGCATTTTTTCCTAATACACCTTGGCTCCAAATTGGAAGGTACATTGTAATGCTAATAATCATTGCGCCAGCAATAAGCGTTAATATATTAATCGTAGATAATGTACGGTTAGAGAAAAGTGCTAGCGGAATTAATGGTTCCGGAGATTTTTTCTCGATGAATAAGAAAATAATGAATGAAACGACGGCGAAGATTAATAGGCCGATAATTGTTATGTCTCCCCAGTTTTGCTTACTGCTACCTGTTAATAACGCGTATAGTAGAGCAATCGTACTTAATGAGAATACTGTTGCACCAAGGTAGTCGATATGGTGTTTAGCAGGCTTAATAGATTCTTTGTAGTAAATGGCAATCATTAAGCAGGCGATAATTCCAAATGGAACGTTTAAGAAGAAAATATAACGCCAAGAAAGAGAATCAACTAAAAATCCACCTGCTAACGGTCCGATAACACCAGATACACCCCAAACGGCACTCATCCAGCCTTGTGCTTTTGCGCGGTCTTTCGCTTCGCTATATAAGTCTCCAATAATTGTCATTGTGATCGGCATAACAGCACCAGCACCGATACCTTGAAGCGCACGGAAGAAGATTAATTGTTCCATCGATGTAACGACACCGCAAAGTGCAGAACCGACTAAAAAGATTGTAGCTCCGATAAGTAAAACTTTTTTACGGCCGAATAAATCAGCGAGCTTTCCGTATATTGGAGTTGAAACCGCTGTGGCAAGCATGTAAATTGCATAAACCCAGCTAACAAGTTCAACGCCGGATAAATCACTCGTTATACGAGGGATTGCTGTACTAACAATCGTTCCTTCTACCGCAGAAAGAAACGTCATTAGCATTAAAGACATCATGACTTTTTTTCTCATATGTTTTCCCCTTACCCTTTTTCAAATATTCAACAATATAAAATATAAAGGTACTAAGGTAAATAAAGCAACAAAAAAGCAATGGGAAGTTAGCTGGAGCGTATATTTGTCGTTTTTTGTCGGTAAGTCGATATATTTGAAAAATCGCCGATATAAGTTGCAGAATCGCTGATATATTTGAAAAATCGCCGATATAAGTAGTAGAATCGCTGATATAATTTCATGTACCTATAAAAAAGAAACAGGAATCCCTGTTTCTTTTTTTAATACTTCATTTTCGCGTTTTCTCCAGCTGTCGTTCCGGCAATTCTACCAGTAACGAGAGCAGATGTAATATTATAACCACCAGTATAACCGTGAATATCAAGAACTTCTCCGCAGAAATATAAGCCGTTTGTGAATTTAGACGACATTTCTTTCGGATTAATTTCTTTAACGGATACACCGCCGCCAGTAACGAATGCTTTTTCAATGGACTGCGTACCATTTACATTTACAGTAAATTCTTTAAAGTCTTTCACAAGTGCACGAATCTTCTCATGAGAAACTTGTCCAGCTTGCTCGCTGCCATCAATTTCATTTTTTTCTAATAAGAATAGGAAGTAACGCTCAGGTACATAACCTTTTAAAACGTTTTTAATTCCTTTTTTTGGATCTTCTTTCATTTGTTTCAGCATGCGCTGGAATAGTTGTTCACTATTTTCTTCTGGCAATGCATCGATGCTCATTTGCACTGTATTCGTTTTGAACTTTTTCAGTGCTTTTACAACGAATTGACTACAGCGAAGAGCAGCAGGACCAGATAAACCGAAGTGAGTGAAGAGCATGTCCATTTTGTGAGAAATGATAGCCTTTCCTTTCGGGTTTAATACACTTAAGTTTACGTCTCGTAAAGCAAGTCCTTGCAGTGAACGGTCTCGAATAAATGGTTCGTTTGAAAGGATTGGTACTTCTGTTGGGAATAATTCTGTAATTGTATGACCAGCTTTTTCTGCCCAAGCATATCCGTCTCCAGTAGAACCAGTTTGAGGAACAGATTTTCCGCCAACAGCGATAACGACGTGATTTGTTTCTAGCACTTCGCCAGTCTTTAGTACGACTGCTTTCGTTTGACCATTTTCATATTCAATCGTTTCAACAGGTGTATTCGTGCGGATCTTTACACCTAAATCTTTTAATCGTGTTAAAAGTGCGTCTACTACCGATTGGGCTTTATTTGAAACAGGGAACATGCGGCCATGATCCTCTTCTTTCAGTTTTACACCGAGATTTTCGAAGAATGTAATAATATCTTCATTATTAAAAATAGAAAAAGCGCTGTATAAGAAGCGGCCATTTCCTGGTATATGTTTAACGATCTCATCAAGTGGTAGACGGTTCGTTACGTTACAGCGGCCGCCACCAGAAATCGCAAGTTTACGCCCTAGTTTATTTCCTTTATCAAGAAGTAAGACGCTTGCGCCTTCTTCTGCAGCACCGATTGCAGCCATTAGCCCAGAAGGCCCGCCGCCGATGACAATAACATCATAATGCATAATATATCGACCTCATTTTCTACATTTCCTGCCTAAAAGAATAGCATGTTTTCCCTTAAAAGAAAAATAGAGTGAAGTACTGCTTAAGGAGAGAATTGTGGTACAATACAAAAGTTAGAGTTCAGCACTATCCTGCTATTTGTGGGCCATAGGACTAAAACCTTATGAGTTAGGGGAAGTCTAATAGTTCTCGAATGCTCGAATAGTTCAATTTATTATAGTTTCACTTTACCCCGCATTAACGGGCAGTAAGACTCCCACCTTAAAGTTTGCTTAGGTCAAAGAAGTAGGTGGGAGATTAACTGCCCCTAAATGCCCGATTGGTTCAACTAATAATCAGTGGGGAAGAACACCCCACTGATTAAAGTTTCACTTTATGTAGATGTAGGAGGATTTTTGTATGTCCGATTCGAAATTTCTGCGCGGAACGCTTATCGTTACGTTAGGGACATTTTTAGTGAAGTTCTTAGGCATGATTTACGTCTTTCCGTTTCATGCATTAGTAGGGACAGAAGGCGGAACGCTCTATACATATGGATACATTCCATATACGATCTTTTTAAGTATTGCAACGGCAGGGGTGCCGCTTGCTGTTTCAAAATTCGTTTCCAAATATAATGCGCTTGGCGATTATAAAACGAGCCGGAGAATGTTCCGCTCGGGAATGGTTATGATGATAGTAACAGGAGTTCTTTCATTCCTAGTACTGTACATGACGGCGCCGTTGTTTGCAGAAGCAATGCTTGGTAAACAAAGTGTACACAGTAATATAGGAGAAGTTACGACGATTATTCGTCTTGTAAGTTTTGCGCTTATTGTTGTACCGGCAGCGAGTTTAATTCGTGGTTATTTCCAAGGTCACCAATCGATGGGACCAACTACTGTCTCGCAAATTATTGAACAAATTATTCGTATCGTCTTTTTATTAGCGGGTAGTTTTATCGTTATTAAAGTACTTGGCGGTACAGTTGCAACAGCAGTTGGGGTAGCGACATTTGCTGCATTCGTTTCAGCAGTTGGAGCGCTCGGTGTACTCATTTGGTACTGGCTAAAACGTAAAAAACATTTGGATCAATATTTAATTGAACAAACTGCACCAGAATCGACAGTGAGTACTGTTCAATTATTTAAAGAATTATTTGCATATGCGATTCCTTACGTTGTAATTGGGTTAACAATTCCTTTATATCAACAAATTGATACATTGACATTTAACTCAATTATGCAAGCGATTGGTCAAGGAGATATTGCAGAGCGAGCGCTCGGTATTTTCACAATGTGGACGCATAAATTAATTATGATTCCTGTATCACTTGCGACAGCGTTTAGTTTAACGCTCGTACCAGCGATTACAAAATCATTTACTGAAAAGCAATACCGTTATTTAAAGTTACAAATTACACAAACATTCCAGGCAAATATGTTCTTAACGTTGCCAGCGGTTGTCGGTATTTCATCACTTGCCTATCCGATTTATACTGCATTTTACGATTCAGATCCATTAGGTGGACAAGTATTAATGTGGTATGCACCGGTTGCGTTGTTATTTGCTTTATTTACAGTAACAGCGGCAATTCTGCAAGGTATTAACCAACAAAAGCATGCGATTATCGCACTGATAATGGGTGTTATTTTGAAATTTGTATGTAACGTAATCTTTATTCGTTATTTCGGTACAGTAGGGGCGATTCTAGCAACAGCTGTTGGTTTCCTAGTCTCTGTTTGGTACACAAATCAACAAATTAAAAAATACGCACACTATTCATTCGGTGTTGTATATAAGAGAACATTCCAAATTGCAGTATTAACACTTGTAATGGTCGTTACTGTGAAATTATCACAATGGATTCTATCCTTCATGATTTCACCGGATGGCCGAATGGGCGCTCTTATTACGGTTGCGATTTGTGCAGGTATTGGTGGTCTTGTTTACGGATTGTTAGCAATTCGCACAGGAGTACTTGAAAGAGTATTCGGCGGAGAAGCGTTAGAGAAAATCCAGCGTAAACTTGGCAATAGATTCAAAATAAAGTTGAAATCAAAAGGGGCGTAATTACGTCCCCTTTTCTATGATAAATAAAGAAGGTGAAGAACGTGAGATTAGATAAATTATTAGCGAATATGGGATATGGAAGTAGAAAAGAAGTAAAGAAATTATTGAAAGACGGCGTTGTAAAAATTGATGGCATATCAGTGAAAGATGCAAAGGTTCATGTAAATGTAGAAGAACAAGAAGTTATGATTCACGGTGAAGTTGTGGAATATAAAGAGTTTGTTTACTTAATGATGCATAAACCACAAGGCGTTATTTCAGCGACAGAAGATGATAATCATGAAACAGTAATAGATTTATTAGAGTTAGAAGATGCGATTTTTAATCCGTTCCCAGTGGGAAGACTTGATATTGATACAGAAGGTTTCTTATTAATAACAAATGACGGGAAGTTATCACATCAATTGTTATCTCCGAAAAAGCATGTGCCGAAAAAATATTATGCACACGTTGCAGGCGTAGTAACAGAAGAGGATGTAAAAGAGTTTGCTAAAGGTGTTATTTTAGATGATGGCTATGAAACAAAGCCAGGTGCACTTACAATATTAAAAAGCGATGATATTTCTGAAATCGAGCTTGTCATTACAGAAGGAAAATTCCATCAAGTGAAGCGTATGTTTGAAGCGGTAGGGAAAAAAGTAGTCTACCTAAAGAGAACAGAGATGGGGCCGTTAGTGTTAGATGAAGAGCTAGAACTTGGACAATACCGAGAGCTAACAGATGAAGAAGTAGAGATGTTAAAAACATATCAAGTAGATACTGAGAAATAGTACTATTTTTAGGCGCAGAAAAGACCCCTTTCTAATGAGTTAGAAAGGGGTATGTATTTATTTACATACAATTATTTTTCGTTATGAGGTCATTCTCACTTTCTTTCCTGTTGTTGTCCACTTACCGCGGCAAGGGCTATACACGAGTTCATTAAACTGCAACACATTTAGATCACGTTGTATCGTTCGCGGTGTGATCCCGAACTCATCTACAAGGTCTTTCGTCGTTACCGTTCCGTTTTCATTGATGTACATATAAATTGATTTAATGCGTGTTAGCATACGAGTAGTTGTAGGTTTCAAGAGAAAACCACTCCTCTACTAGTTTTTTTGACCCCATTCAGGAAAGAAGGTCGTTACTACCATTGTACTCTACATGATAAAATTCATGCTTTAATCTACTTAAATTTTACAGAAATTTAACAAATATTCATATAGAAAAATATTGGTAGTTGACATTGTATATATGGTCAGTCAACTAACACATAAAATTCTACGTAAAACGCCAAATTCCTGCAATTTTTTTTAGAAAAATAAAAGAAAAACTAATAAGAAATATCTGAAATATTACAATTGTTCGGTATTTGGTTTTCGTATATGGCATAAGAGATTTCGGTTTGTTATGATGAAAGAAACAATATAGTGAAGGATGGATGCGTGATGTCAGCAATTAATTGGACAGAAGAAGTTGCAAAACGAAAAGATGATTTAATTCGTGATACGCAACAATTTTTACAAATTAAAAGTGTATGGGAAGAAGAATCGGCGAAAGAGGGCGCACCATTCGGTGAAGGTGTAGAAAAAGCTTTATCGTTCATGTTACATAAAGGAGAAACGGAAGGCTTTACTTCTAAAAATTTAGAAGGGTATGCAGGTCATCTTGAAATGGGACAAGGAGAAGAATTAGTAGGTATTCTTTGTCACGTTGACGTTGTACCAGAAGGCGATGGCTGGACGACTCCTGCATATAGTGCAGATATTCGTGATGGAAAGATTTTTGCACGTGGTGCAATTGACGATAAAGGCCCAACGATGGCAGCTTACTATGCGATGAAAATTGTGAAAGAATTAGGATTACCTCTTTCAAAACGCGTTCGTATGATTTTAGGAACAGATGAGGAAAGTAATTGGAAATGTGTAGATCACTACTTTAAAAACGAAGAAATGCCAACAATCGGTTTTGCGCCAGACGCGGACTTTCCAATTATTAATGCAGAAAAAGGAATTTCTGATATACAAGTTGTGCAAAATGGTAGTGAAGAGAAGAAAGGTAAATATGAACTTGTTTCATTTGAGTCAGGTCGCCGTTTAAATATGGTTCCTGATTTTGCAGAAGCGGTTGTTACAGGAGAGGATGTAAGTGCACTTACAGTAGCATATGAAGAGTATTTACAAACTGCTAAAAAAATAGGTGAAGCAATTGTAGAAGGTAATACAGTAACGTTGCAAATTAAAGGGGTTTCAGCTCA
Source organism: Bacillus cereus group sp. MYBK245-2 (assembly GCF_051916145.1). Taxonomy (NCBI): domain Bacteria; kingdom Bacillati; phylum Bacillota; class Bacilli; order Caryophanales; family Bacillaceae; genus Bacillus; species Bacillus cereus group sp. MYBK245-2. The sequence continues at coordinate 13,646 of NZ_JBQAGB010000011.1, read as the reverse complement.
CGGATCTACTCCAGAGAAGGGCGAGAATGCAGGTTTATTACTGGCAAACTTCTTAACGAAAGTTGCTCTTGATGGAAAAGGGGCTTCGTTTGCAACATTTGTAGCAGAAACATTTATTGGTGATATTTATGGTGAAAAGGCTACTATCGCTTATAAAGATGAGGTTAGTGGTCCGTTAACAGTGAATGTTGGTCGCCTTTCTTATGCGAAAGAAAATGGTGGCAATTTAGGATTAAACGTACGTTACCCAGTTACGACTAACTTTGAAGAAACGATTGCAAAGTTAAAAGAATATGTAGGTACTCATGGATTTGAAGTGGCGGATTATTCGAACTCTCGCCCGCATCATGTTGATAAAGATCATGTATTAATTCGTACGTTGCAACGTGTATATGAAGAACAAACAGGTGAAAAAGCAGAGCTATTAGCAATTGGCGGCGGTACTTACGCTCGTTCGTTAAAAGCTGGTGTTGCATTTGGCCCATTGTTCCCTGGAAAAGAAGAACTTGCGCATCAAAAAGATGAGTATATTGAAATTGAAGACTTATTAAAGGCAACAGCAATTTACGCGCAAGCAATTTATGAATTAGCGAAGTAATGGATATATAAATAATAAAAGACCGTCCCGATACATACTTTGGGACGGTTTTCTATTACGTGCCGTTTGTTGGTAAGCAGATGCTCCTTGTCGAAATGTCGATATCATTTCATCTATCCCGCTTTAATGGGCAGTAAGACCCCCATCTCAAAATTCAGCGAAAGCAAAGAATTTAGGTGGGGGGATCAACTGCCCATTAAAGTCCGATTGGTGAGGGCTGATAATCAGTGGGGGATGGAGAAAACCCCCACTGATTAAAGTTTCACTTTATTAATACGACCTGAACTTGGTTAGACTTGTAGGGAAGTTAATGGAATGAGATAAGAAAGAAAAGCAACAATAAAGAAGGAGAAGATGTACATGGAACTGCATTATTTTGTCGCAATTACGTTACCAAATCATATAAAAGAAGTGCTGTCTAACTATAAAGAGGAAATGCAAGAGGAATTACCCTTTCGTTCATGGGTACATAAAGAAGACTATCATATTACCCTTTCGTTTTTAGGTAGTGCGACAGAGGAACAATTAGAAGGAATAAAGAATGGATTACAAACACTTATAGAAATGAAAGAACTATCGTTCACATTACAAGGGTTTTCAACGTTTGGTATGGAAGACAGGCCGCGTATTTTTTGGGCAAAGGTAAGCGAAAATCAAGATTTGTTTCAATTGCAAAAGCAAGTACACGTTATGTGTGAAGAGAATGGATTTTCTTTAGAAACGCGCCCATATCATCCGCATATTACTGTTGCACGTAAATGGGTAGGAGAAGAAAAGTTTGATTTAGAACATATAAAGGAAGTGCCTGAAATATCATTTCAAGCGGATACGATTACTTTATACGAATCTCACGTGAAGGAGACACCGAAATATAAAGCAATTGCTGAAATAAAATTACAAAAATAGAATGTATGAAAACGTTTTTTATACAGGTGAATATACTATAAAGAACAATGTGTTACTGTATAGGGCTTCGCTGATAAGAAAAGCCTTATCATTTGCAGCTCGTTTCATTTTAACTTTAAGAATGATGGTGATTTTTTTATGTTGAAAGTAAAACGTCCATTTGATGCCTATTTAGATGAAATGAATAAAATTACAATTTTGCTCCCACATGCGTATGGAACAAGTCGGACATTTCGTTTGCAAGAAGGAAGTAACGTGAAAGATTTACCGATTGCTCATACAATTGCGCTTCCTGATGCAACGAAGTATGAGTGCTTTATAGAAGAGCCGCTAGATGTGGGGAAGTATTATACAGTACGAGATGAACGGAATGAAGAAACAGATTTACAAATAGGTGCTGTCATAAGAACAGCGATTTTCGATGAGAAGTATTATTACGAAGGTACAGATTTAGGGGCAGTACACCAAAAGGAAGCAACTACATTTAAAGTATGGGCTCCAACTGCGAGGCTTGCGAAAGTAAGAATTTATAAAAGTGATAAAGAATATACAGATTACGAAATGTACAGAGAAGAAAATGGAGTTTGGGCTCATACATTGCAAGGCGATTTAGCCGGGGAAAAGTATACATTTCTTGTTTGTATTAATTTAATATGGAACGAAGCTGTGGATCCTTATGCAAAATCAGTGACTGTAAATGGGAAGTACGGCGTTGTTATTGATTTGGAAAAGACGAATGTAACGAAGCGAGGGCAATTACCACCATTACAAGCAATGACAGATGCCATATTGTATGAACTGCATATTCGTGATGCTACTATTCATCCGGGCAGTGGAGTGAGTAAAAAAGGAACATATAAGGGACTAATGGAAGAAGGAACGACAGGGCGAAATGGGACGTTAACAGGTTTGTCTCATATAAAAGATTTAGGTGTTACACATGTTGAACTATTACCTTTATACTGTTTCGGTGGTGTAGATGAGGCAAACCCTTCTTCTGCCTATAATTGGGGTTACAATCCATTATATTACAATGCGCCAACAGGATATTATGCTACAAATCCCTCTGACCCGTATAACAGGATCGTAGAGTGTAAACAGTTAATTGAAACATTTCATGAGCACGGTATTAGAGTGATTATAGATGTTGTCTATAATCATGTGTATGAAAGAGAGCTCTCATCATTTGAAAAGCTTGTCCCAGGATATTATTTTCGTCATGGTGAAAATGGTATGCCTTCTAATGGGACGGGAGTCGGAAATGACATAGCATCTGAACGGAAAATGATGAGGAAATTCATTGTAGAGTCTATTTTATATTGGCTTACAGAGTACAATGTTGATGGATTCCGGTTCGACTTAATGGGAATTTTAGATGTTGATACAATAAATATAATAGAAAAAGAAGTGCGAAACATAAAGCGAGATGCACTGCTATTAGGAGAAGGATGGGATCTACAAACACCACTTCCTCCAGAGGAAAAGGCAACGTTAAATAATGCAAAGAAAATGCCGCATATTGCGCAATTTAATGATCAATTTCGTGATGGGATAAAAGGGAGTACCTTTCATATAAATAAACGTGGTTTTGCATTTGGTGGGTATGTAGACTGTAATCATTTGCAGTATATTGCATCAGGAAGCCTTTTGAGTATGAAAGAAACAGGTTTGTTTCTAGAGCCTGTGCAAAGCATTAACTATGTAGAATGTCATGACAATATGACGATGTGGGATAAACTAATGCGCAGTAATGAAGAGTCGGAAGAGATTTTGAAAAAACGTCATCTGCTAGCAACTGCAATGGTGATTCTGTCGCAAGGCATCCCTTTCTTACATGCTGGGCAAGAGTTTTATCGTACGAAGCAAGGAAATGAAAATAGTTATAATGCAAATGATGAAATTAATCAATTAGATTGGGATCGAAAAGAGAAAGAGATAGAGACCGTTAACTATATAAAAGGTTTAATTGCGATTCGTAAAGAGCACGGAGCATTCCGGTTACAAAATGCAGACCTTATAAAAAAGCACATGACTTTTTTGCAAACATCTCCAGAAGTACTTGCATATCATTTAGAGCATGTAGAGTCGTTTGGACCGTGGAAAGAAATTGTCGTTTTATTTAATAGCAGTTTAGAAGCGAAAACGGTGCAACTTCCGAAAGAAGAAACGTGGCATGTGTTAGTAAACGAAAAGCAAGCTAAAATAGAGCCAATTTCTTCATTTAGAGGAAAGGAACTTAGGCTCGCTCCGATTAGCACGTATATATTGACGATAATGTGACAAATCGCTACTTGACGATGAGAATGTAATAAATGTAGAATTGACAAAGGTGACGATTTTGATAAGTTGTCATTCTATGGCTGGTTTTGTAAAATAAAATAGAGAGTTTTTGGCTTATGCCAAGTTTTCTTTTCATTTACAGTAAAATATATATGAATCCACAACATGTGTAGAAATGTTGCGGTTTTTCTTTTCATAACTATAAAAGATAAGGATTTGTTAACGGGTAATGAATATGGAATGGTTGGAACAATTATTAGGAAAAGAGTGGAGTCTTGTACCGGCTGGTGGAGTAACGGGCGATGCATATATTGCGCAAAACGGACAACAGAAGTTATTTTTAAAGCGGAATACATCGCCCTTTTTAGCGGTATTGTCAGCAGAAGGAATTGTTCCAAAATTACTTTGGACAAGAAGGGTAACGAACGGTGATGTAATTTCTGCTCAAAAATGGCTTCCGGGACAGAAGCTAGAGCCAGAGGATATGAAACTAGAACGTGTTGCGAAACTTTTGAAAAAAATACACTCCTCTAAAGCACTCGTGCAGATGATTCAAAGACTTGGGAAGCAGCCGCTTCACGCACAAGAGTTATTACAACAGCTGCAACTCGTTTTAAGAGGAGATATAAGGGATGAGGAAACAATTCAGCAAGGTCTTCAATATTTAATGGATTCATTAAAGGATATTGAATACAATGAATTCGTTGTATGCCATTGTGATGTAAACCATAACAATTGGCTATTGTCGGATGAAGATGAGTTGTTTTTAATTGATTGGGATGGAGCTGTAATTGCTGACCCAGCTCTAGACCTCGGTATGTTATTATATTGGTACATTCCGCGCCAAGAATGGAGTGAGTGGCTCGGTTACTATGATATTGAAATGGATGAATCGCTGCTTAAACGTATGAGATGGTATGTGATAGCACAAACGATTTTGTCTATTCAATGGCATACAACAAAAAAGCAGCAAGCAGAAGCTGAATATTGGCATCAATATTTACAGCAACTACTTGCTTCAGAGTAATACTTAAGAAAAATTGTCCATTCCAGCAATCCACTGAGTAAGTTGTTCTTGATTATTGGAAATGTGGTTGTCCAAATTAGAGGAAGATTTACCCGATTGACTATAAGAATATACATCGTTTAGCATTGCTTTAGCGTCACTACTTATATTATCGTTTGCGAGTAACGATTGAATGAGACGCTCTAATTGCTCGCATTCAGAAACTGTCCCGCAACAATCACTTTGGTGATTGACTAAAATATCTTTCAGCACTTCTAATTGATGTTGTTGATTAATTGGCATGAACGGATCATCCTTTCGATTGTTTTTCTCTTCTTAGAAAAGTAAGAGAAAAAGCTGTTTCGTCATGGAATGTTTAATGCTGTATGTAGTTTTTATCAAAATGGTACATCTTATACTTGAAAGAAACGGACCGAGTGCTCGTACGTACTTGGTTTTTTGTTTGGTAGATTGATTAAAAACAGAAAGAAGGAATTATTCCTTTAAAATAGCTATGTAAAGAGAGGGAAACATCTATGCGTTTAAGACATAAACCATATGCAATGGATCGAATTAATGAGTATTCACATATCGTAATCGGAAATCCAGAGGAGCGCGCTGGTAACTGGAAAGAAGTATTTGGAAATGAGCAACCCATTCACATCGAAGTAGGTACAGGTCGTGGCCGCTTTATGTATGATATGGCAAAAGCGAATCCCCATATTAATTATATTGGAATTGAAAAATTCACAAGTGTTGTTGTAGATGCACTTGATAAATTAATTGAAGAAGAATTACCGAACTTGAAATTAATTAATAAAGATGCTGAAGATTTAACAGTTTTCTTTGCAAAAGGTGAGATTGATCGCGTTTATTTAAACTTCTCAGATCCATGGCCAAAGAAACGTCATACGAAGCGTCGTTTAACGTATAAAACGTTTTTACGCAATTATGAAGAAGTGCTAGTAGAAGGCGGAGAAATTCATTTCAAAACAGATAACCAAGGTTTATTTGAATATTCTCTTATGAGTATGGCGGAGTATGGTATGTTACTAACTTACTTAAGCTTAGATCTTCATAACAGTGACTTTGAAGGTAACATTATGACTGAGTACGAAGAGAAATTCTCTAGTAAAGGTCATCGCATTTACCGAGTAGAAGCAAAATATCGTACAGAGCCTATGCAGTAATGCATAGGTTTTTTGTATCTAAAATAATCAGAATTTTATGTTAGTATTGAAAGAAAAGGGGGATGAAAAATGGAACAGTTACAAGTTGGAGATATAAAAGTGACTTGGCTAAAAGGTGGGAACACACATTTAGACGGAGGAGCAATGTTTGGCGTTGTGCCGAAAGTACTTTGGTCACGTAAATATAAACATAATGATACAAATCATATTTATTTACGAACAGATCCGTTACTTTTACAAACGAAAGATGGCAACATGCTCATTGATTCCGGAATAGGAAACGGTAAATTGAGTGAGAAAATGAAGCGAAACCAAGGTGTAACAGAAGAATCATCGGTTTATGAGTCATTAGAAAAACTAGGATTAAAGCCTGAGGATATCCACTGCGTTTTAATGACGCATCTTCATTTTGATCATGCATCCGGCTTAACAAAATGGGAAGGGGATCACCTTGTGCCAGCTTTTCCGAATGCGAAAGTTTACGTAAGCGAAACAGAGTGGAATGAAATGAGGAACCCAAATATTAGATCCCGTAATACATATTGGAAGGAAAATTGGGAGCCGATTGTAGACCAAGTTATTACGTTTCAGCAAGAAATAGAAATTACAGATGAAATAAAAATGGCACATACAGGCGGTCATAGTGATGGACATGCAGTTATCGCTTTAGAAAGCAAAGGAGAAACAATGCTGCATTTAGCAGACTTATTGCCGACGCACGCCCATCAAAATGTATTATGGGTAATGGCTTATGATGATTATCCGATGACATCCATTGAAAATAAGCAAAAGTGGATGAAGTATGGCGCTGAAAACGATGCTTGGTTCACTTTTTATCATGACGCGTATTATCGCGCAGTAAAGTGGAATGAGGAAGGTCATATCGTAGAAAAAATAGAACGGAAAACGGGTATAGAAGCATAAAAATGGGAGGGTGTTCCAGCAGTCTGTTGGAGCAGTCTCCTTTTTGTTGTCGTTTTTTTGTTGGTAAGTCGATATATTTGAAAAATCGCTGATATAATTTGAGTTACGGTCGATATATTTGAAAAATCGCTGATATATTTGGAGTTGCAGTCGATATATTCGAAAAATCGCCGATATAATTTCAATTACTATCCACGATTAAAAAATAAGAGGTTCACCTAATGGGAACCCTCCTGTTTATGCTGCTATAACCTCTAAAACAGTACCTGTTTTAGCATCAACTAAAAATTCAAATCGTTCTTGTATATCATTTAACATCGTTGTAAGACCGCCGCGATACACTTCATACGCGACATCATATTTTTCAAATGTCTCTGGAACCATATGTACCCAAGAGCCAGTAATTTCACCTTTATGACTTAATGCTTGTTTTACCATTTTCAATGCTTTTTCTGAAGAAATATGGGATTGTTCTTGTACTTTGTTTGCAACAAGATAACCAGCTGCGAAACCAACGCCAAGACCTGCTACTAAACCTTTCCAGCTCATATATTCACCTCAATTCTATAAAATAAAAATAGTGTACCGATAATAATTATAAAGCAAATACAGCTAAAAAAGAAGAAACTAGAAACATTTCGAAAATTTCGTTACAATAAAAGAGGTATTCTACTAAGGTTTGAAAGAAGGGGACTTCGTGAATAAAGAGACATTACAATTATTTCGTACGTTAACAGAATTACAAGGTGCATCAGGTTTCGAACATGATGTACGCCGTTTTATGAAGCAAGAATTAAGCAAATATGCAGATGAAATTGTACAAGACGGTTTAGGTAGCGTATTTGGTCTGAAAAAAGGGGATGAAACTGGCCCGCGTGTTCTTGTAGCAGGTCATATGGATGAAGTAGGTTTCATGGTTACGCAAATTACGAAAAACGGAATGCTTCGTTTTCAACCTTTAGGCGGCTGGTGGAGCCAAGTACTATTAGCTCAGCGCGTTCAAGTTATGACGAAGAATGGCCCTGTTATTGGGGTTGTTGGTTCTATTCCTCCTCATTTATTAAGTGACGCGCAACGTGCAAAACCGATGGATATAAAAAATATGTTAATTGATATAGGCGCAGATAGCTATGAAGATGCGATTGAGATTGGTGTAAAACCAGGACAACAAATCGTGCCAATCTGCCCGTTTACGCCGATGGCAAACGAAAAGAAAATTATGGCGAAAGCTTGGGACAACCGTTACGGATGTGGCCTTGCAATCGAATTATTAAAAGAATTAAAAGACGAAACATTACCAAACACATTATACTCTGGTGCGACTGTACAAGAAGAAGTTGGTCTTCGCGGTGCACAAACTGCTGCAAATATGATTCAACCAGACATTTTCTATGCGCTTGATGCAAGCCCAGCTAACGATGCATCTGGTGATAAAACACAGTTCGGTCAATTAGGAAAAGGTGCTCTTCTTCGTATCTATGACCGTACGATGGTAACGCATAGAGGAATGCGCGAATTCATTTTAGATACAGCAGAAACACATAACATTCCGTACCAATACTTTATTTCGCAAGGTGGTACAGATGCGGGCCGTGTACATACAAGTAACTCAGGTATCCCATCAGCAGTAATTGGTGTTTGCGCACGTTACATTCATACACATGCTTCTATTTTACATGTGGATGATTATGCGGCAGCAAAAGAGCTAATTACGAAGCTTGTAAGAGCAACGGATAAAACGACGTTAGAGACAATTAAGAATAACGCGTAGAGAAGAAGGGCGAAAAACCCTTCTTTTTTTAGGTTGAATAGATGCTCGAGCGATGTATGGTAGCGGTTAGTGCTTAATTGATTCTTGCACGGGGGATTAAAACCCCGGGTAGGAAGTGAGAGTAAGGTTGCTTTTGGGTTCGAGGTCCGCAATGTTGTGAGAAAAACTCTTCTTTTTTAGAGTGAAGAGACAAACAAGCGATGTGTGGTGGCCGTGCATTCGTGTATAAAGAACAATTTGAGTAAGGGAAAATGATAAATTTTTATAGAGGTGAATGAAATGAAAGTAGTAGTTGGATCTAAGAATAAAACGAAGGTTGGAGCTGTGGAGAAGGTTTGGAAAGGTGCTACAATTACATCTCTTTCTGTTCCTTCAGGGGTAGCAAACCAGCCATTTTCAGATGAAGAGACGATGCAAGGAGCGATCAATAGAGCGAAGCGAGCACTAGAGGAAGGGGAAGCTCAAATTGGCATTGGACTAGAAGGCGGCGTAATGAAAACAGAGCACGGTTTATTTATGTGTAATTGGGGCGCGCTAGCAACAAGTGATGGTAAAACATTCGTTGCCGGCGGGGCACGTATTACGTTACCAGATGATTTTTTAGCACCTCTTGAAGGTGGTAAGGAGTTAAGTGAAGTGATGGAAGAGTTTGTACAGAGAAAAGATATTCGTAGTCATGAAGGTGCGATTGGTATTTTTACGGATGATTATGTGGACCGTACGGAATTATTTGTACACGTTGTTAAGTTACTTGTTGGGCAATATAAGTATGATGAAAAGCAAGCATAAACCTTGCACCGTGCGCGATGTATGGTAGTATAAAAGAAAGATTATAACATGAAAAAATGCACTCGTTAGAGGAGGAAATATAGATGAAATCATTAGAAAGCATGGAGCAATTCCAAGAGTTAAAAAATGAAGAGAATGTAATCTTTATGTTCTCAGCAGAATGGTGTCCAGACTGCCGCTTCGTAGATCCATTTATGCCAGAAGTAGAAGAGAAATATAGTGATTTCTCATTTTACTATGTAGATCGTGATGAGTTTATTGATCTATGCGTAAAATTAGACGTATTTGGCATTCCGAGCTTTGTAGCGTACAATAAAGGTGAAGAAACAGGTCGCTATGTAAACAAAGATCGTAAAACACAAGAACAAATCGAAGAGTTCATTGAAGGTTTAAAATAAGGCAATTTGCCAATTGAATTGTAAAACAACCTCTACCTTCGCGGGGGAGGTTATTTTTTTGGAAGGGAGGAAAAAGAGATGAAGATGACAAGTAAAAAGATGAAAGACGAGTTAATGAAGAGATTATCTCGCCCGGAATGGGACTTTCAGTATGATAGTGAGAAAGAAGTTCTACGTATAGAACAGAAAGACTCAAAAAAAGGTATTAACGTATCGCTTCCAGGAGTTGTAGCAAAATGGGAAGTGAATAAAGAAAAGGCGATTGAAGAGGTTGCCTATTACGTACAAGAGGCGTTAATTGCGATGCATAAGGAAGAAAATAGCGCGGCGAAAATTTTACCTGTTATTCGCTCTACTTCTTTCCCGAAACAAGCAGAAGAAGGAAATCCGTTCATTATGACGGATCATACGGCGGAAACACGTATTTACTATGCGCTAGATTCGAATAAAACATATCGTCTCATTGACGAGCGTTTATTACAAAAATTAGGGCTGACAGAGCAACAAGTACGTGAAATGGCATTATTCAACGCTCGCTCATTAGGTTATGAATTTAAACAAGACACAGTAGCAGGTAATACATTCTACTTTTTAAACACAAATGATGGGTATGATGCGACTCGTATTTTAAACGAATCGTTACTACAATCGATGCGTGAAAAGATTTCTGGTGACATGGTTGTTGCTGTTCCTCACCAAGATGTATTAATTATTGCTGATATCGTCAACGAAATCGGTTATGATATTATTGCACAAATGACAATGAAATTTTTTGCCGAAGGGCATGTTCCGATTACATCACTTTCATTCGTATATGAAGATGGGGACTTTGAACCAATCTTTATTTTAGCGAAGAATCGGAAGAAGACAGATGGAAAAGAGAAAGGATGAACGAAGTGAACGTTTTTTACAACCTTGAAGGAATTGGTGACACTCTAATTGTTGCCTTACAAGATATTACTTTAGAGAACCGTACTTTTGATCGCAAAGGAGATGTTGCACGCGTATATGACCGTGAAAGCAACGAAACAGCAGGATTCAACATCTTTCATGCATCTTCTTACTTAGAAGTAAAAGAAACAGGTAACCTTACATTAACGAAAGAGCTTGTAGAAAAAATCAACGAAATTTTAGCGAAGAACGGCTTTGAAGAAACAGTAGAAGCAGATCTTTCTCCAAAATTTGTTGTAGGCTATGTAGCTGAAAAAGAAAAGCATCCAAATGCTGATAAGTTAAACATCTGTAAAGTAGAAATCGGTACAGAAACATTACAAATCGTATGTGGTGCACCAAACGTTGATGCAGGACAAAAAGTTGTCGTTGCAAAAATCGGCGCTGTAATGCCAAGCGGTATGTTAATCAAGCCAGCTGAGCTTCGCGGAGTTCCTTCTGCTGGAATGATTTGTTCAGCACGTGAATTAGAGCTTCCAGATGCTCCACAAGAAAAAGGTATTCTTGTATTAGAAGATAGCTTTGAAGTTGGACAAGAGTTTAAATTTTAATTGGTATAAGAAAAGAGAGGTTGTCCTTTTGGGCAGCCTCTCTTTTCTATTGAATCTTTGATATATTGTGAGTTGTGATAGATATATGTAGAAAATCGTTCATATTCATAAGGATGTCACCTTTTTTCTTAAAATCTATATTGTGTTTTATAAACAAAATAGTTAAAATTTAGAAAAATAGAAGGGGATAGACGCATGAAACAACAACCAAAAATCGCAGAACTTCTGAAACGAATTGAAACTTCAAAACAGCAAGATATCGAGTTAGGTTCTTATGAAATCTATTTGTTTAGTGAAAATGAATTAGAAAAAGGACAAATCGGTTATCGATATGATAAACATAAAAATTCATTAATTAGTGAAGAAAACGGAAAGTGGCAAGAAGGATGGATTACAATTGGATATGAAACGGATATGGGCGATCCAGTTTTCGTAAATATAGATGATGACGCTTATCCGGTTTATACTGCAGAACGTGGTACAGAAAAATGGCAGCCAGTTTATATTGGAAATATGGATGAGATTATAAAACAATTATAAAAAACTTTGAGACCGGTGCAAAGTGTAACGGATAGTGTAGATGAATATCGGAAGAGTAAAGCTTAAACGCAGTCTTACATGTAAGACTGCGTTTTTCTATATGAAAACACTCGTAAATTAGAATATTATGGATAAATATGACATGCTTAATTTTACCTGCACTTTTTGCCGAATGCTGATACAATAAAGGATGTTACTATTTAGTAGAAAGAGTGGTAAGCATGTTAGATTGGATGAAAAAGCTGTTTAACAAAGAGGAAGAACAAACAGCGATGAATAAAGAAGTACAAAAGCAAGTTGAAAGTCAGCCGAAAATTCCTCGTGTAAACCACTACACCGAAGCAAGAGAAGCACAAATGGCAAGTAGGAATGCAGGTAAATGCCGTTTTCCATTAATACCGGATAATGGGTTCGATGAAGAGGATGTTATAGAAACAGGGCGTTTTGAAGAACAACCTGTTCAAGCTGTAACGTATGAAAATCAGCCTATTCAAAGAGGAATCAAAGTGGAAAGAAGCAGACGACAGCATGTGGAGAAAGTAGTTTCTACATATGAAGAGCCGGAAATACAATATGAACCGGAGCGAGAGCCTGTCGTAAAGAAAGCATCTACACCAGCGCAAGAAAGTAACCGTAGACCATTTCGTCCAACAGAAATGATTTCGCCAATTTACGGATATAATCGTCCTTCAGTAGAGAAAAAGGAAGAAAAGCAGGAGGAAGTAAAGGAAAGAGAAGACCTTGAAATATCTGTAGAGGGCAAATCAGTCGTTGATGCATGGCTAGAGAAAAAAGGATATACATTATCTCATTTCTCAGAAGGGCAAGCACCGACTTCTTCCAGTCATGAAAGAGTTGATGAGCAAGATCAACAGAGTAAAAAGGAAGAAAAGTCAGTTGTCGATCAATGGCTAGAGAAAAACGGTTATGAAATCGAACGCCAAGAGCCTATAGTAGAAGAAAAAGAAGTGGCTCAAGAAATGAGTGCACCGCAGGAAGTTCCAGCGGCTGAATTACTTCATGAAACAATTGCTGAGCGTATGGAAGATGCGAAGCAAGAAAAAGATGTAGTGGTAGAAAATGTTCTACAAACAGAATCATTAGCTTCTAAAGTAGAGCACGAGGATACAATATTATCAGAAGAAATGAAACGTAATACAGAAATAGAACAACCTACTATTGAAGTAGAAAAGCAAGCTCCAGAAGAATCAGTGATTGTCAAAGCAGAAGAAAAGCTTGAAGAAACAATCATTGTGGAAATACCAGAAGAATTTGAAGAGGTAGACGTAATTACAGAAACAGAAGAAGTGGAAGTAATTGCGGAAGCAGAAGAATCAGAAGAAATGGAAGTAATTGCAGAAACAGAAGAGTCAGAAGAAGCCGAACCTGTAGTACTTGAGGAAACGCAGCAAGAAATGGTGTTAAATGAAGCAATTGAACAAAAGAATGAATTCATACATGTTGCTGAAGCTGATGAACAAACGAAAAAAGATGTTCAAAGCTTTGCGGACGTTTTAATTGCAGAAGAAGCAACGATTGAAGAAGAACAATCAGTTGTAGAAGAAGCAGCGATTGAAGAAGAACAATCAGTTGTAGAAGAAGCAACGATTGAAGAAGAACAATCAGTTGTAGAAGAAGCAGCGATTGAAGAAGAACAATCAGTTGTAGAAGAAGCAGCGATTGAAGAAGAACAACCAGTTGTGGAAGAAGCAGCGATTGAAGAAGAACAATCAGTTGTAGAA
>NZ_JBQAGB010000010.1:0-216196 GCF_051916145.1 Bacillus cereus group sp. MYBK245-2 | reverse complement strand
ATAAGAGCAAGCTCTTAATCCATTCGCTCGACTTGCATGTATTAGGCACGCCGCCAGCGTTCATCCTGAGCCAGGATCAAACTCTCCAATAAAGTTAGTTTGTCTAGCATCTAAAATAAAAATTGACGTTTCACGTTGTTTGTTTCGTTCAGTTTTCAAAGAACTTGTCCATCGCTTCAGAAGCGACTTCATCATATTAACATCTTCATTTTTCGATGTCAACTAAGTTTTAAAATTTCTTTTTTGTCGTTTTCTACGTTTCCGCATCAGCGACGTTTATTAATATACCATCATGGTTTTTAAATAACAAGTGTTTTTTATAAAAAAAACAAAAAAATTATCTATCCTACTTTCTTCTATAGTAAAACCTTTTATTCTCTCTACTGAAAATAAGTATTTTGATTGTATACCAATACACTCTAATTAACCAAACTGTCTTTCATAATCCCTCCCACCTTTTCATTCTCTTCTACATTAAAGTCCACATTTAAAAAGAAAATAGCTTCGCCACTTCCTAATAATGCGAACATGTTGATTTTTTGTCCCTCCACACAAATCATTACTAATTGAAAGAACCAGTTGTTGGCAGATAGCTCCACCCCAACCGAATTCGAGGTGAGAATTTTATCGCCCGACCAACGGCGGGATAGATAACAAAATTCCAACGAAACATCAACTTAAGATTATTGTTAGAATTTTTTTACATTTAATTAATGAAAAATATCCATTTTTTGTTATATAGTAAGAAAAGACGTACTCAACTACAAATAAGCCAATGGAGGAATTACTTTATGGATAGGTTAACGAAGTTTTCATTAAAAAACCGCGCCGCTGTTATCATCATGGTTTTTCTCATTTCCATACTCGGTGTTTATTCCGGCTCTAAATTACCTATGGAATTTTTACCTAGTATCGATAATCCCGCAGTCACCGTTACAACCTTATCTCCAGGACTCGACGCCGAAGCAATGACAAAAGAAGTAACCGCTCCCCTTGAAAAACAATTTCGCAACTTAGAACACATTGACAACATCACCTCTTCTACTCACGAAGGATTATCACGCATCGATATCGCGTATACATCCAAAGCAAATATGAAAGATGCCACACGTGAAGTTGAGAAGGCCCTTACTACAATTAAATTACCTAAAGATGCAACAAAACCGATAGTTAGCCAATTAAATACTTCTATGATTCCACTCGCTCAAATTGCAATCCAAAAGCAAAACGGATTTTCAAAAGCAGATGAAAAACAAATCGAAAAAGAAATCGTACCACAACTCGAAAGCATTGATGGTGTTGCCAACGTTATGTTTTTCGGAAAATCAACTTCTGAATTATCTATTATACTAGATCCAAACCAATTAAAAGATAAAAACGTAACACCGGAACAAATATTAAAAGTTTTACAAGGAAAAGAAACTTCCACTCCAGCTGGAGCTGTTACCGTTAATAAAGAAGAATATAACCTTCGTGTCATCGGAGATATAAAAAATATAGATGACATTAAAAACATCACCGTTGCACCTCAAGTAAAATTGCAAGATGTTGCTCAAATTGAACTTAAACAACACTACGATACAATCTCACATATAAATGGCGAAGAAGGCACTGGATTAATCATCATGAAAGAGCCAAGTAAAAATGCAGTTGCAATCGGAAAAGAAATCGATAAAAAAATTAAAGATATAAGTAAACAATATAAAGATCAATTTTCTATTAAACTTTTAGCGTCAACTCATGAACAAGTTGAAAATGCTGTTACTAGTATGGGAAAAGAAGTAATCCTTGGAGCAATTGCTGCAACTCTAATTATCTTAATCTTTTTACGCAACTTCCGAACGACACTCATTGCTGTTGTCAGTATTCCATTATCTATTTTATTAACACTCTTTTTACTACACCAATCTAACATCACACTTAACACTCTAACACTTGGTGGTTTAGCCGTTGCAGTTGGACGTCTCGTCGATGATAGCATCGTTGTCATTGAGAATATTTTCCGACGTTTACAAAAAGAATCTTTCTCTAAAGATATTATTCTCGATGCAACGAAAGAGGTCGCCGTCGCAATTACTTCTTCTACTTTAACAACGGTCGCTGTTTTTTTACCTATTGGTCTCGTATCAGGAGTAATCGGAAAATTAATGTTACCTATGGTATTAGCAGTCGTATATTCTATACTATCATCCTTAATCGTTGCACTAACAGTTGTTCCACTTATGGCTTTTTTACTACTCAAAAAAACAAAACATAAAAAACCAAGTTCTTCACCACGATATGTCGCTACATTAAAGTGGGCTCTTTCGCATAAATTCATTATTCTACTTACTTCTTTTTTATTATTCGCAGGATCGATCGCCGCCTATATATTACTACCGAAAGCGAATATAAAATCTGAAGACGACACAATGTTATCTATTAACATGACTTTTCCGGCTGATTACGCTCCTGAAACACAAAAACAAAAAGCTTTTGATTTCGAAAAGAAGCTACTTTCTAATTCAGATGTAACGGATGTTATTTTACGAATGGGATCTAGCGCAGAAGATGCACAATGGGGGCAAACGACGAAAAATAATCTCGCAAGTATATTGGTAGTCTTTAAAAAAGGTTCTGATATTGATCAGTATATTAAAGAGTTAAAGAAAGAACATAAAACTTTTGAACCCGCGGAACTTGATTATATAAAAATGAGTTATTCAAGCTCTGGCAGCGGCAATAATTTGCAATTCAACGTAACAGCCACTAACGAAACGAATTTAAAAGAGGCTGCTACTATCGTCGAAACAAAACTAAAGGATATGGATGATCTTTCTAAAGTAAAAACGAATTTAGATGACTCTAAGAAAGAATGGCAAATCCATGTTGATCAAACAAAGGCCGAACAACTAGGATTAACACCAGAATTAGCAGCTCAACAAGTGGCATTCCTTATGAAGAAATCACCTATTGGTGAACTTTCAATCAATAACGAAAAAACTACTATTATGATAGAACATAAAAAAGAAAGTATTACTAAACAAGAAGACATTTTAAACACAAACATACTATCACCTATTAATGGACCAATTCCTTTAAAAGACATTGCAACTATTTCAGAAAAGCAACTTCAAACAGAAGTTTTCCATAAAGATGGAAAAGAAACCATTCAAATTACCGCAGAAGCTTCAAATGAAGATTTAAGCAAGGTAAGCACTGAAGTGAACAAAGCGATAGCCGGCCTAGATTTACCTAGCGGAGCAAAAGTAAATATCGCAGGCGCCACTGAATCTATGCAAGAGAACTTCACAGATTTATTCAAGATTATGGGGATTGCAATTGGGATTGTATATTTAATTATGGTCATTACCTTCGGGCAGGCACGTGCTCCTTTTGCAATCTTGTTCTCCTTGCCATTAGCTGCTGTCGGCGGTATTTTAGGATTAATCATTTCAGGAACACCAGTTGATGTAAATTCCTTGATCGGTGCATTAATGTTAATCGGGATTGTCGTTACAAACGCTATCGTATTAATAGAAAGAGTACAACAAAACCGGGAACATGGTATGGAAACGCGAGAAGCCTTACTCGAAGCAGGTTCCACTAGATTACGTCCCATTATTATGACAGCTATTACAACAATTGTTGCTATGCTCCCACTCCTATTTGGCCAATCACAAGCAGGAAGTATGGTATCAAAAAGCCTAGCCGTTGTTGTTATCGGTGGTTTGGCAGTCTCAACTGTTCTTACATTAGTAGTCGTTCCAGTTATGTATGAACTATTAGATAAAATCGGGAGAAAAAGGCGCTCTCGTAGAAAAATAAACACTTCTACAGAAACACCTGATATTTAAAAGAAAAGCGTTATCTTCATGAATGAAGATAACGCTTTTTCTCTACCTGCTCATATAATCCATCATTTTTTCCACATACCGCTCTAGCGGTTCACTAGAATCCACAATAAGATATTCACTATATAAAGGTCTTTTACTACCATCTAACCACTTTTTAAAAGCTACTTCGGAATCCACTCGTCCAACCTGACTGACCATACGCTTACGTGTTTGCAGCCTATTATTAATCTCTTCCATATCATTAAGATAACATTCGATATATTTATATTTTATACCATGTTTATTAGACAGTTTTATTCCCTTTTCAACCATCCCTTCATACAAACATGGACTATCCAATATCACACTATGCCCTTGTTCTAAATAAGAATCAATCAATGCCCATTCAACATCGTATGATACTCCTCCAACAACCGTCGATTCAATCCCTTTCATTTCTAACGATTGTAACAATGCCGATTTCAAAACGTCATGATCTACAATTACAGCACCTGTTAACTTCGCTATATACTTAGAAACTGTCGATTTTCCCGATCCAGGAAATCCTGACATTTGCAGAAAAAACAATTCCTCCACCCCTTCATTTGCACCTGTTCATCTATATAATTCAATTCCCGTTACTTCCATTCCTTCTATACTAAAACACAAAAGGAACTCCCTACTTATAAATAGAGAGTTCCTCTTTATCATTTATGCTGCTTTTACCTTCTTCGTCGTTTTACTTTTTCTTTTCGCTCCTGTAAAACGTTTGTGCAATATAGATGCTACTAATCGTGAAATAACATTGAATAGTAATACCATAATAATTAATACAGCTGCAGATTTTGTCGCAATTAACTTCGCATCTGGGATAATCCCTTCAGAATTTAACTTCCAAATGTGAACCGCTAACGTTTCAGCTGGTCTAAATGGATTTAAAGGATGAGCAGGACTTGAGAAGTCCGCTGCTGAATTTAAAATTGGAGATGTTAAACCCGCTGTGTAAATTAATGCTGCTGCTTCACCAAATATACGACCTGCCGCTAAAATAACACCTGTAATAATTTGCGGTAATGACGACGGGATAATAATACGAGTGATCGTTTGCCACTTTGTTGCACCTAACCCAAGGCTCGCCTCTTTCACATTAGCAGGAACTTCTGAAATCGCATTTTCACAAACACGTGTTAAACCTGGCAAGTTTAAAATCGTTAAAGCAAGGGCACCACCCATTACTGTGTATCCCCATCCTGTCATTGTAACGAACACTAACAAACCGAATAAACCAACAACAATAGAAGGTAAAGATGCCATTGTCTCGATACATAAACGAACAAAGTTTAAAAAACGTCCTTGTTTTGCATACTCTGCTAAATATATTCCAGCGCCTAATCCAAGTGGAATAGATATAATAAGCGTTATAACAAGCATATAGAATGAATTGAATAACTGCGGACCAATCCCACCACCAGCTCTTGTATTGCTTGGTTCTCCAAACAGGAAATTAGGATCCCAAAAACCCCATCCCTTTTGTAAAATCTCAAATACTAAGAACACTAGTAAAGCTACGACTAAAGCCGCAACCGCATAAAAGATACCTGTCCAAACTTTATTTACCGTCCTTGCATTCATTATTATCGCTCACCTCTTTGCCCAATTGCTCGAATAACTAAAATAAACAGGAATGAAATAACAAGTAAAATCATTGCTAAAGTCCATAGCGCATTGTTCCAAGCAGTTCCGTTTAATGTATTTGTCATATCCATTGTCAAAATACCAGTTAACGTTGCTGTCGGACTATATATTCCTTCTGGTAATTTAACCGTATTCCCAATTACCATTTGAACCGCTAACGCTTCACCAAAAGCACGCGCTAAACCTAAAACAACACCTGTTAAAATCCCTTTTTTCGCAGCAGGAACAATTACTCGGCTAATCGCTTGCCATTTCGTTGATCCTAAACCATAAGAAGCTTCTAAATAATCAAATGGAACAGAGCGTATTGCATCAGAAGCGATACTAGCAATAGTAGGTAAAATCATAATACTCAGGACAATAATACCTGCAATTAAACTAAACCCTACTCCCCCAAACGAATCACGTAATAGCGGTACTAAAATTGTAACCCCTAATAATCCGTATACAACCGAAGGAATACCAACTAATAATTCTAAAACAGGCTTCAATACTTTATTTCCAAACTTCGGCGAAATTAAATTCATGAATATAGCAAGAGCTATAGCAATTGGTGCACTAATAATAACCGCACCTAACGAAACCACCGTTGAACCTACAATGAAAATTACAGCCCCGAAAGTTCCCTCATCAGCATTTGGACTCCATTTTGTCGATGTTAACATCTCAGTAAACGAGATACCACTTTGCGTAAAAGATTGAATTCCTTTACCGCAAATAAACGCAATAATAGCTAATGTAACTAAAACAATAAAAATACCACAAAACGTAACAAGTGATCTTCCTATATATTCACTTTTCACGTAATTAATTTGTTTTTTCCCCTTCATCACAGGACAGACCCCACTTCATAAATTGAAATGAACAGGACCGGCCTTGCAGCCAGCCCCATAAATTTTATTACTTATTTAATTTAGACATTGGAATATAACCCATATCTTCTACTTGCTTTTCAAAATCTTTACCTTTTACATAGTCAATGTAAGCTTTTGTTGCTTCTTTCGCTTCACCTTTCGTGACCATGTACTCGTAAGACCAGAATGGATATTTACCAGACGCAATGTTTTCAACTTTTGGTTCAGCACCATCAATTTTCACTGTTTGTAGCGCACCTTTTTTCTCGCCAACCATGTAAGACATTGCTAAATAACTTACTGAACCTGGAGTAGAATTAATCGCTTGCTCTACTGCACCGTTAGAATCTTGTGTAGTACCAGTTCCGTCATTAATTTTCGCATCTTTCATAATTGTTTTTTCAAATGTAGCACGTGTACCAGAAGAAGCTGGACGGTTAATTACGTTGATTTTTTCATCTTTCCCGCCTACCTCTTTCCAGTTTGTTACTTTTCCAGTGAAGATATCTTGTACTTGTTGTACTGTTAAGTTATCAACTTTTACATCTTTATTTACGACAAGTGCGAATGCAATACCCGCCACCTTGTTATCTACTAATTCTTTCGCCTTATCAGCATCTTTTATTTTATCTGCAGATGGAACATCTGAGTTACCAATTTGGACCGCACCAGAAGCTACTTGGTTAATTCCAGTTCCACTACCGCCACCTTGCACTTGAATAGAAACGTTTGAATTTTTCTCCATAAATTTCTTTCCAGCTTCCTCTGCAAGAGGTTGAAGTGCTGTAGAGCCTGCAGCTGCTATCGTACCTGACAATTCTTGTTTTGCATTATCGCTTCCTTTAGCATCTTTACCTGATGTCTCTTCTGCTTTTCCACATCCCACTAATGAACCCGCTACCACTAAAGCTGCTAAAGAAAATTTAATACCCTTTTTCATGACCATGTCTTGTACCCCCATTTGGATTATCACTTTTCACATTTATCTACTTCTTTCGAACACAAATTCATTGTAGGACAATAATATTATGTGAGTGTTAAGCAATTTTTAATTTTAAGTAAATGACGATAATAATCCTTAAAAACTAGGAATCCCAACATTTATAGTTAAAGAACCCAACAAAATCCACACTAATTAAGCTGTAATGTAAATTTACTCTTAACAATGTAAATTAAATGTAAATGTTTTTCGCTCTTTTTCCCTTTTAGTTAAAGTTACATTTACAATTCCGCTGTATTTTGTTACTTTTACACGCCTAATTTATGCACATTACACAGAATTTCAGTAATATTTTTTAGTACAACTAAATAAATTGGAACAATTCTAAAAATAAATGAATATTTTTAAAGTACCAATTGACAGCATCATCCAATGTAGTCTACTATATTACTAACAAAAAGTTTACCTAAGGAAACTTTTTAAACTTAAACTAACAATATAGAGATGAGGTAACTTTTATGGTATCGGCTAATATAAAACCACTTTCCGAATTTAAGACAGGAGAGTTTGTACAAATTGAGAAGATACAATTAGAAGGAACTATGAAACGACGTTTATTAGATTTAGGATTTATCCCTGGGGCAACAATTAAAGTATTACAACGCAGTCCACTTGGAGATCCGGTCGCTTATCAAGTAAGCAACACCACTATTGCACTACGTAAGGAAGAAAGCTCCCTTATTTTCGGGATATTAATAGGAGATGATTTCAGATGAGCAAACATCGCATTGCTTTAGCCGGCAACCCGAATACCGGGAAAAGTACATTATTTAATACTTTAACAGGCTTAAAACAACATACTGGAAACTGGACAGGAAAAACTGTTTTAAAAGCTGAAGGGGAATATGAACATAACGGTAGTAAATATACATTAATAGATTTACCTGGAACTTACTCACTATATTCAAATTCTGCAGATGAAGAAGTAGCAAGGGATTATATTATATTTGAAAAACCAGAAGTAACTGTAGTTGTTGTCGATGCAACTGCTATGGAGCGAAATTTAAATTTAGCACTCCAAGTGATGGAAATGACGAGCAACGTAGTCATCTGTATTAACTTAATTGATGAAGCTGAGAAAAAAGGCATCGTTATTGATGAAAAGAAATTAGCAAAATCACTCGGTGTACCTGTAGTTAAAATTTCCGCTCGTAACCGAGTAGGCATCGGTCATTTACTAAATGTTATTGCCAAAGTAGCAAATAAAAAGCTAATTCCAACACCAATTAAAATTTCTTACAGCGAAAAAATCGAGAATATGATTCAGGAATTAGAACCACAAATTTATAAAGTGTTCGGTGATACGTATCCAGCACGCTGGATTGCGTTACGTATATTAGATGGAGATAAAAATTTCTTAACTACACTTCAAAAACACCATAATGAACCACTTGTAAGGGAGGTCGTAATGAATGGAATCTCACTCAGCCAGTAAAGCTCTTCCATTAGACTATATTATTCAACATGCACAAGCACTATCAAAAGAGGATATACGAGATGATATTGTCGGAGATATTTACCGAACATCTGCAAGCATATGTAAAGAATCTGTTCAATATACAAATACGGATAAATTGTATCGTTCTGAAAAACTAGATAAAATTTTCACATCTCCAATCTGGGGATTCCCAATTATGCTTGGTATTTTATCTATCATTTTTTATCTTACAATTGCAGGGGCTAACGTACCATCTGATATGATTGCTGAGTTCTTCGGATGGGCCGAAGGATATTTAACATCTTGTTTTCAAGCAGCACATGCACCTGAATGGCTACATGGCATTTTAATACTTGGTTTATTCCGTGGTATCGGTGCTGTTATTAGCGTTATGTTACCACCTATGGCCATCTTTTTCCCTATGTTTGCACTATTAGAAAACTACGGATACTTACCACGAGTTGCGTTTAATATGGACCGCTTATTCAAACGCTCTGGTGCACATGGTAAACAATCTTTAACAATGGCAATGGGCTTTGGTTGTAATGCAGCAGCCATTATGTCAACACGTATTATTGAATCACCACGTGAACGTATGCTTGCAATCTTAACAAACAACTTCGTTCCTTGTAACGGTCGCTGGCCTATGTTAATTTTAATGGCTTCATTATTTATGGCTGCCGGTTATACAGGTAGTATGCAAACATTGGTTACTGCTGGAGTTGTAGTTGGAATGGTTGTAATTGGTATCGTTATGACATTAACCGTTTCTTGGGTACTATCAAAAACAGCTTTAAAAGGCGTTCCAACTCACTACACACTCGAGTTACCACCATACCGTAAGCCAAAGGTTTGGAATACAATTGTGCGTGCAACACTCGATAAATCCGTCTATGTTTTAAAACGAGCTGTTGTTGTAGCTGCTCCTGCGGCTGCATTAACTTGGTTACTTGCTAATATTTTCATCGGTGACACAAGCCTACTTATGTATTTTGTAAACTTCCTAGATCCATTCGCTAAAATGTTAGGACTTGACGGATTTATTCTAGCTGCGTTCATTCTTGGACTACCAGCGAACGAAATTGTTATCCCGATTTTATTAATGTCTTACTTATCAACCGGAGCTTTAACTGAAATAGATGATTTTAATCAAATTAAAAATCTATTCTTAGAAAATGGTTGGACTTGGTTAACGGCGTTAAACACAATGTTGTTCTCACTTCTTCATTTCCCATGTGGAACGACACTGGTTAACATATATAAAGAAACAAAAAGTGCAAAATGGACATTCTTATCGTTTGCAATCCCTACCGTTATCGCTATTGTTGTGACATTCCTCTCTACACAATTGGTACATTGGTTAGGGCTTGTATAAAAACAAAGCATACATAGAAGGTATCCCCCTTCACATATGCTTTGTGCGAAAGAAGCCTGAAATTATTCAGGTTTCTTTTTTTGCACATCATTATTCCAAGGCTGCGCTCCATACGTTGTAATTTTTTTATGAATGTAGTATATAGCTCCCGGAAGAACTGCCATTAATATTGTGCAACTAATCCCTAATCCAGTAAACAACCTCCATCACCTTACTTTACTCTTTTTGGTAAAGCTGAACCCGTATGTTCAATTGTTGGATGAACATGAACAGTAACCTCAGCATCACTAAAGTAATTTTCACCTTGATCCCAATTCTTACTTATTTTTTTCCACTCTTTATAATTATGCCGCTTATACACTTCCCCTAATTCTAATACATCTACCTTATATTTTTTTTGAACAAGCTGAACGGATTTTCGGATGCGCGTCTCCATTTCCTTCGAAATATCCTTCTCTAAACGTTTTTCATTCAAGACCTTTTTATGATCACTAAAGTGTAACTCAGCTATTGTACCTTCCAAAAATAAGTGAATATTAAACTTTGGTTTTGTAACATTTGTTGTAGATACTTTAATTTTCCGACGCAACTTATGAATTTCATATGTAATAAGTTGATTCTTTTTGCGGATAGTAAAAAAACCTCCAATTTTTTTACCTACTATATAATTCATTCCTAATGTTTCTTCCCCATTCAAACTACCTACACACTTATTATCCTTCCCACGAAACAACGCTGCCCCGTTCATTTGTACACCTTGCTTTGTTAATTCAAGAATAGGTAATACGAAGCTTCGGCTCGCAATCATCTTTTCCTGAACCTCACCAATTCTTGCAGCCTCAATCATTTGGGCATTTTTCGGAGGATGTTCAGCTAACATATCAATGTACTGCGCCGGTAAATTTTCAGGTTTTGCACTCTGTTTTAAAATAGATTCGGCATTCTTCTTCGAAACAAACAAACGAATATTTCTCCTCATTTCATGATCGCGAATATATACATCTAACGTATTTTGCAAAACATACGGATTCGCCAGTAATTCTTCCGAAAAAATAATGACTTGTATATGCGGAAAAAATAATGTTCGACTAATTTTTTTAGCAATAATTCGGATTTGCTCAAAGACACTATCTGCTTTCGCACTCACATTAATATAATTTTCACTATCTCCACCACCTTGTCCCCCTTGTTGCGCTAGCTTACTGGGAAGCACCATCTGATACGTCCCTTTCATAATCGGATTCGATTTCTTTTTTTTCACGATATCATAGGCTGCACCTACTACAAATCCTCTTTCTTCTATTTCTTCTAGCTCAGAACACCCACTGATAGATCCAACTAAAACCATAACCATTATAATTTTAAGAAGGTGTTTCATTTCTACCATTCCTTCTTCTTATTTTATATACAATAAAAACTAACAAAGGTGCTAACACGACAAACCCCATATCTATCCAAGCTAAATAAGTTCCATAATTTGATAAAGCATTTAAACTACTAGGTATCATATTCACCATAAAAATAATCGGGGCACTTACAAAAATGAAAATATGTTTCTTCACTTTCGGAAACATAGCGCAAAATAATAATGATGCGACATCATAATACATTGCTGTAGTGTTATAAATAGTAATAATCCAAGTTGTAAAAAAAATTGCATCAAATCTTTCTAAAAACCCTCCACCAATTTCAATTTCTTTCCCTAATTCAATTGTTGGGTACGTCAATCCACGAGTTGTCATATACGTAAAAACACTAATACAAGTTACATAAATTAAAATGTACGACAACACATTTACCATTACCGCTTTCGCAACTGCCATTGGTGCTTTTTTTGCCGCCTTATCATTCAGCAACACAGCATAAAACAGAGCTACTTCAAATCCAATAAACGTAAAAATAGAATTTTTAACTCCAACAGCATATTGACTCACTTTCGTTTGAAAGGCTGGTAGTAAATTATTTATTTCCATTAAATTTATATTCAATAAAGAAAGAAGCACTATCGCAATTAAAACAATAGGTAAAAATAGAACATTTAACCTTAATAAAGCTGCTCTAGATCCTGCTATTCCATAAATAACAACTAATAAGAAAAAGAAAGACAGTAGTTGTATTGGTGTATCACTAAACAAATACGTTTGGGAAATAATTGAAATCATTCGCGATTCATATGCTGTCAAAGCAGCAAACGTTAATACTAAAATGCTACTAATCGTGTACGCAACAGGCTTCGTCAAATGCGCACTTGTATATTGAACAAAGTTTTGTTTCGGGAATAAAATAGCTACCCTCGTTACAAACCAACCTAAACCTGCACATATTAATCCACCCAAAAGCAAAATAATCCAACCATCTGAAAATAATGTTTGGTTAGCAATATCCCTTGGCATAGATAATGCGCCTATACCAATAATGGTCGATGATACCGCAAACCCAATTTCCCGAGATCCAATTTCTTCATCGCCATACTCAAATGGTTTCAATTATTCTCGCTCCTTTGGACGTACTGTAGAATCTTTTGTTTGTAAATATTCCGGTCTCTCTTTCAACATTGATTTTGGCATGCGAATAAACTCTTCTTTCCAATCTTTATAAAATGCAGGAGCAATTGGAGTTGTATACGGTACACCAACACTTGTTAAATTTGTAATATGAACAGCAAGCGCAATAAGAGCTAGAATGATTCCATACAACCCAAAAGCCGTTGCTGCTAATACAAAGACGAAAAGTAAAATCCGAAACGTAATTGTGATGCTATACACCGGAAGTGAAAATGTAGCAATAGCTGTAACCGCAATAATGATAACTAAAAACGGATTTACAATTCCTGCATTCACCGCTGCCTCTCCAATTACAAGACCACCTACAATCCCAATTGTTTGTCCCATCGGTTTCGGCAACCTAATTCCTGCTTCTCGTATTAACTCCATCGTTAATGCCATCATTAACGTTTCAATATAGGCAGGAAACGGAACACCTTCTCTTGCTCCAGCAATCGAATAAGCCAATTTAGAAGGAATAAGTCCTTGGTGATATGAGACGAGCGCTACATACATCGCCGGCATTAAAATTGCCACTATACCAGAACCCATCCGCAAAATTCTTAATAAAGTTCCTATTACCCAACGCTCATAATGATCTTCCACAGATTGAAAAATATCGACAAATACTAGCGGAGCTATAAGCGCAAACGGGGATCCATCCACCAAAATAGCTGCCTTTCCTTTCGCTAATGAGGCCACAATATTATCAGGCCTTTCCGTATTCAAAAACTGCGGAAACGGCGACAAATTATTATCTTGAATTAATTGCTCAATTGTACCCGTCTCAAAAACGACATCTGTCACTATGGATTGAAGACGCCGATCTAGCTCTTTTACAATGTAAGGATTAATAATGTCTTCTATATATACTAAAGTCACTTCTTTTTGGGATCTCTTTCCCATAATATAAGATTGAAATCTCAGCTTTGGGTCACGTAAACTACGGCGAATTAACATTTTATTCACGTTAATATCTTCATTTAATCCTATCCTCGGTCCACGTATTAAATCTTCTGTTACTGGCGGTTCTAAACTTCTTTTTTCCCAAGCTCTACTATTAATCACGATAGCAGTTTGAATATTATCAATTAATATAACTGTATCTCCCGCTAAAATCGCATTTATAATATCCGGAAATGTTGTCTTCTTACCAACTTCTGCAATAGAAATAAAACGATCCAATAAAGTTTGAACGATAGCTGCTTCTTTTTGTACTTCTTCATATTGAAGTGTACGAACTACATATTTATAAACATTATCCTTATCTGTTAACCCACACAGAAAAATAACAGCACAACGTGTAAAACTGCCAGCAAGGGCAACTTCCCTAATTGTTAAATCATTCGGTGAACCTAACTCATCCCTAATTTTTTTCATAACTTCAAATAAGTTACCTTTTAGCTCTAACAAGTCCCCCACCTAACTTCCTTTTCAACAAGTTTTTAGTTAGATTCCGCTAATCGAAGAAAATATATACAAAAAAGAGCTATCTCTTTTCAAAGATAGCTCTAGCATAAGAATTACTTTTCTACTATTATATTGTCTGTCTTTATAGACACATTTTTCGTGAACCCGCTAACGATAAACATCACCATTATATTCATTAACAACGCGACTATACCTACATTTAAATCTTTTATATATTGAGGGAAATTCGGAAACATCGTAGCTATAGTTGAACCCGATAAAGTAATATACGCAACCACTAACAACCCAATCCCCATCCCTGCAATCGCTCCTTGCTTCGTAATAACCTGACGTGGAAACAGACTACATACAAGTGCAGGGAAAAGCTGTGTCACTATACTATATCCCATTAAAAGAAGTGCTCCTATCGTTTCTCCACCTTTAAAAGTAAACAAAACAGCTACAAGCGTTACTACAGGAACAAATAATTTCGCTGTTTTTGCCACCTGTCGATCCGAAGCAGATGGGACCATTGTTCGGTAAATATTTTTCGCTAATAATGTAGAAGCAGCCATGACAAGCATAGAACCTGGAACTAATGCCGTTAAAACTCCGGCACTACCAATAATCCCAATAAACCAAGGATCAAAAGTTTGAAGAGCCAGACGGAATAACGAAAGGTCTACATCCCCTCCCTTTAATCCAGGAACTTGTAAGATAGCTGCAAACCCTGCAAAGAACACGAAAAGTAAAACTAAAGAATACAGTGGCATAATGGCCGCATTTTTACGAAATACTTTTTCATTTTTTGCAGAGAAAGCAGAGGCGAATGTATGGGGCCACATATAGAAACCGAGAGCTGTTAATACAATAGTAGAAACAAACCAAGAAATGCTCATTCCTTCATCAGGTAAAGATAAAAATCCTGGTTTTGCTGCCTCTACGGCTTCAAACATCGGCTGAAATCCTCCGTAATAATGGTGCGGTAAATATATACCTAAAAACATAACGATAAATAGGATCATAATATCCTTCAAAGCGGCCGTCCAAGCAGAGCCGTGTATACCTGAAACCATTACATATATCGTTATAACAATTGCGCCAATCCACACTGCTATAACTGGCGATACCCTTCCATAAGACGCTTCCGAAACGATAATTCCTAATCCTTTTAACTGTAAAACAAGGTATGGGATAATCGAAATAACCCCAATGATAGAAACGATAAGGCCAAGTGCCTGACTCTTATATTTCTTCACAAAAAAATCTGGCTGTGAAACTAGATTATGCTCTTTTGCATACTTCCAAACTGGTGGTAATAAAAAATAAGATAAAATATAAGCTAACGCACCATAACCTAAAATATAAAAAGTAGGTGCTCCTTTACTATACGCCCATCCACTCCCGCCTAAAAATGTGAATGTCGTATAAATTTCACCTGCCATAAGAAGAAAAACAAAAATAGTACCAAAGCCTCTTCCTCCAACTGACCATTGCTCTAAATTCATATCTTTTCCGTGTTGTGCCCGAATTCCTAAAAATAGTGCGAGAAACAAAAATAAAATAATGATAAGTAATGCGGTCATTTTACATCCCCCTTATTAGCAGGATCAAATACGTACACAATCCCCATACAAAAAGATGTAATAAGCACTGATAATAATACCCAAAATAATAAAAATGGCATCCCTAATATGTAAGGAGTAACTGAATTAGCAAATACGGGTCCAACAACTAAACAAAAAACTGGAATAAGCGCTAATACGTGTATTTTCTTCATCTCATTCTCCTTTACTTATGAAATTCATAATCGATGATACAAAGACTTGCACACCAATCGGTAATGCATCTTCATCAATCGTAAAACGAGGGTGATGATGAGGATATATAATTCCTTTCTCTTTATTTCCTGCACCGATAAAAAAGAATGTACCTGGTGCTTTTTGTAAAAACGCTGAAAAATCTTCTCCAGCCATCGTCGGCTGTAAACGAGTAACTCGTTCCCTTCCATAAAGCTGTAATGCTGTTTGCTCAATAATCTCTGTAACTTCATAATCATTTACGACTGGACGATATCCATATTCATACGAAAACGTATATTTCGCTCCGTAAGCTTCCGTCACATGCTTTACAATCTGTTCAATTCTTTTCTCTGTTTCTTCTCGCAACTCATGTCTTAAACTCCGCACTGTCCCTTCAATCTCCGCTTGCTCTGGAATCACATTATGAGTTGTCCCAGCGTGAAATTGCGTAACAGATACTACAAGAGAATCTAACGGATTCGTGAGCCGAGATACAATTTGCTGAAGTTGCGAAACCACTTGTGTACCGATTGAAATACTATCAACTGTTTCATGAGGGATTCCAGCATGGCCACCTTTTCCTTCTATTATAATTTTAAAAACATCTGGAGCAGCCATTGCGGGACCATAAATTACACCTACTTTTCCAACCTCTAACGATGCCCAAAGGTGAGCACCAATAATATAATCGACCCCTTCCATTACACCCGCTGCAACCATTTCCTCTGCACCACCAGGAAAATTTTCTTCAGCATGTTGGAATAGAAAACGAATCTCCCCTTTAATCTTCTCTCTTGCTTCTACTAACTTATGTACAACTCCAAGTAATATCGCTATATGTCCATCATGGCCACATGCATGCATTACACCCGGATATGTAGAAATAAAGTCAAACTCATTTTCTTCATGAATAGGAAGAGCATCCATGTCAGCTCGAACCGCAACTATTTTACCAGGCTGCTTTCCAATCAACCTTGCCATTACACTATATTTAGTAGGTCTTGATACTTCTAAACATGGAATTTCCCGAAGTATATCGAATACAAACTGCGATGTTTTCTCTTCTTGAAAAGATAACTCTGGATACTTATGAAAATGCCTTCTCCACTCAACCAACTGATCCTTTGACAAAACAAGTTCTTTTGCAACATCCATTTCTCTTCTCCCCTTCTTCACCAAGTTAAATGTTATTATAACGTGAATTGTTAACTTTTAAAAGAATATTCTGAATTTTCTGTCATGGTTACTTAAAAATAAAAAGCCATCAAAAGATGGCTTTTTCATTATTATAAAATAGTAATTGCTTGTTTCCCCATTTGCTCCCACGCTTTCTCAAACTCTGCTCGTGGAACAGCGAAACGTGGATTATTTTTTAGTGGATCATTTACATATACAAAGTTTTGATCGTATCCAACTACTACTACACTATGCTCAAAATATGTAATTTTCACTTCACCAGAACTTGTATTCCATGTTTCAAAACTACTTTCAGCTAGCGGCTGAAACGTTGTATTAATAATAACCCATACTGGAGAACCAGAACTAATTACTTTATATAGATCTTTCACGTCTCTATCTGTTAAATTAATTACTTTTTCAGAAACATATTTTTCTGCTAAATTAAAGATTGGTTTATTGTATACACCATATCCTGGTTCAGCTTTCGTATAAATATTTCCAACAAACCCCTCATAAGGATTTCCGCGCAAACCATTTTGTTCAAATGGAACTCGATGAATTTCACTAGCAAGTTGCATCTTATCTACTTGTACACCTTTATATTGTAGCAACATAGCTAAGCTTGTCACTTCACATCCACGAGGTAATTCTGGTAACTGCTTTATAAACGGAACATTTTCAATCATAGCCGCTTCTTTCATTTCAGATAGAAAATCTAAGCGTAGCACTTGTGCCTTTTGTATAATCTTATCTTTCCCTATAAAAAACGCTGCAGCAAATATAATTCCAAAAACAAAAAGATATTTTAACTTTTTCATTTTAAACAAAACTCCATTAATTATTATTTTACAGACATACCTCTTACCATTGTACCTTTCTTCTTACTAGTTTGCTAGAAAGATTCTGTGAATTATTGTTCACAACTACATCGTTATAAAATTCTAATTATTTTTAATAAAAAGAAAAAACAATATACTTTTCTGAATTTTTTTGCTAAAATCGAAATAATTAACATAGTGAAGATATCACCTTGTTAATAAAAACATTCTTAGGGTATTTAGTCATAGTTCGTTTTTTACATACTCCATTCATTTCATAGTAAATAAACCGAGTATGTGTCATATCCCCCACTAATGATTAAAGACTCAGAATGAAAACCAGTTAACACATATAAAAAATAACGGGGTGAGGGGCATATGAATCAACAAGTAGAACAAACAGATTTAAAACGTACAATGAAAAGTAGACACCTATTTATGATTGCACTTGGTGGTGTTATCGGAACTGGCCTATTTATGGGATCTGGTCAAATCGTCCATAACGCCGGCCCTGGTGGTGCTATTCTTGCATTTTTAGTCGGTGGATTTGTTATGTATTTAACGATGTTATGTCTTGGTGAATTATCTGTTGCTATGCCAGAAGCAGGTTCATTCCAAAGCTATGCAAGCAAATTTATTTCACCTGGTTTTGGTTTTGTTGTCGGTTGGATGTATTGGTTAAATTGGGCTGTTACAGTTGGAGTAGAGTTAACAACTGTAAGTATTTTAATGAAACGCTGGTTTCCAGATGTTTCTTCGTGGATTTGGTGTGTTACATTTGCAGCAGCACTCTTTCTTGTAAACGCTCTATCAGCAAAAGCATATGCAGAAGCAGAATTTTGGTTCGCTAGTGTAAAAGTCGCAACCATCGTTATTTTCATCGTACTCGGTGGTGCAGTTATGTTCGGTCTACTAGACTTTAACGGAAAACCAGCTCCAATGCTTCACAATTTCACTGAAAATGGCGGATTATTTCCGAATGGTGCATTGGCTGTTCTTCTTACGATGATTACAGTGAATTATTCTTTCCAAGGAACAGAATTAATCGGAATCGCTTCAGGAGAAAGTGAGAATCCTGAAAAAACAATTCCAAAAGCAATCAAAAATACCATTTGGCGAACGCTATTCTTCTTCGTCCTAGCCATATCAGTTGTTGTAGGTTTACTCCCGTGGCAAGAGGCTAATCTAGTCGAAAGTCCATTTGTACTTGTATTTGATGTAGCTGGTATTCCATATGCAGCAGACATTATGAACTTTGTTATTATTACAGCTGTATTATCCGTAGCCAATTCTGGTCTATACGCAAATTCACGTATGCTTTGGGCAATGGCAAAACAAGGAATGGCAAGTCCAGCATTTACGAAGCTAACGAAAAAAGGTGTACCATTAAACGCATTGATTTTCAGTCTAATCTTTGCAAGTCTATCCCTATTAACAAGTATATTTGCAGCAGATACTGTCTTTTTAGTTTTAACATCTATCGCAGCAATGGCTGCCGTTGTCGTTTGGATGTCAATTGCGGCTTCACAGTTTTTCTTCCGTAGAAACTTCGTGAAAAACGGTGGTGACATCAATGATTTAAAATATCGCACACCACTTTATCCGCTCGTTCCAATCGTAGCATTCTCACTCAATTTCATTACATTTGTAAGTTTAGCTTTCATTCCAGATCAGAGAATCGCTCTTTATTGCGGTATTCCATTTATGGTTATTTGTTACATTTTATATCAAGTGAAATATAAAAAAATTGTCACATTTGAACAACAAATAAGTCTAAAAAAAGAAGTAAACTAAATATACAAAATATTCAGCTATCTTTCTTATCATAAGATAGCTTTTTTCTATTTCTTGGGTATCCTGGTATAACTTTATTTATCTTAAAATTTTCACAATCGCATTTTTCTCTGGAAAATAGTTTACAATGTAATCAAGTTACAAATGATATTCACCTTAAAAAGTGTGCATTTGTGTCTATTTTTTAACAATATCTCAAAAACTATTGCCTTCTATAAATTAATAGGTTTATATTGTTTTATTGGCATAGTTTCAATCCAAGGAGAAAGGAGATTTTCAATCGTGCAACTAAAGAAAGCGTTTTGGAAGTTGGCTTCGCTTCTTCCGTTATCATTACTTCTGTTCCTCGGTGGCTGTGATAAAAAACTCGCAGTATTAAATCCGCAAGGACCTGTTGCAAAAGCACAGTATGATTTAATTGTTTGGTCATTCTTGCTTATGTCATTAATTATCGCAATTGTATTCATCTTGTTTACAGTCATCTTGATTCGTTATCGTGAAAAACCAGAGAATATGGACTATGAGCCACCTGAACAACACGGTAACACATTATTAGAAATCATTTGGACGCTTGTTCCTGTTATTATCGTTATCGCATTATCGATTCCAACAGTAAAAGCAACTTATGCTTCGGAAGAGGTTCCGAAAGAGTCCAAACATATTAAACCAGTGGAGATTTATGTTACATCTGCAAACTGGAAATGGTTATTCAGTTACCCAGAGGAAAAAATTGAAACCGTTAACTATTTAAACATCCCAGCTGGTGTACCAATTCAATTCAAACTGACTTCTGTCGGCCCAATGAATGCTTTCTGGGTACCAGAACTTGGTGGTATGAAGTACACAATGGATGGCATGATTATGGACCTTTATTTACAAGCTGATAAGCCAGGTTCTTACCTAGGGCGTAGCGCGAACTTCTCTGGTGAAGGATTTACTCACATGGAGTTCGAAGTTGAAGCAAAAACTAAAGAGAAATATGACAAGTGGGTTAAAGAAGTACAACAAACTGCTCCTAAACTAACAGAAGATAAGTACAACGAAATTGTTAAACCTGGTGTAGTTGGTCGTATGACATTCTCTAGCCATCACTTAAGTTATGTAGATCCAAAATCACTTGAATATTGTGATTACAACTACTACAAAAACAAAAAATAATAGCTATAATTCCAACAGATTGGAGTGAACAAAGTGAAGCTTGATGAATTTTTTGTCACAGGTGACCCGATTATTTACGGTGCAGACGCTTCTATCGTTCTTGTGACATTAGCAATCATTTTCGTACTAACAAAGTATAAAAAATGGAAATGGCTTTGGGACGAATGGTTAACAACTGTTGACCATAAAAAAATTGGGGCCATGTATATTATCTCTGCGGTTATTATGTTATTCCGTGGTGGTATGGACGGTTTAATGATCCGTGCACAGTTAACATTCCCAGAAACAACTTATTTAAACGCTGAACACTATAACGGAATCTTCACAACACACGGTACAGTTATGATTCTTTTCATGGCGATGCCATTCGTTATGGGATTAATGAACCTTGTAGTACCATTACAAATTGGTGCTCGTGACGTTGCATATCCGTTCTTAAATGCTTTAAGTTTCTGGTTATTCTTTGTCGGAGCAATGTTATTCAACATCGCTTTCGTAATTGGTGGTTCTCCAGACGCTGGGTGGACTTCTTACTTCCCAATGGCAGGTACAGAGTTTACTTCTGGTGTAGGAAATAACTACTACGCAATTGCATTACAGATTTCAGGTCTCGGTACGTTAATGACAGGTATTAACTTCCTTGTTACTATCTTAAAAATGCGTACACCTGGTATGACTTTAATGAGAATGCCAATGTTTACTTGGTCAATCTTAATTACAACAATTATCATTATTTTCGCTTTCCCAGTATTAACAGTTGCTCTTGCATTAATGACATTTGACCGTCTATTCGATGCTCACTTCTTTACGATGGCGAGCGGCGGTATGCCAATGTTATGGGCCAACCTATTCTGGGTATGGGGTCACCCTGAAGTATATATCGTTATTTTACCGGCATTCGGTATTTTCTCTGAAATCATTAGTACATTCTCACGTAAGCGTCTATTCGGTTACAGTGCGATGGTATACTCAATGGTTGCAATTTCTTTACTAAGTTTCGTCGTATGGCTTCACCACTTCTTCACGATGGGTGCAGGTCCAGCGGTTAACTCATTCTTCTCGATTTCGACAATGGCGATTTCGATTCCAACCGGGGTTAAGATCTTTAA
Source organism: Bacillus cereus group sp. MYBK245-2 (assembly GCF_051916145.1). NCBI lineage: Bacteria > Bacillati > Bacillota > Bacilli > Caryophanales > Bacillaceae > Bacillus > Bacillus cereus group sp. MYBK245-2. Next base: position 194,206 of record NZ_JBQAGB010000010.1, on the reverse strand, counting down.
CTGGTTGTTTACACTGTATAAAGGACGTATTCGTTTTACAGTTCCAATGCTTTGGTCATTGGCATTTATTCCAAACTTCGTAGTCGGTGGGGTTACAGGGGTTATGCTTGGTATGGCAGCAGCTGATTATCAGTACCATAACAGCTACTTCCTAATCGCTCACTTCCACTACGTATTAATCGCAGGTACAGTATTCGCTATGCTTGCTGGATTCACATTCTGGTATCCAAAAATGACTGGTCATATGTTAAATGAACGCCTAGGTAAATGGACATTCTGGATCTTTATGAGCGGATTCAACATCTGTTTCTTCCCAATGTACTTCTTAGGTTTAGACGGTATGACTCGTCGTATGTACACTTACTCTGAAAGCCTTGGATGGGGATGGCTAAACCAAATCGCATCTGTCGGTGCAGTAATGATGGGTATTGGTTTCGTACTTCTTTGTTACAACGTAATTTGGAGTGCTCGTCACGGAGAACGTGACACAACTGGAGATCCATGGGATGGCCGTACACTTGAATGGGCAACTCAATCTCCTGTACAACATTACAACTTCGCAAAACTTCCTGAAATCAAAGAAGCTGATGCTTTCTGGTACATGAAGAAACGCGGAGAAACAGTTACACCAGCAGCAGAAGATATTAAACCAATTCACATGCCAAGTAACTCTGGCGTGCCTATTATTGCGTCTGGATTCTTCGGTCTTGCAGGTTTCGCATTAGTATTTAGCTGGTTCTGGCTTGCAGCAATCGGCGGCATTGGTATTTTAGCTTGCTTAATCTATCGTTCATTCGATTACGATGAAGGTTACTATATTAGTGTTGATGAAATTAAAAAATCAGAACATGTAGCATGAGAGGTGAAATGATATGGCGGCTTTAGATAAAAGCTTACCCTTGGAATATCAATCCGAACAAAGCAGATTGAATATCCTAGGATTCTGGATTTTTCTTGGGGCTGAAATTATGCTGTTCGCAACACTTTTCGCCTCTTATCTAGTACTTGCTGGTCGTACGGCAGATGGTCCAACACCAGCACAACTGTTTGAACTTAAAACGCTTTTAATTCAAACATTACTACTTTTAACAAGTAGTTTCACATGTGGTATCGTGATTCACGAAATGCGTAAGCACAACCAAAAAGCAATGCTTGGATGGTTCGTCCTTACATTACTTTTAGGTGCAGGCTTCCTATTCTTCGAAATTGAAGAGTTCATTATGTATATTGGTGAAGGCGCAACAATTCAAACAAGTGCTTTCCTATCTGGATTCTTCGTTCTTCTTGGAACACACGGAGCCCACGTAACAGGCGGTATCATTTGGGCAATTTGTGTTATTATCCAAATTTTAAAACGAGGTTTAACACCAGTTACAGCTCGTAAAGTATTCATTATCAGCTTATACTGGCATTTCCTTGATCTAGTTTGGGTCTTTATTTACACACTAGTTTACTTGAACGGGATGGTGGCGTAAATGGGTCAAAATAACAACCAAGCAAACGGGCATGCGCATAGCGGATTCCCTTGGTCACACGTTTTCGGATTTATTTTATCGCTTGCACTAACGTTTCTAGCTTTATACGTGGCACTTTACACAACCCTGCCACTATCAACGATCTTAACTACCATTATCATAATGGCTGTTGCGCAAGCGTTGTTACAATTAATTATGTTCATGCATTTAAAAGAAGGAGAAGGAAGAGTTCAAATTCTTACTATGATCTACAGTTTCTTCGTTGCAACTGCAACAGTTGGTTTAACTGTATGGATCTTCTTCTCAATGTAATGTACATGGAAAAGACTGCTGAGATTGCTCAGCAGTCTTTTTTTATTCCCTCCCCTATTACATCCACATTACGGAATTAACAACAGAATCATGAAAAATATACTTATTATGACAAATGTTAAGAAAACTCTTTCTTTATGAAATCGAATCCATATGCGTTGCTTTTCTACCTATTATATGGCTAAATAGGTACTATATTTATTTGAAGGGAGAGAACGCAATGGAACATCACACTTCTGTTCTATCACTTATGGTTGTCGTTGCAATCGCGTTTTTCGTTCCCCTTTTGTTACAACGCTTTAAATTAAAAGCACTTCCTGTCGTTGTTGCAGAAATCATCGCAGGAATCTTTGTAGGTAAAAGTGGGTTTAATATTATTGAGCCAGATATGTGGCTTCAAGTCTTATCGACACTAGGATTTATCTTTCTTATGTTTTTAAGCGGTTTAGAAATTGATTTTTCTATCTTTAAACAAAAAGGGAAAAAGAACACGACAAACGAACCAAACACATTCCAAGCAGCAAGCATTATCTTCTTCTTTATTTTCATCTTATCTTATGCCCTATCACTACTATTCGTATGGCTAGGATTTGTAGATAATGCAATGTTTATGACTTTAATCATTTCAACAATCTCTTTAGGTGTTGTCGTACCAACATTAAAAGAGAATAACTTAGGAAAAACAGCAATTGGGCAAATCATTTTATTAGTCGCTGTTATTGCGGATTTAGTTACAATGATTTTACTCGCTGTATTCGTCGGATTAAATTCCGAGAGCGGCCAAAGCATGTGGCTCCTTCTTCTTCTATTCGGCGCTGGTATTGTTATTTACTTCGTTGCAAAACGTTTTAAAAACATTCCATACTTGGATAGCTTAAAAGCTGGAAGTGTACAAATTGATACACGAGCTGTTTTTGCACTCATCTTAATATTAGTTGGGTTATCTGAATCCGTTGGAGCTGAAAATATTTTAGGTGCCTTCTTAGCAGGTGTACTCGTATCATTATTATCACCAAATGAAGATATGGTTGAAAAACTGGATTCTATCGGATACGGTTTCTTCATTCCTATTTTCTTCGTAATGGTTGGTGTAAATTTAGAGGTTTGGTCTATTTTTAAAGAGCCTTCTAGTATGCTCATGATTCCAATTCTAATTGTAGGACTCTTTATCTCAAAACTGTTACCATCACTCGTTTTACGAAAATGGTATCCACGTAATATCGTACTGGGGAGTGCCATCTTATTAACATCGACACTTTCTTTAGTTATTGCAGCTGCACAAATTGGTGAAAAGTTAGGGATCATCAGTCCAAGTTTATCTGCTTCCCTTATTTTAAGCGCAGTTATTACTTGTATTTTTGCGCCTATATTATTTAAAAAGATGTTCCCAAAAGTGGAAACACCAAAACCAAAAGTTTCTATTATTGGTGCGAGCAGAATTACCCTTCCGTTATCACTTGATTTAAAACGAGAAGATTATGACGTAACACTATATATGATGCGTCAAAACAAAATAAATGATCAGGAAGCGAAATCACATGACTTCCCTATCGTGAAATTAGATGACATCACAATTGCATCGTTAACTGAACAAACAGCCTTTCATGCAGACCGAGTTGTTGTTGCAACAAGTGATGATGAGCAAAACTTATTATTAGCAGAACACGCAAAAGAACTAGGTGTTGAACATGTTATTGCAAGTGTAGAAGATCCACTTCTACAAGAAAAAGCAACACAAGAACATATCGCTGTCTTCTCAACAATTAACTCTACACGTATTCTATTACGTGCGCTAATTGATAAACCGAGTCTCGTTCGCTTAATTACAACAGCAAACGAAACAGTCCGTGAGGTTGAACTACGTAGCAATAAATATAACGGTGTTGCACTTCGTCGCCTTCCATTTTTAGGTGATGTACTAGTCATTCAAATTTATCGTGGAAATAAAGCATTAATCCCACATGGTGATACAAGACTACAACACGGTGATACATTACTTGTAACAGGCTCAAAAGAACATATCGATACACTAAAAAACATATTAGAATAAAAAAATGCCCCTCACATAATTGAGGGGCATTTTTTTCCATTTCATATGGTAAAATGTTACTATCACATATTATGAGGATGGATCACATTATGTCTATTGTAACTTTAGCTCTTTTATTATTAGCCGAAATACTAGGTGCCATTATTCTCATCGGTGTTAGTATTGAAATTTGTAGTTACGGATGGAAAAAGTCGAATGGAATAAAGTACTCTTGCCTCTTACTTTCACTCCTTCTCGGAACCGCTAGCATACTCGGACTTTTCGCCGCACCTGCCTATTTCTTTATACAATTAACAGAAAAAGCGTTATAAGAAAGGATGTTAATATGATTACCGTGAAAAATATTGACGGATCTGAAACTTACGTATTACGTCAAAAAATTTTGCGCCCGAGTCAAACATTAGCAGATTGTAAATATCCTTCCGACTATGAAACAGACAGCTTTCACCTAGGGGCATTTATAAATGATAAACTAATTAGTATCGCTTCCTTCTCAAAAGAAATATATCCTGACCTACCTACAGGTATTCATTATCGTCTACGAGGAATGGCCACATTACCTGAATTTCGAAACAACCACGCTGGAAGCTCCTTAATTCAGAAAGCAGAACAAATCTTACAAGAGCGTCAAGCAAATATATTATGGTGTAATGGCCGAATTACTGTGTCTGACTATTACAAGCGCTTAGGCTTCCAAGAACATGGTGAAATCTTTGAAATTGAACCAATTGGTCTTCATAAAGTACTATATAAAAGAATATAAGAAAAGCTTTCCACAATACGGGAAAGCTTTTCTTATATTTCAATCTTCACTTTTTATCTTTTTCATATATATGTATATAAACAGACTAGGAACTAAAAAACAAGCTAACATAATAAGTCCTGTCAAACTGATTTCCTTTATCGAAATATCTGGTGTTACAACGATACAAATAGCTAAAATACCAATAACAATACCTACAGGAATGAATAATAGCTTCATAAGATAACTGCGTGATACTCCGCCCGTATGCTCATACACTTCCACTGAATTTTTCAAGTTTAAAAAATTAATAACTACTATCCCGACCATAAATACCATTAATAAATCCGAAACACTTTCATATCCTGCATCTTGCAAAACGTAGCGATAAAAAACAATACCTAGTATGACAATATTTTGTAAGATGAAAACGAGTCTAATATGTTTTAGCCCCTCAATCATTAAGCGTTCATCTTTCACGATTCTCATCCCCTCACTCCTTTTCCTCCCAAAATAAATCATTCAAAGTTTTATCTACTGCATAACAAATTTTCAAACATAAATCTAAAGATGGGTTGTATTTCCCCTTCTCAATTAAACTAATCGTTTGCCTTGTAACGCCTACTTTTTCTGCTAATTGTTGCTGTGTTAAATCTAACTGAACACGCGCGACTTTTATTTTACTTACAGCCATCCATGTTCCACCTCCACCTTATTGTAACATATATATTCCATTATGTAATTTATATTTTTCGTAACTACTTATAGTTTCACTTTATTATACACAAAAAAGGAGCCCCTCATAAGAAGCCCCCTCTCCTATATTATAAGAATAAATGACATCCAAATAAAATTGTAAATAAGTATAGTAATGGATGTACTTCCATCCCTTTCCCTTTCACAATTTTTAAGACTGGATACACTAAAAATCCAATTGCAATTCCATTCGCAATACTAGACGTTAACGGAATACCAACGAAAATTAAAAATGCTGGTAATGCATCTTCAAATTCATTCCAATTAATATCACGAATACTTTGTGCCATTAAACTACCTACAATAATTAATGAAGGAGCTGTAATAGCGGCTACGCTTGATAAAGAAGCAATAACAGGGCTAAAGAATGCCGTTATAATCGTTAGGCCGACTACTACAATACCTGTTAATCCCGTTTTACCACCTGCAGCAATACCAGCTGACGATTCAATCGTCGCTGCTGTTGGGCTTGTCCCAAAGATAGAGCCTGTAGTACCGCCAATTGCATCCGCAATAAATGCTTTACCAAAACGTTTCTCTGTATTATCTGTAATTAAACCTGCTTGTTTAATTAAACCGAGTAATGCTCCTGTTGTATCAAATAACAGTACAAGTAAAAATGAAAATACAACGCCATATAATCCGTATTCAATTACATCTGAAAAGGCGTTGATTGGATTTGAAACGATAATCCCCTCTGGTAAATGAGGCATCGCAACAATTTTATCCGTAAACTTCAGCTGCCCTGTAAAGAAGGCGATAATTCCTGTCACAATCATACTAATAAATAATGCACCGCTCACACGCAATGCCATTAATACCGCCGCTAAAATCAAACCAACTAAAGTTAAAATAACGGCTGGAGAATGGAAATCACCAATCGTAACTAAGTTAGATGGATGATCAACGATAATTCCAGATAGACGTAATCCAATGAAAGCAATAAATAACCCAATTCCACCTGCAATTGCATGTTTTAAACTATCAGGAATTGCGACAATAAGCTTTTGCCTAAATGAAGTGAAAGATAATAAAAGAAAAATGATACCTGTTACAAATACTGCTGAAAACGCAATGACATATGTAATCCCCTCTGCCTGTTGAACAACAGAATAAGCAAAATACGCATTCATTCCCATAGCTGGAGCAATAACAATTGGATAGTTAGCTAAAAACGCCATACATAGCGTCCCTACAACAGTCGCAATAATCGTTGCCGTAAAAGCTTGATCAAATGGTACACCTGCATCAGATAATATTTTCGGATTGATGACAAGAATATACGCAAATGTAAAAAAAGTTGTGATGCCAGCTAAAAGCTCTTGCTTCACAGAAGTGTTATATTTTTGTAATTGAAACATGGTTATGTACCCTTCCTACATCTAAATTATTATCACACATTCTTTTCTTACTAGTATGTGAGAAAATATAATACTTAATCTTAACAATCAATAAAAAGAAGAGTCAATATATTCGCTAATAGTTCGAATTTTAAGTTTAAGTCTGACAAGCACAGATGTAGTACAGTTAATAATGATTATTTTTGTAGCATAACAGATAGAAATGTTTTATAATTTGAAATAGTTAAATATTTAGTAAACGCATTCAAATATCGTTCACTCTACAAGGGGGATTCTTCTTATGCAGCACACAAACAAATCTGGAACTTTAAACCGCGGTTTAAAAGAACGACATATTACTTTAATGTCACTCGGTTCAGCTATTGGCGTTGGACTATTTTTAGGATCTGCTTCTGCTATTAAACTAGCTGGCCCTTCTATTTTACTAGGCTATATGATTGCTGGACTCGTTATTTTTTTCATTATGCGAGCACTCGGAGAAATGGCAATTGAACAACCTGTTGCTGGCTCTTTTAGTAAATATGCATATGATTATCTTGGACCACTAGCTGGCTATATTACTGGTTGGAACTACTGGTTCTTATGGGTTGTTACTTGCATGGCTGAAATTACGGCTGCTGGCATTTACATGCAGTACTGGTTCCCAGATATTCCGCGCTGGACTTGGGCTTTACTCGCTCTATTATTAATGAGTGCTTTCAACTTTTTATCTGTAAAAGTATTTGGAGAACTTGAATTTTGGTTTGCTCTCATTAAAATTGTCACAATTATCTGTATGATAGTAGTTGGGGCTGGTATTATTTTATTTGGCTTCGGAAACGGTGGTATCGCTACTGGCATTTCAAACCTTTGGTCACATGGTGGCTGGTTCCCAAATGGTTTTTCTGGGTTACTCCTCTCCATGCAAATGGTGCTATTCGCTTATTTAGGCGTTGAATTAATCGGCGTTACAGCGGGTGAAGCGCAAAACCCGAAAAAAACACTCGCAAAAGCAATCGATAACGTATTTTGGAGAATATTACTGTTCTACGTTGGGGCTCTATTCGTTATGATGGCAATTTATCCATGGAACGAACTTGGTGAGAAAGGAAGTCCATTTGTATTAACATTCCAGCAAATCGGTATCGCAAAAGCAGCAGGAATTATTAACTTTGTCGTATTAACAGCAGCTCTTTCTTCTTGTAATGGTGGTTTATTTAGTACAGGCCGCATGCTGTATACATTAGCTCAGCAGAAAAAAGCTCCTGAAAGATTCGGTCGTTTAAATAAAAATGGCATTCCAAGTCAAGGAATTGTAGCAACAGCAATCGTTTTACTCGTTGGTGTTATATTAAACTATCTTGTGCCTGCAAAAGTATTTACATGGCTCACTAGTATTTCAACTTTCGGGGCAATTTGGACTTGGGGTATTATATTAGTCGCTCAAATTAAGTTCCGTAAAAGTTTGCCGACGCAAAACAAACAAAAGTTATCGTATAAAATGCCTTTATACCCATTAAGTTCATATTTCTCACTTGCTTTCCTTGCACTCGTATTATGTATAATGGCGTATTCAGAAGATACAAGGATTGCATTAATTGTTGGACCAATTTGGCTTATCGGTTTAGCTGTCGTGTATTACATGAAAGGTTTTCATAAAATTGATGAAACACCTAATTCAAAAATTAGTTAAGCAAAACATCCCTTCCTTATTACTTGGAAGGGATATTTTTAAATCTCTATAAATATTTCTCAACAAATTTCACTGTATTTTTACAAATTTTTAATATTTTTTATGTTTTCCGTCTTTATTTTTACAGAAAAATAAATTACATTATTAAAGCACATATATTTATTATTAGGGGGATTCTTCTATGAAGAATAAAAAATGGATTACATTTTCTTTAGCAACAGCAATTACACTAAGTATAGGGACTTCGTTCATACCGTCTACTTATGCAGAAAGCTCTGTAGACCCAGCTCCTGAAATTGCTGCAAAAGTTGTAAATCAAAACAATGGGAAAAAAGTATTATTCGATAATACACACGGTCAAACTGCCGGGACTGCTGACTGGGTTATTGATGGTGGCTTTTCTGATTTCGGAAACGGCATTGCCCAAAACGGCTATCATGTAAAAGAACTACGTAAATCAACACCGATTACATACGAAGATTTAAAAGACTACAATGTGTTTATCGTTCCAGAAGCAAATATTCCTTACAAAAAATCTGAACAAGATGCTATGTTACAATACGTGAAAAATGGCGGTAGTATCTTCTTCATTGCCGATCATTATAATGCAGATCGTAATAAAAATCGTTGGGACTCTTCTGAAGTATTTAACGGATATAGACGCGGTGCTTGGGATAATCCAGCAAAAGGAATGTCTAACGAAGAAGCCAATTCACAAGCTATGCAAGGAGTAGAAAGCTCTGATTGGCTATCTGACAACTTCGGTATTCGCTTCCGCTATAATGCAATCGGTGATGTTTCCGCTAAAAATATTGTATCACCTGAACAATCATTCGGAATTACAGAAGGGGTTTCATCTGTAGCAATGCATGCTGGTTCTACTTTAGCAATTACAAATCCAAAACTAGCAAAAGGAATTGTTTATCTTCCAGAGAATCCGTCAAAATGGAATAACGCTGTCGATAGCGGTGTATATAACGGCGGTGGTGTTGCAGAAGGTCCTTATGCTGCGATCGCAAAAGTAGGACTTGGAAAAGCTGCCTTTATTGGAGACTCTTCTCCTGTTGAAGATGCTACGCCAAAATACGTTCGTGAAGACTCTGGTCAAACAAAGAAAACTTACGATGGATATAAAGAAGAAAACGATGCTATCTTACTAGAAAATATCGTAAATTGGCTATCGAATAAAGAAACATTTACAAGTTTAGATCAAGTAAATGGTTTACAACTTGATTTACCTACCACTTTACAAACATTTGAACAACCAAGCTTATCAACTGAGCCACAACCTGAACCTTGGAGTGCGCCAAATGCAGGTTATCAATGGTTTAATACAAATACTTTTAAACCTGGTTCATATGGCTATAACGGTGCAGTAACAGCAAATGACTACGTAGTTACACACCCTAGCACTCTACCAAACAATGAAGTGTTCCAAATCAAAATTCAAGTAAATAACTTATTACCAAATACAACATACACTAATTACTCTTTAGGTATATTCACTACTGGCGGTACACAAGTAGCAAAAGTTCAAAATACAAACGGCACTTGGCCATCTACTTTCGGATATAGTAGTGCATTTTCTTTCACAACAAATAGCTTAGGTTCTGCTGAAAAAATTGTGAACGTACAAATCGATCCAAATACGACTGGACAAGCAACACTTCGTTTACGCCAAAATACAACAGCGAAATATAATGAAGCTGTAACGATTAATAAGAAATAATGAAAAAGGCAATCCAGATATGGATTGCCTTCTTCTCACTTCTCTTCTTTTGAGAAAAACATTCTTGAAATAACGATACCTATACTACCTACTATTAAAAATAACACTGCCCTAATCATCATTGAAACTTCTGGTAAGTCTAGAAGAAATAGCTTTCCTATCGTTACGACTAACACGACTAAGCCTGCATACAATATTTCATTCATATTTTTATTCCGTCCAAACCAAACTGCAAATAATGCATATACCATCCATAATAACGATACAGATATGCTTATTATGCTTCCATCTGTGGACAAAACTTCACCGATTCTAGTAATTGTAATAAATACAATCACCATAAACCAATAGAGTGCTATAGAATACACATACTTGCCAAAGCTTGCTAATACTTCTTTTGCTTGTTTCATGCAATAATAGAGCGTTCCAATTAAAATAAGATGGGCAACAAAGCCTGCCGAAATAAATTGATCAAACGGGCTAAAAATAGTCTGTATCATTCCAATTGCGTAAACCGTCGCACTAACATACAATTTTATCTGTTGTTTTCCTTTAATAGAAGTAAACATACCAAGGAAACCTTGTAATAATAGTACAATCGCTGCATTCACTAAACTATACTCATATAAAATCGCTAAACTAAATGCTCCCATTGCGAAACCAAATAAAAGATTTGTAAATGTAGAATGTCTATTCTTCCTATATTCAAACACAAACATAATAGCGTGCACGAGTGCACTTATCATTAATCCCCATGTTGTAAATTCAGGTATTTTTGAAATGGCTAATATAAAGAAGACTGCATTCGCACTAAATATCGCCAAGCGTGGCTCTACTATAAAACTTCTCTCCGTAAACATATGCCAAAATAATAGTAAGTGAATTAAACCATAAACTACTGTTAACTGGACTTGCAAATCCTCTACTAACATTGACATAACAGCAAAGAAGACAAAAAGAACAATAGCAGCAACAACATAAGAAATCATATATAAATACTGATAACGATTTTTCAACGCATACCATAATAAGCTGAGCGTTAGTATCATCTCATATCCAAAGAAAACATACGGATTAGGAGTTGTACTATTTAATAAGAACGGCACGAAGAAAGCTCCTACCGCTACGAATATAGTAAGATATTCCGATTGATACCTCTTCGCTATATAAATACCTAAAATGACCCATGCAATATTACATACAAACGCAACACTCGCTGGAATAAATCCATATAAATAATGTGCCGCAAATGTCGTTAAAACTATACCCGTAATACTTCCTCCTGCTAGTACTAACCCTAATGCTTGCCGCTCGCGTTTAATTTGAATATCCCCTATATAATAAAAACCGATTGATAGGACAATACCAAACACAATTCGTATTGCTGGTGTTAATAATCCTGCATCTACCCCTGCTTTAAATAACCAAATTACTCCAAGCAACATAATACCGACAAATATGCGTGGTAACCACGTTTGGCAAAACTTAATAATATTAAATGGTTCCGGCTTAAAAGCAGATATATCCACTTGTTTTACCTCACGTTCTTGCACAGGCTCTTTTATTGTAGCTACTTCTACTTTTTGTTTTTCCTCCATCACCGTTTCAATATATTCTTTCTTTTCCTTACTAACATGTTGCTGAGCATTTTCTACTTCTATTTCTCTTTGTTTTGCTTTCAATTCAAAAAGTGCTTCTTGCATCGTTTCAATTGCCGTTTCGAGTGCTTCTATTTTCTTATTTAAATCCTCCTTCATGCGCTCCCCCCTCATCATCCGTTCGAAACCTATATATTACCAATTATCTTTATCATACTCTTAGTCTATTCATTTTCAATACTATTTTTCCCAAAAAAAGAAAGGTGTTTTCCGAAATAGGAAAACACCTTTTTACTCATTTCTTCTTATTTAAAACACTACTCACGATAACACCAATACAAGCACCTATAATAGCTGGAATGATCCACCCAACACCTTCTATATAAAACGGAATGTATTTCAATACTAATGTCCACTGATTCATCATCACATTTTTATTGAAAATATCGATTGCACTAAATACTGCTACAATCACAATTGTAACTGGATATATGCATACATACTTTCCAATATACTTATGGAATAGCCCTAAAATAATAAGCGTCAATGCAACTGGATAAATAAATCCAAGAATTGGTACTGATACTTTTAAAATTTGTGTTAATCCTAAATTAGCTAAAATCATACTAACAAAACTTAAGATAAATGCCCACACTTTATACGCTACTTTTGGAAATGCACTTGCGAAAAATTGACTACAAGATGTAACAAGTCCGATTGAAACACATAAGCACGCAATCGTAAAAATAAGTCCTAATAAAACGACTCCGCCTTGTCCAAATAATGTAGTCATCACTTGTGCTAACACTTGCGCGCCATTATCAAATATCCCCAATGACCCACTCATTGAACCGACATATCCAAGTATGACATAAATAATAGATAATAATAGTCCTGCACCAATTCCAGCAATACTCATATATTTCGCTAAACCTTTATCATCTTCAATACCTTTTGCACGAAGAGCATTTGCAATCACAATCCCAAAAATTAAAGCTGCTAATGCATCCATCGTTAAATATCCATCTAAAAACCCTTGGAACATAGGCGCTTGTCCATAATTTCCAGCAGCCTCTTTCACACTACCTACTGATGTAAACATGCTTTTTATAAAGATAAGAGCAATCATACCTAATAATAACGGTGTTAAAACTTTTCCGAACAACCCCATTAATTTAGACGGGGATAAACTTAACCAGTACACAATACTAAAGAAAATAACTGTGTAACATAATAAGATTACGCTACCTGCTTCCGGGAATAACTGACCCGGTCCCATCTCAAAAGCGAGACTTCCTGCACGCGGAATGCCAAGGCCTGGTCCAATAAATACATACACGATACATGGAAAAATAATGGCGAATGAAGAATGAACTCTACCCGCTAGCGTTTGAAAACTTCCTGCTTTTGCAATCGCAATAACTCCCAATATCGGAAGACCTGTTGCTGATATAATAAACCCTACTAATGAAATCCACACATGTTCCCCTGCTTCATACCCAAGGAAAGGTGGAAATATAAGATTCCCCGCTCCAAAGAACATCGAGAATAACATAAGACTAACAAGTAAAATTTCTTTTTTCTGTAACAATTTCATCTCTTTCTCCTTCTATAATTTCACCTTTTATGAAATCAATTTCACATATAAAAAAGTGCAATAAACCGCTTCTTTACAAAGAAAACATAGTCCATAGTCTAACATAAAAGAAACACTCATTCTATAGCTATATCCCTTTTCCAATTTCTTCTGAAAAATCAACCTTTATTGACTTATAATATTTAATAAGGTAAAATATTAAATGTACAAAATTATTAACTTTGTTTTTGTTTGTGTCAGGAGGAAAATAACATGGAATCAGCGATACAACTAGAAAAAGAACAACAAAGAAAAAAGAAACATCCTCCAGGTTTATACTTACTCTTCTTTACAGAAATGTGGGAAAGATTTAGTTACTATGGATTACGAGGATTATTAACATTATATTTAACGACAGCTTTAGTAAGCGGTGGTCTTGGGTTTAGTCCCGCATGGGCACTCTCTATTTACGGATTTTACACTGGAGCCTGTTATTTCACACCAATGATTGGTGGATACTTAACAGACCGGTTCCTAGGTAGACGAAAAGCAATCACAATTGGTGGTATAACAATGGCAATCGGTAACCTTACACTATTTGCCTTGCAAAACCAAGTCGGCCTATACCTCGGATTAGCGCTTATTATTATCGGTAACGGATTCTTCAAACCGAACATCTCTACACTGGTTGGGGAATTATATGAAGAGAACGATCCAAAACGTGATAGTGCATTTACCATTTTCTATATGGGTATTAATGTCGGATCATTTTTAGCTCCACTCGTTTGCGGATTTTTATCAGAAAATTTATTCAAAACAACGGTTGATGGCGTTGTACATTACGGATTCCGTTACGGATTCTTAGCCGCTTCAATCGGAATGATCATTGGACAAATTTTATTTACAACACTATCCAATCGCTTCCTTGGTGATATTGGTAAAAAACCAACTCGCGATTTACAAACAACAGATGGACAACCATCAGTAGGTGATACACCGTTAACAAAAAAAGAAAAACAACGTACTGCAGTTATCGTCATTTTAACATGCTTCGTTGTCTTCTTCTGGGCTGGCTTTGAACAAGCTGGTAGCTCATTAACATTATATACAAACAAATTTGTAGACCGCTCTGTGTTCGGATGGGAAATTCCAACATCTTGGTTCCAATCGGTCAATCCATTATTTATTATTTTACTTGCTCCAGTCATTTCAGCATTATGGGCAAAACTTGCAACTCGCAAGCGTGGGGATTTAAAAATCCCAACTAAAATGGGACTTGGTATGATCTTGCTCGGTATCGGTTATATCATTCTCGTTATTGCTACATTAAAAACAGGTAGTGATGAACATAACATTACAGAAAAAGCAAACTTACTATTTATCGTCTTTACGTATCTTTTCCATACGTTAGGTGAGCTATTCTTATCACCTGTTGGACTATCAATGGTTAGTGCACTTGCCCCAGTAAAACTTGCTTCTTTATTAATGGGAGTATGGTTAGCAAGCTCAGGAATCGCTAACATTTTAGGTGGACAACTTGCAAGCTTCACAACTTCACTTGGGTATGCTGAAGTATTTACAGTTATTGGCGCTGTAGCAATCGTTTTAGGTTGTGTTTTATTATTAATTTCTAAGAAGTTAGTAAAATGGATGGATTAAAAAAGATGAGGGATTTCCCCTCATCTTTTTTATTTCTTCGCCTTCGTTCCTACTAAATCACCAGCAACAACATAACGTTTAGAATTATCTTTCACAGATACACATGTAATTAGTGTTATTTCATCTTTCCCGTGATCCTCAACAACTTCCCATTTATCAGGAGTTACTTCAGATACACCAGTAACCACATATTCATATTCATTTTCATTATCATACAAATAAATTTTATCGCCTTTTTTTAGAGACGCTATATCACTAAATAAAACACCTTTTTTAGACATGTTATGTCCTGCTAATGCATAATTACCTTTTCCCATTACTTGATTTTCTTTTACTGTTGCTGCACCTGATAATAGGTTTTTCTCAGTAGAAGACTTTAAAACAGGAAGTTCTAATGAAACACTTGGAATCGAAATACGACCAATTACTTGTTTCTTATCTAAAGATGCGTTCGCTACTTCTGCCAAGTCTGGTTGATTAATTTTGGAAGCATCTACAAATTCCGTCTCATGTTTTTCATAATCCATCTTTTGGACAGCCTGTACATTTTCAGTCTGTTTCTTTTCAGCTTGATATCCATCATAAAATGGCTTGCCGATTAATACACCACCTACAACAAATAGGAGGATTGCTACTATACTATAAATTCTTTGCTTATTCATATACAATTCCTTTCCCTTACAAAATCTTACTCTATATAAAATGATAAGATAATATTGCTATATGTACAAGTATAAGCTGAAAAGAAACCTTCTTGCCGATGCAAGAAGGTTTCTTTTTAAGCGATTTTATTTCGATATAAAGATACGTGGAAAATTGTCATTTGAATAAAGAAAATACTAAATGCAATATATATTGGATATGCAGGAACATATAGATTAGCAATTGGAGAAAGCGTTAAAAAACCAACCGCACAAGGCAACACGTACCATAGTGACATAAATGTAGTACGACAAGCCTTTTCTGTAATTGCCTTTTCCCGCTCGTCTTCTTGAGGAAATAATAGTGGAAACATCCAATATGATAGCTCTTTATATTTTTTCTTTTGAATTTTATAAAGAACAGTCGATACAATACCAAATATTAAAAGCAATCCTATTGGCATTAAACTCACCGAAACTTCAAATGGTACCCTCTTCGTTTGAATAAAATTCGCAACTTCGATAGTAAAATAATACAACTCAATAAATGCCCAACCTGCTAATACCATTAAGAGTACATTCAACATATAGGAAAATACAAGTCTATTCATCCTCTTCCCCCTCCTTATTTAAAACAAACACATCTTCCATCTTGAGCTCGAACACATCGCAAATCGTAAGCGCTAATAACAATGAAGGAACATAATCCCCTTTTTCAATTGCCGCGATTGTTTGTCTCGTCACTCCAACCTTTTCTGCTAATACACTTTGCGAAAAATTAAATCGAGCTCTTAATTCCTTCACTCTATTTAAAATGGTCAAATTTACCACCTCTCACCATCATTGTATGCTATCCTTAACAAAATGTAAACTCAACTTAACATTGTTTTTACAAAAAAATCCAACTTCACATATTGTAAAGTTGGATTGCATATTAATTTAAAATTTTAACTTTAACTGTTCTTCTACCCCACTCATTAGCTTGAGCTGAGTTTGGCATTAATAAATCAATAATATGCCCTTTTATTGCACTACCAGTATCTCCAGCAATTGCTGTTCCATATCCTTCTACATATACAGTAGAACCTAGTGGGATAACAGATGGATCTACAGCAATTAATTTCATGTTTGGATTTGCAGTTAAATTATGTCCTAACCTAGATTTTACAGTTTCACCCGGTTTATAGCCGTTTTCAGATGGGTCAGCTGTATAAGCGGTTGCTGTTACGTAAAATTCTTTTCCACCTTGAGTTGGTTTCGTATCAGGCTTAGACTCTGTTTCTGTATTTTTTGCTACAGGTTCAGCTGGTTTACTAGCTTTCTCTTGCTTTTGCTTTTCAGCAATTTCTGCTTGTGCTTTCGCTAAAGCTTCTTGCTCAGCCTTTGCAGCTGCTTCTGCTTTCGCACGCTCTTCCGCTGCAATTCTTGCTGCTTCTTGCTCACGAGCAATTGTTTCTTGTACTGCTTTCATGTTTGATTCGATTTTAGCTTTTTCTTCTGCAGCTAAATTAAGTTGGCTTGCAACCTGATTATATTTAGCTTGAACTGTTTGTAAGTTAGCTTGACGTTTTTTCAAGTTATCTTGCAGTTCAGCTTGTGCTTTTGCTAATTTTTGTTTGTCTACTACTAAAGATGCTTCTTTCTCGTCAATTGTTTTCTTATCTTCTTCAATTTGACGAAGATCTTGTTCTTGTAGACGTAAAATTTCTTTATCAGCTTCTAGAATAGTAGAAACTGCGTTCATACGTTGTAAGAAGTCTGCAAAGTTCTTTGACTCTACTACAACTTCTACTACTAAACTT
Source organism: Bacillus cereus group sp. MYBK245-2 (assembly GCF_051916145.1). NCBI lineage: Bacteria > Bacillati > Bacillota > Bacilli > Caryophanales > Bacillaceae > Bacillus > Bacillus cereus group sp. MYBK245-2. Next base: position 176,833 of record NZ_JBQAGB010000010.1, on the reverse strand, counting down.
GTATTTGAACTGTTTTGAACAGAAACCATACGTTTTCTCATAATATCCTTACGAGCAAGGACTTTATCCTCTAAAACGACAATTTCGTTCTTTTTTTGTTCAATCTGCTTATGTGTTTCATCGATTTTACGTTGAATAGCAGCTTGATCCTCTTTATTTTTTGCAATTGTATTATTTAAATTATGTAGTTCGTTTTCGATACCTTGAATTTCTTTACTAACAGCTTGCTTCTCTTGCTCTTTCTTTTGCATTTCTGCATCGTTTTGCTGCAATTGCTGTTGCATGTTGTTAAGTTTCTCGTCGTTTGACTCTGCTTTAACAGCGACTGTACTAGAAAGACCTATAATGCCTGCTAATACTAGACTACTGATTCGCTTAAAATAGTTCATAATCCGACTCCCTTCTTATACAGTTATACATGATTTATTTTACAGTTTGTTTACAATACCATTAAATACAGTTTATTTTTCATGACGAAAAAAAGGGAATTATGCATAAAATGTAATAGATTCTTAAATATTTAACAATTCCTATATTTAAAAATTATAAAAGATGCTAAAATCCAAATATAGAGAAAATATAACTTCTAAAGGCGGTTGAAATAAATCTATGTTTACTCAAAAGAAATCACTCCAACATAAAATTGATCAATTAGAAAGTCGTATACAAGAACTAGAAGCAGAATTAAAACAAAAGGATATTGAACAACAAGAGACTATTTCTTCTATCCACACTCGTGTACACAGCGTTATTCAAGAACATAAACTTGTAAATAATCAACACCATACACTTCAAAATTTAGTTCAACAATTAAGCTCATGTTTCGAAAATGTTTCAACACGCACTACACATTCCAATGAATTGAATAACGAAATGCTACAAAAAGAACAAAGCTTAATTCAATCTATTGAAGAAATTATTGATTGTTCTAACGAAGGAAAAGAATCTGTTCATCGTTTACTTATTGTAATTAATAAATTAGGTGAACAATCCCAGCGCACGTCTAATAGTATGAATCATTTAAGTGAACGCTCAAAAGAAATTGAGCAAATTGTAGAAGTCATCCAAAACATTGCAGCACAAACAAATTTACTTGCTTTAAATGCAAGTATTGAAGCTGCTCGTGCTGGAGAGCACGGTAAAGGATTCGCTGTCGTTGCCAATGAAGTAAGAAAACTAGCAGAAAGTACCGCTGAAAGTACAAAAAACATCGGCAACTTAACGAAAAAAATTCAAGAAGAAATTGAAAAAGCATACGATAATACAAAAGATAATTTGCATTTAGTCGATGAAGGTGTAGAAATGAGTGCCGATACAAACGCTAGAATCGAAAATATTTTAATTATGATTCAAACGTTACAAAACGGCGCTACAAATGTTATTAAAGCTATTGAAAACCAAAAGACTTGTAATGATGATATATTACGAGAATTCGCTAATACACAACAAATGTTCCAAAAATTAAATACTACTATTATGAATCACATTCATGATGCTGAGAAAGTCGATGTTCAATTAGCGAAAAGTCTTGAAGAAACAGTAGTTTCTCATTAATAGTAAAAATCCCTTATACTGTTATGAGGGATTTTTATTATATTTCGAATATTTATTTCTTCTCAATATTGAGCCGTATCTTTGTTATAATGGACAAGTTGTTTCTTTCGACTATTAAACAAGGAGGTTATTATGGAACAATTTTACTACATTTTAAAATATTTAATTCTTGGTCTGTTCCAAGGACTAACAGAACCGATTCCGATTTCTTCAAGCGGTCACCTCGTTTTGGCACAGCATTTGCTAGGACTAAAAATAGAGGGGTTTAGCTTTGAACTACTTGTTAATTCAGCTTCATTATTAGCTGTATTACTTATTTATAGAAATGATTTAATTCGTCTAACAAAGAATGGTCTATCTTATATATTTACAAGAGCAGAAGATGCAAAATCAGATTTCTTCTTTATTATTTACCTTGTTATTGCGACCATTCCAGCAGGTGTTATTGGTGTTTTATTTAAAGATTACATCGATCAGTACTTAAAAGGTGTGAAAATGGTTGGGATTTCCCTTCTTATTACCGCTGTCGGACTTTGGATTATTAGAAACTTGCGTGGACGTAAAAATGATGGCGATCTTTCTATGAAAGACGCAATTATCGTCGGATTAGCACAAGCTTGCGCACTAATTCCTGGAATAAGCCGATCAGGTGCAACAATCGTAGCTGCGATGTTACTTGGTATGAAGCAAGAAACGGCTCTTCGTTTCTCATTCTTACTATATATCCCTGTTAGCTTAGGTGGTTTATTACTAAGTATTACAGACATTGCAAAAGATCCAAATCTAGATACACTATTCGTACCATATATCGTTGCATTTATTGCAACATTTATCATGACGTATATTTCATTAAAATGGTTTATGAACATTATGGCAAAAGGAAATTTAAAATATTTCTCTTTCTATTGCATTATCGTAGGTGTACTTACTCTTATTTTCTTATAAGGTGAAACTTACAAATCAAAAAGCGAGTCATTCTATTACACTAGAACGACTCGTTTTTTTATGCATATACTTTCTTTTCTTGACAATACAAACGAATAACATGTTTATTTTGTTGAAATACATCATGCGTTAGGCGGATAATAATAAAATTTCGTTTTATTTGATCATCATGAACAAAAATCTGTTCTCCCTCTTGAAAACGCCATGCACTTTCAAAAGTTGTAATATGATCCCCACTTACAGAAAAAAGCTCATATCGCATATTTTGTACCCTCTCTCAACTTATAATAATCATAATATCATTATATTAAATTTAGTATAACTTAATTCCATTGAAATTTGTAATTTTTTCTATTTCGAAATATTTTAATTTTGTTTTAAGGTTCTTTTAACGTTATAATGATAAACGAATTTTCATTGAAAGGAGCTTCATTTTGACTGCATATATATTTCCAATAAAAACAGCATTTATTTTATTTCCTATTTTAGCAATGTTCCTCTTAATACCTTTTTTAATATTTAACTACCGAAAGTACGGTTATTTAAATAAATGGCGTTCATTTATTTTGTACTCATTATTACTTTACTTATTAAATGCCTATTTTCTTGTGATTTTGCCGTTACCACAAACATATGATACTTGTAGCCTACAACCGGCTAATACGCAGCACATGCAACTATCACCATTTTATTTCATACAAGAAATTAGTAATCATACTTCGGCAATTTTAACGAAACCAGCTACTTATTTCTACCTATTAAAAGAATCTGCGTTTTTACAAGTAGCATTTAACGTTCTATTAACCGTTCCATTCGGTATTTACTTACGTTATTATTTCCGACGTAGTTTCTTACAAACAATTTGTATTTCTTTTTGTCTTTCACTCTTTTTCGAGCTAACACAAGTGACTGGACTATACGGTATATACAATTGTGCGTACCGCTTATTTGATATAGACGATCTGTTTTTAAATACATTAGGCGGCGTAATCGGCTTTATCATTGCACCAATATTTACGTACTTCCTTCCGAAAGCAAACGAATTAGATAGTCATATTAATTTGGAAACGAAACCAGTCGGATTTGTTCGTCGCCTTATCGCGATGCAAATTGATTGGATTTTCTTATCCATCGTTGTACCTGTCATTAAAAACAAAGGAAATTCTTTCTTTATTTCTAATATTCAATCTTACACGAACATATACGAACTCATTTTCATAACGTGTTCGATCTTTATTTACTTTATTATCATTCCATACTTTACGAATGGAAAGACAATTGGTAAAGCGTTGCTTCGTATTTACGTGAAAGGAAAATCAGATCGTATTACGTTGAAGGAACTATTCATCCGTTATGGTATATTCTATTTCGTTTTAGGTGGAATCAATTATATTCTTTCTAGTAGCTCTATCTTAAATCTTAAAGAACCTTTAGTATTAGTAGTTATATTATTATTCCAACTCGTAATTAACGGTCTATTTATTATTCATGTTTTATTACATGTATTTAGTCGTGATAAGTTACTATTTTACGAGCGAATTAGTCAAACAAAAAATGCGATCGTACTAAAAAAAGCTGACAAGTAATACTTTGTCAGCTTTTTTTCATAATCGTAAATAACTTTTCTGTGTAAGGGTTTGAAAACATTTCTGCTTCATCTAATAATTTCCTCACCTTTAGAAACGAATGCAATTCTGGATATATATTTTGTAATTTTTCATACGTTAACGTATGCATTTTCCCCCAATGCGGGCGTCCTTCATATTTTAGAAAAATTTTCTCCACCTCACCAAAATAAGCAGCATACTTCATACCTTTATACATATGAACAGCTATATATGCAGAATCTCTTCCATACGCTGGACTGAGCCATATGTCATCCTTTTTCACATAACGGCATTCAATTGGGAAGTGTACTTTATACTTTTTCTTTTCAATAAGGTTTGAAATTTCTTCTACAACGACCTGCATATACTTTGAAGGAACACTATACTCCATTTCATAAAATGGAACCGCACGCGATGTAGCAAATACTTCATAACTCGGACCAATTATTTTTGTATTCGGTACAGCTTTAGCCGATAATCGACTTACTCCTTTACTTATAGAAGGAAACCATTTACATCCTTTAGATAACAAAGAGAACATCTTATTTTCAAGTAACTCTACCTTTAGTTTATGCCATTTCAAATCACTTTTTTTACCCGTTGTTTCGTTTGTAATTTTCACTTGCACTTCATCTGAATAAGGAAAAACGAAAAATTCAAAATGGCGATTCTTCTTATATTCTTCTAGCTTGTTCATTACAGTAGATAAGGACTGTTTTTCACTTTTATAAACGAGTGAATAAGCTGGAATAACCTTCAATTTTATTTTTACAATGATACCTAACATTCCAAGAGACAACTGAAAAGCTCTCCAATATTGTACATTCTCCGTTTGTGAACAAACTATACTCTCACCTGTAGATAAAACTGCGGTAATCTCTATAACTTGTGTTGATAAACTTCCAAAGGTAATCCCCGTGCCATGAGTCCCTGTACTAATCGCTCCTGCAATAGATTGCGAATCAATATCCCCTAAATTTTCTTGCGCATAACCTTTTTCCTCAAGTAACTTCCCTAGCTCATGTAACTTTGTTCCTGCCCATACTTCGGCAACCATCTTCTCCGCATCAACATTCACAATACCCTTCAATTCATCTAAAGAGACTAAAATTTCTTCCGTCTGCACAAGAGGGGTAAACGAGTGTCCTGAACCGACAACGCGAATTTTCTTCCCTTCTTTTCGTGCAAGCTCTACAACTTCTACTACATCTTGTATACTTTCTGGATACATCGTATAATGCGGTGTTCCTTCTACATTCCCTGTCCAATTTCTCCATTTTTGTCCCTTTATAGAAAGCATTGGCCATCCCCCCGATATGTTGAATACTCCCCAACAATCTCTCCCTCTTTCACACGATATAAAAACGGAAACCGCTCACATAATTCTCCAGCTTTACTATGGCGAAACAAGATAGAATCTCCTATCTCTACTCGTTCCTCACCATTATAGAAAATCGGTGTTTGCACTTCACCCGCGCCTTCTACAGCTAATAGTTTGGCACCACCCGGCCTCCAAATTTCAGGTTCTTTATCTTTCCCAATTGCGCCTGAGGCAATATATCCACCACCTAGACAAGTGTAAATTGTTGGGGCTGGTTTACGCACAACTGGTAAAGCAAATCCGACAGCTGGATGAAATTGCACCTCTTTATAATAATCAAACAGCTTCGGGGCATAAAAAGCCGAACCTATTGTAATCTCTGAAACTGAATGATCTTGCTCAGTTGTTTTTATACTTCCTGTGCCTCCCCCATTTACGAACCTTAGTTCAATACCTAGATTTTGTATTTCTTTTACGATATGTCCTCTTCTTTCTTTAACTTCTAACACTGATTTCTTCTTTAAATGTGAAATTACTTTACTTTTCACTCGTTGATTTGGTATGCGATCTCCTACCCCTGCAATTTGGGCTTCATATCCCATTACACCATCTAATATTAAAAATGATGATTCTTTCAACCTTTTTACTATTTTCAAAGCACCTTGCACATCTTTTACCGGTGATCTTTTGACCCCAAAATGGAACATAAGAAAACGACTACTCATATCAATATCTAAACAAACACGAAAACATCCTTTAGATTTCTCAGCAATTTTTTCTAAATAAACAATATGCTCTTCACAATCCACCATACAAGTTATAATGAGCCCTTGCTTTGTTAGCAAACTTATTTCATGTAACGCTCTATCATCATAAGCAGGATATCCGAGCAATAAATCATTGAATCCTTGTTCAATTAAAAACAAAACTTCCCTAGGTGAAAAACACATAATACCTTGAAAACGATCATTTGCAGCTAAAATCTTTTGCATAACCGGAACAGAACGTAACGATTTACTCGCTATACGAATCTTCTTATTTCCACTTAATTCTATAATCAATTGAATATTTCTATCTAAAGCTACTTCATCCAAAAATGCACAAGGTAATGGAACTTCTTTAAAAATTCCTCGATCCACATTCTTTCTCTCCTCTTCTCTATATGTCTTATACATATTGGAAAGAAAGTTGGAATCTCCTCTACAAAATAAAAAAGTTTCTTCCTATTTAAGAAGAAACTTTTTTAGGACTACTTCATAGAAATAGTTGCTGCTACTGGATAATGATCAGAATAATCATCATACGTATATTTTTTGAGCCATGATGTAACAGTCCACTGTGGAGATTTTGGTTGTAATACTTTATTCTCTATAAATGATGGATTCGCATGGTCCTTACTTGCAATAATATAATCTAAATACTCGGCAGGACTATCAGGGAAATTATATTTTGCAATACTGTTTGTCGTTGCATCCCAAGTTGCTGTATGTCCCGTATAAGATGGAATTGACGCATGCAATGTTTTAAACATGGATGCGTACTCTGAGTCACTATTGTTCTCTGCATTTATTTTATTCACGTTCATATCACCACCAAATAGAACGTACTCGTCATTTGGTATATTCTTATTTTTAATAAAATCTTGAATTTCTTTTAGCTGGTTTGTACGTACAGATGCAGGTGAAGTTTTTCCACACATACTATCTTCAGCCTGCAAGTGTGTCCCAATTACATGAACGAAACGATCATTTTTCTTAATTTTCGTGTATACAAACCCTTTATTTGATAAATTATCTGGTCCGCATCCTTTTGCAAATACATATTGAATCTTTTCAACGATCGGCCATTTACTCACGATTGCAACGCCTCCATCTTCAGGCGTTGAAGATGAATAGCTACCTAACGTTTTATCCCATTCATTTCCATTACTACGACCTAATACTGCTGTTTGATTTGGATATTCTTTCTTCAAATTCCCTAACAAACGATCTGATGCGCTATTATCGAACACTTCATTTAATATAACTACATCCTGATTCTTAATATAATCTGCCGCCCCAATTAAATCGGCACGCTGACTTTGTCCCCAGTTCGGATATAAGTTAGTTGATAGCATATACACGTTGTGCGTCATCACTTTCAAAGTGTTGTTTTGATCTGTAGACGTATCTGCTTGCACTGAAGAACCTCCGTATAAAACTCCTAAACCAATCCCAAAGCTAAGTACACCTTTTAGCAATTTACCTTTCACGTTCCATACCTCCATTTGTATAGTAATAAAAAGGTCAAATACTCTATTGTGAGATTTGACCTTTTTTAAATACTTAACGATCTCCGTACGTATCAAACCAAAGCTGAATGTATCCAGCAGTAACACGTTGTGCATCCATTAATCGCTTACCTGTCATTGGTGTAACTTCAGCGCGCCATTTATCTGCATATTCTTGTGACACAGCTGCTTTTACGAACCAATCTTTCGTATTATCATTTACAATTCCAGAGTAATCTTGTTTCGCTACTACTGCCGCTCCATGAATCCACTCTTCTGGATTTGTACCTTTCCAGTTCCAATATCCATTTCCATCCGTTACTTTATAATTATCTTTTATCGTATCTACAAAGTTTTCATATTTAGAATGGAATCCTTGTGGATATGAAAGATTTGTAAAGTTTGCCGCATGCATCGGTTGGTTTACATCTCCTAAATAATGAAGAGATAATCCTAAATAGAAGAATGCTTGTTTCATATCTTTATTTTTGTATGATTCACCAGCTAATTTAAAATATTTAGCGCCAGTTTCTTTTGCCTGCTTTGCAAATGGAATATATGTTTTTCCATTGTCTGGATCATAGAAATGTGAAGCAAATGTGCTATTATCATAATAAGGATTTTCATAGTCAGCAGCATAAATACCGTTCTCTAACTCCGTACGCCATTCATTTAATTGTGCAACTCGATCTTGTTTTACAAGTGTTGTATTGCGAGACATAATATCAATCGCACGGTTTACAATCCATAAATGAGAATTTACACCTTCTTTATGTTTATCTTCAGCAGACCAGCGGTGAACTATTTTTATTTTACTTCCCCCATCATTTTCATGAGCAAATGCAACGCTTTGTAAAGGAGCTACTACTGTAATAGCTGCTGCTAAAGCAAGTACTTTCTTTTTCATCTGAAATCCTCCATTTTATAATCGAATTATTGTAAACTTTTTGTTAGGATCCTATGATGTCGTCCGGTTAACCTATGACTAGAATATCCCACCTTTCACGAAATTTCTATCACTAAATTAAAATATGCAAATGTTCATATCATTATAACTTTATACATAGTGAATATAATGAATGAATGCACTTTCATTTTAATAAACTATTATTAAGGCTTATCTAAACTAATGTAAAAAAAGAGTAAAGCATACACATGCTTTACTCTTTTTTTCTATTCGATAATATACTTGGCAGTTGGACATTAACTGCCAACTTATGAATAAATCCAAACACTAATCCAATTCCAATAAATATGTATAAGATTGTAAATATCTTTCCAAAATCAGTTTGCGGACTAAAATTCGCATCACCGACAGTCGTCAACGTGACCACACTAAAATATAAAGCGTCAAGAGGACGTAATCCTTCAACTGTACTATAAAAAATTGTACCAGACATTAATGTTAAAAATGTTAATACGAATAATACTTGAAATTCTTTATCTTTCCACGCTCGTAAACAAGCTTTTAGCATCCGTTTCAATGTCAACATAAATGAAAGCATTAGACTTCCCCTTCCAAACAAAATACCTGTAGTTACAGGAAAGTCTATCACCTTTCTGTACAGAAAAAAAGTAGCCCTCTTCTATTTCTAGAAAAGAGCTACTTTTTACTATTCTATATTATTTAGGTGAAACAAGAATTTTCACTTGTGTTTTATCTTTTACAAGTGCTTCAAATCCTTCTTCAACAACTTGATCCACTGTGATTTTTTTCGTAATTAATTTCTCTGCTTGAATTTGGCCAGAGCTAATTAATTTAATAACAGCTGGGAAGATATGACGGTATCCTAAAATACCAACCACTTCTTTTTCTTTTAGTACAAGATTGTTTGGAGTAATTGTTGCGTCTTTTTCCCATACACTAACAATTACAGTTTGTCCTTCGAAACTTGTACTTTCAATTGCTTGACGAAGTACTACTTCAACACCTGTTACTTCAAAGCTCACATTTACACCTAAACCATTTGTTAAGTTACGAATTTCTGCTAATACATCTTGAGTAGCTGGATTTAATACGTAATCCGCACCTGCTAATTTTGCTAACTCTTGACGTTCTTTAGAAAGCTCGACTGCAATAACAGGAGTTGCTCCTGCTGCTTTAGCTGCTTGGATAACAAGAAGTCCAATTGGACCACAACCAAATACTGCTACAGCTTCCCCTTCTTTTAATTTACTTTGACGTACTGCATGAACTGCTACAGCTGCTGGTTCTACAAGTGCACCTTGTTCATACGTCATTTCATCTGGAATATGGTGAACCATATCTTCTGGTACTACTGTATATTCAGAGAAACCGCCGCCTTCTCCGCCAAGACCGTGGAAAACAAGTTGTTCACAAACATTGTAATGTCCATGTTTACAAGCTTCACATTTACCACAAGAATAAATTGGTTCTACAACGACGCGGTCTCCCACTTTATGAGATGTAACGCCTTCACCGATTTCAACTACCTCACCGCTAAACTCATGACCTAAAATAACCGGTGCTTTTACATGTGTTAATGGATGCTCTTCTGTTGGAATAAAAATAGGTCCTGCTAAATATTCATGCAGGTCTGTCCCGCAGATACCACACCATTTAACTTTAATCTTAACTGCTCCTGGTTTTACAGTTGGTTCTGGTACTTCTTCTACTCTTACATCACGTTGATTATGCCAAAGTAATGCTTTCATTTTATACATCCCTCTCTATGTATATACTTAACCTGGTGAAGTTTACAAATCTATTATAATACTTCTATCCATATATTTCAAAAAAACAATCTCATTTCCACTAAATTTTAACAAATAACGTTCAATATTTTGTCACTTTGTACTTTTTTCCACATCTGTTAACTCAATTTCATTGCGGTTGAAATTAGCATTATGCCATAATAGCATAGGAGAGGTGAATATCGCTTGAAATATTTTATTTACTTTATTGTTATCGTAGCGTTTCTAGATACATTTTCACAATTACCTATTATGAGTACGTTCGCTCAAAGTCTTGGAGGATCCCCTCTTATTATTGGGCTAGTTGTCGGCATGTACTCATTCGCTAATATGATTGGTAATATTATTGCTGGCGCTGCTGTCGATAAATTTGGTGCAAAAAAAATACTTTATATAAGCATGGGACTCACGAGTTTCATAGTCTTGTTATACACCGTTGTTCAAAGTGGTGAACAACTATTAGTTGTGCGCTTTATGCATGGGTTTAGTGACGGATTTTTAATTCCTGCTGCCTTTACGTTTTTATCAAAACAAACAAATTCAGCAAGACAAGGTAAGGCAATGGCCCTATCTGGTGCTGCTGTTGGAACAGCGGCAATTGTAGGACCTGCCTTCAGCGGGATTATGAAAGCAACTGCTGGTATAGAGTGGGTGTTCATTACCATTTCTATTTTAATGGTTCTTGGTACAATCGTATCTCTCTTCTTCTTACCAAATAACGTATCAAGAAAAGATACTTCAAGAACACAAATGATGAATAAAGAAGATATGTTTGAACTATTGAAATCAGAACCGTTATTACAGGCATATATTGGTGCTTTCACACTCATGTTTTCACAAGGAATTGTCACTTATATGTTACCAGTGAAAGTTGAGGCATTAGCGCTTAAAGCATCTACAACAGGCATGATGTTAAGTGTATTCGGTATTACCGCTATCCTCTTCTTCTTACTACCAACAAATCGTATTTACGATCGATTTAATCGTTCAAAACTAATGCTAATTGGTATTGCAGTAATGGCATTAGCATTATCTTTACTTGGATTATTTGCAACAAAAGGCATGCTCTTTATCGTTATGATGATTTATGGCATTGGATTCGCTATCCTTTTCCCATCGATAAATGCATTACTTGTTGAAAATACGACAGATGATAAACGCGGAAAAGCATTTGGATTGTTTTATGCTTTCTTCTCATTAGGAGTTGTTGCTGGATCCTTTACAGTTGGAGCAATCGGGGCATCCCCTAGCGCCAGCTTCGTTATTGGAACTGCATTCTTATTAACATTTGCCGGAATGATTTACGTAAGAAGCAAAATAAAAGGCAGAGACAAAGTAAAAAAGACAATGATAGGATAATTCCATCATTGTCTTTTTTTGCCGAATATATTACTTTTGTGTGTAGCTAAGTAACAATGTAAATAAATTGAATGGTAAAGGCAATACTACATTTCTTCTTTTACAAAAAAGTGTATCAATACCAACGATACTTCGACAATTTCCTCGGAAATATTTCCTTTCCCTACATAATTTGATACACTACATATAAACAGACACTTGTATTACATAAGCTAAAATAATAACTTACTGTACAAATTCAAAAGCACATTCCTCATATGAAGAATGTGCTTTTCTGTTATTAACGTTTAATCCAAACAGCACCTGCTGATTTATCCTCTGCCTGTCCAACAACTTGGAATTTAAGTCCAAGATTCGGAACTTTTCTTCCTGCGTCTGCAATTTGTTTATTACTATATACTTTTGAATCATCAAAAGTTGTAACACCTTGTAATCCAGAATAGTTAAACTGTCCACGTGTTAATGAATTTACACTCCATGCTGGTGTTTGATCAAATGAAAATGCTGCGTCTGCAATTTGCATACCTGTATTACCGTAAGTTGGTTTTCCGTTTAAATTGCCAACAAGTGCCTCTGGATGCGAATCTACAACACCAAGAAAGCCTTCACCTGGATGCTCCCCAACCCAGTTATCTTTAAAGCTATCATCTGCGTACCAAACGACAAGACCTGTATTATACACTGGACCTTTTCCTGCTTTTAATCCATTATCTGATCCTGCATAGTTTCTCCACTCTAAGTAGTAATAATGAGCTTTTTTCTCTGTTCCATCAGAAACAACGAATCCATTTAACTGCATGTTAGGTGTTCCTTCTGCATCATCAGAAAATACTACTTGTCCATCAACAGTTACATTTACATTATCCATCGCGAAACCTTTATATGTTACAGCTGGATCTGTAATATAATCGAATTGCAGTTTCACTTTTTTTCCTTTAAATTGACTTAAATCATATGATTTATCTATCCATTTCCCATCTGTTGTATCTTTATCTCCTTGGACTACTTTTTCTCCAAGTCTATCAATTAATGTTTTCGTTCCATCTTCTGTTACTGCATGTACTTCGACAAAATCGCACTCTGCTTCTAACTCATAATTTGCTTTATAATCGAATTTTGCATTTGTTCCTTTTGTTAAATCAAAGAATGGTGTTTCTAGTGTTGTATGCATATCATCTCCTCTTGTACTGTAATATGCATGCTTTCCAAACTCCGGCTTAATCGTTTCGACACTTTTACCTGGTAAGTTAACACGTACAACGCCTGGACGATTTGATTTTGTAACACTTTGATCGATATATGTAGGAACTCCTACACCACGCTTAATGTTATCGTAATCTACTTCCAAAATTTTTGCCCAGTTGCCACCCATATTCTTTTGTAAGAAATCTTTATTTTGTGGTGAGAAACTAGTTGGCTCTGTTCCTGCAATTTTCCCTGTCCAACTTCCCCCACTCATGAGTGACCAAGCTTCGACAGGTGAACCAGTTCCAGTATATTTCGTATCGTATTCATCTGGTAAGCCAAGGTCATGTCCAAATTCATGCGCAAATACACCTACTGCTCCATCTTCTGGTTCAATTGTGTAATCATGTGCTGCTACTTTGCCACCAAAGTAATCTACCTTTGATTTTGTCCCTTCAATTGCTACTGGATCTATTGCTAATTTTGAACGATGTGACCAAATGGCATCATCGCCTAATTTACCACCACCAGCTTCTTGACCAACACCTGCATGGATTACCATTAAATGATCAATTACACCGTCAGGCTCATTTTGATTCCCATCACCATTTGTATCATATCTATCAAACTGATCAAATTGAGATAAATCTAACCCTTTCTCAGCAGCTGCATGTAAAGCTTCTTTCACTAAATCACGTGCGCCTTTTGGTCCTTTATTATCGTGACCACTACTACCATCCGCACCGTAGTCAGATGCTTTTCCTGGAACAGTTAGCCACTCCGTTACATATCCATCTGTCGTATAACTACCACCAGACTGCTCTTCGTAATATTGTTTAAATGTTTTTACTTTCGAACCATCAAATAACGTGTATGGTTCATTACCAAATAACATCTTTTGATAATGCTCTCTACTAAAGTCCTTCGAATACATATACCCTGGCGTTTGATCAATATTATTATGTTTATAATCACTAAATTCAACGAGTAATACTAATACCTTATCTGTTCGAACAGATCCCTTATACGGCGCTTGCTTTGCTTTAGATGTTGGAACTTGCCCATTCAATTGTTTTTTATTTGGTTCAGGCTTTTGCTCAGGGCTAACATTTTTTTCAGGTTTCTTTACTTTCTCCTTTTCTTCCATTTTTTTCTCTTTTACTTTTTTCACGAAATCAGATGCCTCTTTAGCAGTATCGGCTGGGAAAATTTCTTTATTTGCCTGATCCCCTTGTTTCTTTTCAATATATTTCTCTACAGCTTTTTTCGTCTCTTCCTTAGAAGATGCTGGATTAATTGTTCCTCTTTCTTTCAACGCTTCCGCTAAACGATCTTCTTGAATTAAGTTGTAATCAATTGGTGTTGTAGATACATTTTCTTTCTCTTTTGCTGGCGTTTCTGCGTATGCTAATGGAGCACTCATGACAGATGTACATCCGATAATTGCCGCAATTGCTAATGACGATAACACTTTAAATGGCGCTTTTCTTCTCATTCTATTTCTCTCCTTTTATAAAACTTAAAATTCAGATAAATAAGTGCATTTTTGTCGAAATCCCTGTTTACTGCCCTCCCTATATAAAGTGAAACTTTAATCAGTGGGGAGTTTGTTCATCCCCACTGATTATTAGTTGAACCAATCGGGCATTTACGGGCAGTTGATTTCCCACCTAACTTCTTTGCCCCAGCTGAATTTTGAGGTGGGAGTCTTACTGACCGTTAATGCGGGATAAAAAGGCATAATTCTATAAACGTTAAGCTTTCTGTTATAGAATCATGCCCTCCAGTTTTCTGGTCAGAACTTCTACCGTTTTATGTCGAAATATGAAACATAAAAAGTGATTTGATATATATTAAATAGCTTATATAAAAAATTTAAAAGACAATATGCAAAATTGCATGAAAATTCTTTTAAATAAAAAAAGAATCCTAGTCAATTAAACTAGGATTCTTGATTTTCTATTATTTCTCTTGTGTTTTTTCCCAATCAGCTAAGAATTTCTCAATTCCTTGATCTGTTAATGGGTGCTTCACTAATGAAGCAATTACGTTTGCTGGGATTGTTGCAATATGTGCACCATTTAATGCTGCGTCAGTTACGTGAACACTGTGACGTACAGATGCTGCGATAATTTCTGTTTCGATACCGTGAATTGCAAAGATTTCTGCGATTTGGCGAATTAAGTCCATACCGTTATGACCGATATCATCTAAGCGACCTAAGAATGGTGAAACGTATGTTGCACCAGCACGAGCTGCAAGTAATGCTTGAACTGCTGAGAACACTAATGTAACGTTTGTACGAATTCCTAAGTCAGAGAACGCTTTTACTGCTTTTAAACCTTCTGTTGTCATTGGAACTTTTACAACAACGTTTGGAGCAATTTTCGCTAACTCTTTTCCTTCTTCGATCATTTTATCTGCTTCTAAACTAATTACTTCTGCACTTACAGGTCCTTCTACGACGTTGCAAATTTCACGAATGCGCTCGTGGAAATCTACGCCTTCTTTTGCTACAAGTGATGGATTTGTCGTTACTCCAGCTAATACGCCTAATTCATTTGCCTCTTTAATTTCGTTAATGTTTGCTGTATCAATAAAGAATTTCATTTGTTATTCTTCCTTCCTAATTTTCATTTTATATTTATTTATTTTTCTTAATAAGCTCTAATTCAATCGGAATAGATTTGTCCACTTTTTTACCTTGTGTGATCTCTTTTGCTGTTTGCATCGCCTTCTCTCCGATTAATTCCGGTTTTTGAGCAACTGTTGCAGCCATACGCCCATCGTTAACCGCTTTCACAGCATCTTCTGTTGCATCAAATCCAACAACTACTACATCTGTTT
Source organism: Bacillus cereus group sp. MYBK245-2 (assembly GCF_051916145.1). Classification (NCBI taxonomy): domain Bacteria; kingdom Bacillati; phylum Bacillota; class Bacilli; order Caryophanales; family Bacillaceae; genus Bacillus; species Bacillus cereus group sp. MYBK245-2. Next base: position 161,031 of record NZ_JBQAGB010000010.1, on the reverse strand, counting down.
TTCCAGCAGACTTCAATGCTTCAAGTGCACCTAATGCCATCTCGTCGTTATGAGCAAACACGGCTTTAATATCACCATTTGCTTGCAAAATGTTTTCCATAACAGATAATCCTTTCGCTCTATCAAAATCAGCCGCTTGTTTAGCAACTACTTTTAAAGACTTATCGGCTACGTTATGGAATCCTTTCCCACGTTCACGAGCAGCAGAGGATCCAGGGATTCCTTCTAACTCAGCAACGTTTGCTCCTTCGCCGACCAATTCACGAATGTAATCACTAGCCATTTGACCACCTTCGATGTTATTAGATGCAATGTGAGAAACAACCTTACCTGAATTTGCAACGCGGTCTACTGTAATAACAGGAACGTTCGCTGCATTTGCCGCACTTACTGCTGAAGCAACAGCATCTGAATCGGTTGGATTAATAACAACTACATCGACACCTTTTTGAATTAAATCTTCAACATCGTTCGTTTGCTTTGCTGCATCATTTTGCGCATCAACAGCAATCAATTCAATGCCGCTATCTTTCGCTTTCTTTTCTGCACCCTTTTTCAAAGTTACAAAAAATGGATTGTTTAAAGTTGAAACAGAGAATCCAACTTTAATAGTTTTATTTCGACCTTTATCGCTAGAATCCTTTGCCCATTCTGGTGGTTCCATTGAACAACCAGCAGTAATGACCATAATACATGCAACGAGTATAAGTAACCATTTCTTCATGAACTGTCCCTCCATTACGCTTCTTTTCGGCGATCAATTAATACAGCTAGTAAGATTACAAGTCCTTTTACAACTTGTTGGAAGAAAGAAGATACACCTAATAAATTTAAACCGTTATTTAGTACACCGATAATAAGTACACCGATGAATGTACCAACAATCCATCCTCTTCCCCCAGAAAGACTAGTTCCACCTAATACAACTGCTGCAATTGCATCTAATTCGTAAGAAGTACCTGCAGTCGGCTGTGCAGAATCTAATCGTGATGTTAAGACAATACCTGCAAGCGCTGCCAAAATTCCGGAAAGACCATAAATCATTACTTTAATTCTCGTAACATTAATACCTGATAGTGCTGCTGCTTCTTCATTTCCACCAATTGCAAATGTACGGCGACCAAATGTCGTTTTCTTCAAAATGAAGTACAGTACTGCAAAAGCGATCATCATTGTAACAGCTGGTACCGGAATACCGAGAAAATAACCGCGACCAAACATTTGGAACATTAAATGATCACCAAGTCCAGTGATCGGACGTCCGTCCATATAAACAAGCGTCAACCCGCGAAAAATAGTCATTGTTGCTAAAGTCGCAATAAATGGAGCTACTTTTCCCTTCGCTATGATGATACCGTTTACAATTCCCATTACAAGACCAGCTAATAATCCAACTGCCATCGCAAGGAACGGGTCCATGCCACTTGCCATCATTCCAGCAACAAGTGCACTTGATAATGCTAAAATAGAACCTACCGATAAGTCAATACCCCCTGTTAAAATTACAAAGGTCATTCCGAATGCAATAAGCGCATTAATCGATACTTGACGCAGTATATTAAATAAATTTGGAATTTCAATAAACGCTGGATTTAAAGCCGTAATTACTACAATAATTAGCGCTAGTCCAATTAAAGACCCAAGTTGTTGTAATACATTCCCCTTCTTAGCCATCCTTACTCTCCCCCTGTAGCTAGTGCCATAATAGACTCTTGTGATGCCTCATCTTTCTCTAAAATGCCGCCGACTTTTCCTTCATGAATAACAAGAACGCGATCACTCATCCCTAAAACTTCTGGAAGCTCAGATGATACCATAATAACGGCATCTCCTTGCTCGGTAAGCTTATTCATAATAGAGTAAATTTCTTTTTTTGCTCCAACATCAACACCCCTTGTTGGCTCATCTAAAATGAGTAACTGCGGGTGGATACCTAACCATTTTGCAATAACAACTTTTTGCTGATTTCCACCAGAAAGAGATTTCACCGCTTGTTCTCCACTAGATGCTTTCACATTAAGAAGTTTCATCATGTCCGCTGTAAACTGTTGTTCTAGTTCGTCGCTTAGAACACTTCCCTTTGAAAGACTTTCTAAATTTGGTAAAGCTAAATTTTCTCGAATTGAGAAATCTAGCACTAACCCTTCAGATTTTCTATCCTCTGTAATGAATGCGATTCTTTGTCTAATCGCATCTATCGGACTATCAATCTTTACTTCTTGCCCATTTATAAAAATTTGGCCAGAATCTAAAGGCTCGTATCCAAATATCGCTTTCATAATATCCGTACGGCCAGCTCCCATCAAGCCAGCTACACCAAGGATTTCACCTTTTCTCACTTGAAACGAAACATTTTCAAACTTCCCTTTTTTCGTTCCATTACGGATTTCAAAAATAACATCGCCAACTTGACTATTCCGTTCTGGGTAACGTTCACCAATGCTGCGCCCCACCATCATACTCACTACTTCATCAAACGATGTTTCCGGAATGGATCTCTTTCCGACGTATTCCCCATCACGTAAAATCGTAATGGTATCACATATTGAAAAAATTTCTTCCATTCGGTGTGAGATATACACGAACGAAACGCCTTCTTTACGTAATTTATTAATGACAGTAAACAACGTTTCAATTTCACGATCTGTTAATGCCGCTGTAGGCTCATCCATAATAATAACGCTCGCGTTTGTCATTAATGCTTTCGCAATTTCGATAATTTGCTGTTGTCCAACCGATAACTCTCCTGCCAACATAGCGCCTTTTACATGTAACCCTAGTTCCGCTAGTTGCTGCTGCGCAATCGCATTCATTTGACGTGTACGCAAAATCCCTGTCTTTCCATACATTAACTCTTTACCGAGAAACATATTTTCAGCTACTGTTAAATTCGATAATATGTTCAATTCTTGATGTATAAATGCAATACCGTACTCTTCAGCTTCTTTCGCATTTTTAAAGGTGTGCTCTTGCCCATCAATCGTGATTGTTCCACCATCTTTTTTGTATACACCTGTTAAAATCTTCATGAGCGTTGATTTACCCGCTCCATTTTCCCCCATCAATGCATGGACTTCTCCTGTTTCAATCATAAATTGTGCATTCTTCAAAACAGGATTGCCATTGAACGCCTTTGAAATATTTTTCATTTCAATACGCATTCCCATCACTTCCCTTTATTAAAAAATCACGCCTGCATGTAAAATTACATTGGCATAAGGCGTAGCCTCGCCTGTACGAATAATAGCTTTCGCTTTTTTCGTATGCTCTTTAAATTGTTCATGAGATACATATTCAAGCGCTGGCTCTACTAATTTCAGCTCAATCTCTTTATTTATTTCCGCATTATTGTTAATAACCTCTTCTGCTAACGTCACTTTTTCAATTGCCATATCATCCGCTACCACTTGCAATACATCTAAAAAGCTAGGTTTTCCAATTTCAACAGCTAAATCAATTCTTTTTACTCCATCAGGAATTGGTAAACCGCAATCAGCAATTACAATCGTATCCGTATGCCCAAGTGAAGCAAGGATTGATGCAATCTCACTGTTTAATACGCCGTGCTTTTTCATCCGACAATCACCTGCACTTCACGTACTTTATCTCTCGTTGGCATACCGCCTTGCGCCCCAAGTTTCGTTACAGAAAGACCACCAGCAATATTCGCAAAACGAATTGCTTTTTGAAGTGTTTCTCCTTCAGAAAGCGCAACTGCTAATGCACCATTAAATGTATCACCAGCTCCAGTCGTATCTACTACATCAACAGCAATGCTAGGAACATGTACAATCTCCGTACCATTATGGAAACGTACACCGTTAGAACCTTCTGTCATCAATAGTTTGTTTGGATATTTAGCCAGTAACTCTTCAATTGGTGATGTGAAATCATCTAATACAATGCGGCACTCATGTTCATTTGGCGTAATATAAGTTGCCTTTTCTAAAATATCTTCTGATAACACTTGTGCTGGCGCTGGGTTTAACATAACCGGGATTTTGTGTTCCTCACAAATAGCCAATACATATTTTACTGTTTCAAGTGGAATCTCTAGTTGAAGCACAACCATATCTGCTTTTGTAAGAAGATCTTTTGAACGATTTACAACCGACTCATTGACAAGAGCATTCGCTCCTTGCACGACAACAATACTGTTATCCTCTTCTGCTAAAACGATATGAGCAATTCCTGTCGCCGTATCTGTAACCGGTACCACATAGTCGATAAAAACGCGTTCGTTCTCTAAATTTTTTCTAACTACAGTTCCATAATTATCGTCTCCTACCGCTCCAACCATCGCTACATTTGCGCCTAATCTCGCTGCAGCAACCGCCTGGTTAGCTCCTTTCCCTCCTGGAATTGTATGAAATGCTTCACCAATTACTGTTTCCCCTGCTTTCGGACGTTTTTTTGAAACGGCCACTAAGTCCATTGAAATACTACCTACTACTGCAATATTTGGCATCTATTTCATCTCCTTACTTCGTTGTATTTCGTTCTATAATTTCAATCGGTAAACGATAATGTTTCTCTTCTAATACGTTTCCTTCCATCTGATCTAACAGTAGTTCTGTTGCAATTTTCCCCATTTCGTAAATTGGCTGTGCAACAGTTGTAATAGATGGATACATCATCTCTGTTAAAGAAATTCCATCGAATCCGATAATTTGTAAATCATCCGGAATAGAAATCCCCTTTTGAAGCGCAGCCTTGACGATACCTATTGCAATTAAATCATTCCCAGCAACAATACCATCAATATGCGGATATTCTTCTAATAGTTCCACTGCTACACGCTCACTATTAGCTGGATCAAATGTACTCTCTGCAATCATATAAGAAAGATTATTTTGTGTAATAACGTCTACAAAGCCTTCAAAACGTTCATTCGCTGTGCTTACGTCACGCGGTCCACGAATATGCGCAATATGTTTACAGCCTTTATCTATTAATAGCTTTGTCGCTGCCTGACTTCCCGCATAGTTATCTGCATACACAGCAGGTATACGCTCATTAAACATACGGTCAATTGCAACGACTGGTACTGACAAATTCATGTAATTAACACTATTTTGTGGATTTGTTGCTACAATAAATCCGTCCACATTATTTTGCCTAAGTACATCAATATATTGCTTTTCTTTCTCTAAATTTTCATCAGAGTTACAAAGTACAACCGTATATCCCTGCTTATGAGCTACATCTTCTACGGCACGTGCAACTTCTGGAAAGAATGGATTCACGATATTTGGAACAACTAAGCCAATTAAACGAGATTTTTTATTATACAGTGAGCGTGCTACTGTACTAGGTTTATAATCTAGCATCTCAATCGCTCGTTCTACTTTCTTTAATGTATCTTCATGAACATATCCATTTTTATTTAACACTCTGGAAACGGTCGCAACAGATACTCCCGCTAATTTCGCAACGTCTTTAATCGTACTCATTCTTTTCCCTCTCCATTTCATGTAACCGTTTACAGAAAATAATATAACGTATTTCTAGAAATACGTCAATCATTTCTCACGAAAAAGCTTTTAAGGTTATACTCAAAAAAGCACCGCCATAAGGCGATGCTTTTTCATTACGAATATGATATAGTTTGTTCTTTTTCTTCTGTAGCTGGCTCTTTAGCATCTTTTTTACGATCTGACAGTTTAATCTTCTGTAAGAAAATCGTAAAGATAGCGCCTACTACGATAAATACTAATCCTGTTAAGAATACAGTATGAAGTGAGTCTACTAAAGAGTTTTTCAAAATCGGTACAATGCTGTTAGCGAACGCTTCTGGCATTTGTTTTAATGCCTCTGGACTAAATAACATTGAATATAAACCTTGTGGATCTGTATGAATCATATCTTTAAATTTCGTTACCATTTGTCCCGCTTCTTTCGGGAATGTATCTAATACAGGTACTAAATTCTTTGTTAATGTTGTACCTGAAGTGTTATTCATGATTGATCCTAAAATTGTAATACCAAATGTTCCGCCGATTTGACGGAAGAACTGACTTGATGATGTTACGACACCAAGATCTTTTTTCGGGAAGCTTTCTTGTAACGCTAATGTTAATGTCGGCATTACAAGACCCATTCCTAAACCGATAACCATCATATAAGAAGTAGCAGTCAATTTAGTTGTGTGCATATCCATCGTTGTTAATAACCAGAATCCTCCAGCCATTATAAGCATTCCTGTAATAATTTGTGGTTTTACACCAACTTTTAATACAAGTTGCCCGCCAATAATACTCATCACAATCATTGTAATCATCATTGGCGTCATAATTGTTCCTGATTCAGCTGCACTTACTCCTACAATTCCTTGCATGAAGAATGGTACGAACATAATCGCACCGAACATTCCAATACTCATAAAAAATCCAATCGCATTTAGTAATGTAAATGTACGATTTTTAAAGAAATGCATCGGTAAAATTGGTTCTTCTGCTTTCGTTTCAACAATAACAAAGCTAACGATACCAATTAAAGCTAATGCAAATAACCCGATAATTTGCCAAGAATCCCATGCGTAATCTTTTCCACCAAACGTTAATGCCAGTAATAAACTGACAACACCGAGAATCATCGTAAAGATCCCAGCAATATCAATTTTAATTGGTCCTGTTTGTTTATGTGATTTTAATCCCATTGCAATAAAGATTGTTGCTAAAATACCAACTGGCAAGTTAATGTAGAATACCCATCTCCAGTTCACTGCATCTACAATCCAACCACCCACTTGTGGTCCAATTACAGAAGCAAGACCGTATAACGCACCAAAAATACCTTGCCATTTCGCACGTTCTTTCCCCGTGAACATATCTCCGATAATAATCATAGCCATCGGCATCATAATACCGCCGCCAAGACCTTGAATACCACGGAAAATAATTAATTCTGTCATACCATTTGCCATACCACATAATGCTGAGCCAACCATAAAGATAACTAACCCTGTTATATATACGTTACGACGACCAAGCAAATCCGCTAATTTACCTGCAATTGGTACAACTGTTGTTGATGTTAACATATAAGCTGTTGTTAACCACGTCATTAAGCTTAATCCGCCTAGTTCACCAACGATACGTGGCATTGCTGTACCAACGATTGTTCCATCTAAGGCAGCAAATAGCATCGCAATTACTAAACCGACTAACAACAACTTTCTATTTATATTGTCTTGTTGCTCCATGTAATCTCCTCAATTCCTCTTATTTTTTCTCTTTTTCCTCTTGTGTCCCGCAAATAATAGTTTCTAACTTCTCAAAAAGGCGTAACAAATCTTCTCTTTCTTGCAACTCTAAATGTGAGAAATATTTTGCAATGTGCTCATTACGAGCAGTCATCGCCTCTTCTACCCTAGCTTTCCCCTTTTTTGTTAACTCAATGACGACAACACGACGGTCATCTTTATCGTGATAACGCTCGACAAGCTCTTGGTCAATTAAGCGATCGATCATCACTGTAATTGCACTAGGCTTTACATACATTTTTTTCGCTAATTTTGTCGCCCTTGAAGCTCCATAATGATCTAAAATCTTTAAAATATAAAACTGCGGTGGTGTAAGTCCTGTTGCTTGCATTTGTTCTAATAACTCTGTCTGCATTTTCTTTCCAATCGAAAAAGCAAGAGCTTGAATTTTATCGATATGCGTCATATCATTTGGCATGTTATCCACCTCTTATTTAAGCACCAAAATATTTAATGTATTTAAATATTAATACCGCGAACAAAATCCGTCAACACTTTTTATTTATAAAAACGTTTACATTTTTGTCACAAAGTTGTATAATTTTCGTCGAAGTTAATATTGACAGTCACGGAGAATCGGAGTACACGGCTATGAATCATAAAAAAGGAAACTTTTTTATATTTCATGGCCTTTTTATATTCTCTCTGACTTACAACACTTCGAATTAAATTGGGGAGGATTTTCATTTTATGTTTTTCACACAATTCTTTAAACCTGCGCCCCACGTGGAACGCTTACCAGCTGATCGCGTTGATAGTGAATACCGTAAATTACGTTTACAAGTATTTTTAGGTATCTTCATCGGCTATGCAGGTTATTACTTTGTTCGAAAAAACTTTTCACTAGCAATGCCATACTTAATTGAACAAGGCTTTAGTAAAGGGGAGCTTGGGGTTATCCTTTCAGCAGTTTCTATCGCTTACGGATTAAGTAAATTTCTTATGGGTATCGTATCCGATCGTTGTAATCCTCGCTACTTTTTAGCAGCTGGGCTATTTTTATCAGGTATCATTAATATTGTTTTCGGCTCATTTTCTTTCATTACAACGAGCATTATACTTATGTTTGTACTTCAGTTTTTAAATGGATGGGTACAAGGGATGGGATGGCCTCCTTGTGGTCGTACAATGGTTCACTGGTTCTCTATTAGTGAACGTGGTACAAAAATGTCTATTTGGAACGTCGCTCATAATGTCGGTGGCGCACTTATGCCTTCCCTTGTAACATTAGGGTTATATTTCTTTGCAAATGACTGGAAAAGTATTTTTTACTTCCCAGGTATTCTTTCAATTTTAGTTGGTATTTATGTATTAATTACGATGAGAGATACACCTCAATCTTGTGGATTACCTTCTATTGAAGAACATACTGGAGAATATCCACCAGATGAAAAAGTACAAGATCGCGAACGCGAACTTTCGGTAAAAGAAATTTTATTTACATACGTACTAAACAATAAATTTTTATGGTACATCGCGATTGCGAACGTTTTCGTATATTTCGTACGTTACGGTGTTGTAGACTGGGCTCCTACTTATTTAGTAGAAGAAAAAAGCTTTACTCATAGTAGTTCACGTACAGCTTACGCTCTATATGAATGGGCTGGTATTCCAGGTACACTTCTTTGCGGCTGGATGAGTGATAAACTATTCAAAGGACGCCGCGCACCTGCTGGTATTTTATTTATGGTTGGTGTATTTATCGCCGTTCTTGTTTACTGGCTAAACCCTCCTGGTAATCCAATGGTTGATAGTATCGCACTTGTTGCAATTGGATTTTTAATTTACGGACCGGTTATGTTAATTGGTCTACACGCTCTTGACTTAGCACCAAAGAAAGCTGCTGGAACTGCAGCGGGCTTAACTGGCTTCTTCGGTTACTTAGGCGGAGCAGCTTTCGCTAGTGCTGCTATGGGCTTTATCGTCGATGCATTTGGATGGGATGGCGGATTCATCTTGTTACTTGCATCTTGTGTACTTGCAATGTTCTTCCTTGCTCTTACTTTAAAGACAGGATCTCCAAAACAAAAGCAAGCTTAAGCACTAATATTATTCTTACCAAAAAAAGAGAGACTGTTCTTTACAGAACATCTCTCTTTTTTCTACATATAATACTTTTTTCTTACAAAAGATTTATTTCCCTTTCTTATACATGTTAGCGTTTTCAAAACACTCCAACTACTTATATACATGCATCCAATCTCTATATAAAAAGATTTTTGAATATTTTCTCAACTTTCTCTTGTCAAACATTGTCAATTTATATTAAAATAACAACAACATACAAAATATTTAGTCTTTTCAGAAAGATGGAGGGATAGCCATGAAGAATCCACTTCTTCGCATTGAAAACTTACAGACTTCCTTTCGCATACAAGATCAATATCATGCCGCAGTTGATGATGTTTCGTTAACAGTCCATGAAAATGAAATTGTCGCGATAGTCGGTGAATCAGGTTGCGGAAAAAGTGCACTTGCCCTTTCCATTATGCGACTGCATAATGAAGCAAATACAAAATTACAAGGGCAGCTTAACTATAGAGATAAGGATTTACTAACGATGTCAGCCGCAGAGATGAATAAAGTACGCGGATCAAACATCGGTATGATTTTCCAAGAACCTCTTACAGCACTCGATCCTCTTATGACAGTTGGAAAACAAATCGAAGAAAATTTAGACTACCACACAAGCCTTTCAAAAGTTGAAAAGAAAGAACGTACCTTAGAACTACTTCATCAAGTTGGTATTCCAAAACCAGAACTTACATATAAACAATACCCACACGAATTATCTGGCGGAATGAGACAAAGAATTGTTATCGCAATTGCAATTGCTTGTAACCCAGCACTTATTATTGCAGATGAGCCAACAACGGCTCTTGACGTAACCATCCAAGCACAAATTTTAGACTTACTAAAATCTATTCAAGAACAAACGAAAATGGGCATTATTTTAATTACTCACGATTTAAGTGTTGTCGCAGAAACAGCCGATCGTATCGTCGTTATGTACGCTGGACAAGTTGTAGAAACAGGAAAAGTTGAAGAAATTTTTAATAACCCTCTTCACCCATATACTCGTTCTCTATTAAACTCTATTCCATCTGCGTATGCTGAAAAGGAAAAATTACATGTTATTCAAGGTGTTGTGCCGACATTAGCTAAGTTACCTCGCACAGGTTGTCGATTCCAAGCACGAATTCCGTGGATTAGACCTGATCAACATGAAGAAAATCCCGTTTTACATGAAGTAAAACCAGACCATTGGGTACGTTGCACTTGCTACAAACATTTTAACTTCCAAGATAAGAAAGGAGATGACGTAACTCATGGCACTGCTTAAAGTAGAAGATTTAAAAGTACACTTTCCAATTAAAGGTGGTGTTTTCGGTCGTACATTAGATTACGTTCGTGCTGTTGATGGCGTAAGCTTCGAACTACAACCTGGCGAAACGTACGGAATCGTTGGGGAATCTGGGAGCGGCAAATCAACAACTGGAAAAGCAATTATGCACTTAACAAAAGCAACAGGCGGTAGCATTCATTTTAATAATAGAGATTTAACAAAATTAAGTCGCTCAGAACTAAGAGAACAGCGAAAAGATATTCAGATGATTTTTCAAGATCCTTATTCATCCTTAAACCCGAAGAAACGTGTTATGGATATTATCGCTGAACCACTTCGGAATTTTGAGAAACTCTCACCTGATGAAGAGCGTAGAGCTGTTCAAGATTATCTTGATAAAGTTGGCTTAAATCCAGAGTCTATTTATAAATACCCACATGAATTTTCCGGTGGACAAAGACAGCGGATTGGTATTGCACGCGCACTTACACTAAAACCGAAGCTTATTATCGCAGATGAACCTGTATCTGCACTTGATGTGTCAGTACAAGCGCAAGTTTTAAACTTCTTACAAGATTTACAATCTGAACTCGGACTAACATACTTATTTATTAGTCATGATTTAGGTGTAATTCGCCATATGTGTGACCGTATCGGTGTTATGTATCGCGGACGCATTGTGGAAGAAGCAACTAGTGCTGAAATTTATAATAACCCACAGCACATCTATACGAAGCGCCTAATATCAGCTATTCCTGATATTCGTCCGGAAAACCGCGAACAACAGCGTAAATTGCGTCGTGAAGTAAGCACTGAGTACGAAAAATCATACGAAAATTATTTCAATGAAAATGGACGTGCTTACGATTTAAAACCAATCTCGCCAACTCACCGGGTGGCATTACCATAAGGGAGTGATAAAACATGTGGAAATTTATATTACGCCGGATTTTAGTTATGATACCGCAATTATTCGTATTAAGCGTACTCGTCTTTACACTTGCTAAAGCAATGCCAGGTGATGCATTAAGTGGCGCTGAACTAGCAAACCCAAAAGCCGATCCAAAAGTAATTGAAGAACAACGTGAGAAACTTGGGTTAAATGATCCTATTCCCACACAATATGTAAGGTGGATTTCAAACGCCGTACAAGGAGATTTCGGCATTTCTTACGCACATAAAATACAAGTAACAGATATTATTGGGGAACGCCTTGGTAATACAGTGCTGTTAGCTCTTCTAATTCTTATTCTTACTTATTTAATCGCCATTCCACTTGGCGTTATAAGTGGGCGTTGGAATGATACGTGGGCTGATCGACTCATTACACTCTATAACTTTTTAGGATTTGGTACACCCCTATTTATTTTCGGATTAGTAATGTTATTCTTATTCGGCTTTTTATACCCGATCTTCCCTACAAGTGGTAGCGTTGATCCACAAGTGGCAGCCGGATCATTTGATTACTATTTAAGTAAATTAAATCATATGATTTTACCAGCTTTATCTGGGGCATTAATTGGCACTGTAGGAACTGTACAATATTTACGAAGTGAAATTATTGATACGAAACATAAAGATTTTGTACGCACAGTAAAAGCAAAAGGTGTACCAGAATCTAAAGTATATTCCAGACATATTTTACGAAATTCATTTTTACCAATTGCAGCATTTTTAGGATATGAAATTACAGGTTTAGTTGGTGGCTCTATTATTCTAGAAAATATTTTCGGCTACCCAGGAATTGGACAACTATTTTTCCAATCTATTACTCAACGTGATTTCAGTGTCGTAACTGCTCTTGTATTATTTACTGGATTCGCAACGCTACTCGGGACTCTTCTTTCCGATATTATTCTAAGCATCGTTGATCCACGTATTCGTATTGATTAATGGAGGTGAAGAAACGTTATGTTAGCAAATCCTGAAAAACAAACTGAAGTCATTCATTACGAAAAGAGCCCTTCTGGTTTCTCCATTATGTGGCGCGAATTTCGTAAAGATAAACTAGCAATGTTTTCCCTATTCTTTTTAGCTTTAATATTAATAGCCGTTTATACAACTTCATTTATTATGAAACAAGAAGATATCGTTCGAGTCGATCTGTTCGCCATTTATGATCCTCCTTCTGCTGAACATTGGCTAGGAACTGATTATGGAGGCCGTGATATTTTCGGACAATTAATTATTGGTACACGTAATTCCTTTACAGTTGGTTTAGCCATTACTCTTTTATCAACCCTTATCGGTCTTACGATGGGACTAATTGCTGGCTATTTTGGGGGAGTTGTTGATAACATCATCATGCGTTTTATCGACTTTATGATGATTTTACCATTCTTAATGATTGTTATCGTATTTATCTCACTCGTTCCAACTTTCAATATTACTACATTTATTCTCATAATGACGGCTTTCTTATGGGTCGGAAAAGCAAGGCTTATACGCTCTAAAGTATTAACGGAGAAAGAACTTGATTACGTATCTGCATCAAAAACGTTAGGAACACCAAATTGGAAAATTATCTTCCAGCAAATATTACCTAATTTGAGCTCTATTATTATCGTAAATATTACATTAAATCTTGCTGGTAACATCGGGATTGAATCTAGTTTGACTTACTTAGGCTTCGGTCTACCAGAAAGCACACCGAGTCTTGGTACACTTGTAAGTTACGCAACAAACCCAGATGTATTGCAAGAAAAATGGTGGATTTGGTTACCCGCATCAATCATGATTTTAGTGTTGATGCTGTGTATAAATTTTATTGGTCAAGCGTTAAAACGTGCGGCTGATGCGAGACAAAGAAAAGGTTAAGGGGTGGAGAAGTTATGAACAAACCAAAATTGTACAAAGTATTAAGTACACTTGCTGCTTCAACATTATTACTATCTGCATGTGGGGGTGCTGATAGCGGTAGCAAAAAGGCAAATACGAAAAAAGTAGAAACAAATAAATTTAGTGCTGCTGTAAAAAATGATGGTAAAGAAATTAAAGACGGATCATTAACTTATGGACTCGTTTCAAATTCACCTTTCGCTGGTGTTTTAAGTAGAGTATTGTATGAAGTTGCTCCAGATTCAGAAATTATGGATTTCTTTGATGAAGGTTTATTAGCTTCAGATAAAAACTGGGAAATCACAAATGACGGTGCTGCAACGTATACAATTTCTGAAGATAAAAAAACAATTACTATTAAGATTAAAGATAATGTAAAATGGCACGATGGTAACCCTGTAACCGCTGAGGATTTAGAATATTCTTACTTAATCATTGGTAATAGTAAATATACAGGTATCCGTTACGATACACAAATGCAAATGATTGAAGGTATGGAAGAATATCACGCTGGAAAAGCTGACAAAATCTCTGGTATTAAAGTAGTCGACCCAAAAACAATTTCAATTACTTATAAAGAAGTAAACCCTTCACTGAAAACTGGTATTTGGACATATCCTACACCTAAAAAATATTTAGGTGATGTACCAATTGAAAAACTGGCTGAATCTGATAAGATCCGTCAAAACCCAATTGGATTCGGACCATTTAAAGTGAAGAAAATTGTTCCTGGTGAATCAGTTGAGTATGAGCGCTTCGATGATTACTGGGCTGGCAAACCTAAACTAAAAAATGTAACATTAAAAGTTGTAAATCCATCTATTGTTAGTGCATCTCTGAAAAAAGGTGATATTGATATTGCATCAATTACTGCTGATCAATATCCAAACGTAAGTAAATTAAAAAATACACAACTAGTAGGAAAAACTGCGCTTGCTTACACTTATATCGGATTTAAATTTGGACATATGGACAAAGCAAAGAATGAAGCTGTAATGGATAACGATAAGTTCAAAGATGTTCGTTTACGTCAAGCAATGGCTTATGCAATTGATAGAGAAAAATTAGGAGAAAAAGTATATCACGGACTTCGTGTTCCAGCTAACTCTCCAATTCCACCATCTATGCCAAAGTACCATAATAACAATGCTGGCGCATATAACTTAGATGTAGATAAAGCGAAAAAACTATTAGATGAAGCTGGCTATAAAGATAAAAATGGTGACGGATTCCGTGAAGATCCAAAAGGTAATGAATTTAAAATTAACTTCTTAGCTAGTAACGGTAGTGAAACAAGTGAACCACTTGCAAAATTCTATATCCAATCTTGGAAAGATATCGGCTTAAAAGTAGAACTTGTTGATGGACGCTTACATGAATTTAATGCTATGCGTGAAATGATTAAAAAAGATGATCCAAAGGTTGATATTTTCTCTGGTGCTTGGAACACTGGTTCTGATCCTGACCTTTCTGGTCTATGGGGTAAAAATGCTGGTTTTAACTATCAGCGCTGGGTAAATGATGAAAATACGAAGTTATTAGATGCTGGATTATCAGAAAAAGCTACTGATGAAAAATATCGTAAAGAAGTATACGATAAATGGCAAAAATTAATTCATGACGAAGCACCGATGATTCCAATTCATTACACATTTGATTTAACAGGTGTTAATAAGCGCGTAAAAGATTTTGATGTCAATGCTGAAGTGAATCAAATAACTTCACATTGGAAAGACGTTACTGTAACAAGTGAGAAGCCAGAAGTAGAAAAATAATCATAAAAATAGCTCTCAGCATTTACTTACTGCTAAGAGCTATTTTTTATTTACAATCCTTTTCTTACTATTTATAACAACCAATTCCTTCCCTACTCTAAGATTAAAAGATTTGATGAATCATCTTTATTACAACAGCTAACGTAACAGATGCAGCAAATCCCCCTAAACAAATAAGACTGACACCTTGGCTATATGATAAATTTTGAAGTGCTTTCATCTTTTTCATCCTCCCTCTCTCCCCTTCGATATTTTTATTTTACCAATGGAATAATTGTCATAACATCGATTTTCCTAACAACAAACTTACAAATTTGTAAGTTAATATTTTCCAAAACTTATGTATCTATATCTATTATGTCCACACTCTCCCCTTTTATACGTCAAAAAAAGACCTTGAATTATATCAAGGCCCTGCTTACACTACAGAATATCTCACTCAATTTATTTAATAATCATCACCGGACATTTCACACGCTTTGCTATTTTATGACTGACACTACCAAGCACCATTTCTTGCAGTGTATTTAGCCCTCTACTCCCAGCAATAACAAGATCTATATCTCCTGTATTCACATATTGAACAATCGTATCTCCTGGATCGCCATGTAATATCGTAATTTTATAAGAAATGTTCTCTTTCTTTAATAAACCTTCAATCTCTTTTAATTTATCTTTTCGACTAGCTGATATCGTTTCTAAATCTGTTTGACCTTGTATAATATCTGACTTTGCCGTTCTATTATCTACAACGTACACTACTTCAACATTTGTTTCTTCGCTACATTTTGCAATATATGTTGCATGTTCCGCTGCTCGAAGTGCATGTTCAGAACCGTCACATGCTAATATAATTTGTTTATACATATGCTGAATCCCCTTTTCGTTATCCTACTCGTATTATATAATAAAGCCCCCTAAAAAGGAGGCTTCTAACTAGCAATTCTTTTATTATAAGTAGCTAAATTTGTAACAAGTTTTGCACTACGTTCATTTAATCCCGTTATACTTACTTTCACGCCACTTTGTTCATACTTCATGATAACTTTATCAATTGATGCCACTGCTGAATCATCCCATACGTGTGCGTGAGAAAAATTCAACTCAATTTCTTTTACATCTTCCTCAAATGAAAAAATTTTTATAAAATCTGCCGTAGATGCAAAGAAAAGTTAGCCGTGAATTTCGTATATTTTCTTATTTTCAATATATAAATGTTTCACGTGAATCTTTGCCATATTGAATGCAAGTCAACTACCCCCACTGAGATAAAGCATTTCAGTGGGGGCTTGAGTTCGAACGCTAGGTCTTTTCGTCTATCGCTAGACAGTTTGACGCTCCAGCATTCATGCCACCATACGGTAACACCCCAAGTATGTTTTTGGTTGGTACTGGCAACGAACGATTGTTTTCCCACTTGCACCACCCTTTCGAAAAAGAGCAGTTCTTCCTTACGGAAAAAGCCACCACTCAGATGAATCTGGCGTGTGCTACAAGCCCCGACAAGTCGAGTACACATGGATGGTTGACACACCCACTAAGCTATGCGCGAAGCAACAGCCTTACGTTTTTGTACTTCTAATAAAATCGGTGTTTTCACTTTGAGGTGGTCATCCAATTCTACAACTTTTGATTTTTCCAATGTATTCAGCGCACCATTAATATCAGCGTGAATACATGTTCCTGATTGACTTCGATACAGACCACGCGTGATTCGTTTGCCACTAAAGCGATAATGCGTCCTATCATCCTTAGACAAAACAGGAACCGGATCTTTATCAAGAAAACTAGCTTTTGAAGTATAGCTTTCTTCTTGTTTTAAAAATCGTATACCTTCTTTTATACATTTATTCTCAATCGCTGCAATCAGTTTATGAAACGGGATTTGAACAAATGTTTGATTATTCTTTTTCCCTATATCAGATTTTTGTTTCCAACCCGTGTTATACCCTACAACAATCGTATCTATATCAAATTCTCTCACTTTTTTGAACAACAGGCCTACCGCTTGTGAAATGTAACCATTTATTTGTCTTTCCCTTTTATGCCAAAGTGCTGCCATTTTGTTCGTTACAACACGTTTGGAAATTCCATTGTCCATATTTTTTTGTTGCAGATTACATACCATTTTGTTGAAATATTGGTTTATGGATTTTGATTTTTTTCCATCAATTAAAAATGCATCACCTGTATTGGTTACGCAACTTAATAATCTATCTACACCTAAATCGCAACTCAAAGCAATACTTGTGGTCGTGGGTGTTTTCTTCATTTGAGAAACATGCATTTCATATGTGTAATGCACCTCAAAGAACCGACCTTTTTGCTTCGGTACAATCTCAATGTAGGAGATTTTTTTATTTCTTATATTTTTAGGCATACGTATTTGAATAGAACCAAACTTTTTTCTGAATGCAACACTCATCGGAATCATCCAATACCCGTTGTCATCTACTTTTGGAACTTGATAGATTTCAATAATTCGTTTGTCAGTTGTAGAAGAATAATTCGGAAACTTAGGACGACCTGCGAAGGTTTCAGGTTTTTTCTTCCACTGTTCCATTGCTTTAAAAAAGCTCTTCACTTCTGTAAATAAGGCTCTACGAATCGCTTGAACAGAGTTTGATTGAATGCCCCAGTAGTTCATATCGGCTTGCATGGCAGTGTCCACTTCTTTTACAGTAGCCATCTTGTTATGATTCAAGTAACTTTGTTTCATCGTGTACAATCCAACATTTCGCAATGCTTTTGAACTATGTGACATGCGCTGAAGTAACCGAAATTCTTTTGCAGTCAGGCAAGCTCGTCCAATATTCTGTTTCTGCGTGAAACGTTGCATGTCTTCTCTTTTCTTTTGTTTACGTAATACTTTCACTGCTTTCTTTCTAACCATTGTTTTCACCACCTTTCTTAGAAAGTTCATTACTTTTGACAAATCAATATTTGGAACGCAATGCAAAAATAGTCTTCATCACAATTCCTATTGGTTCAAGTAACAAAATGATTATAATTATCAAATTTCGGTGTCTTACGATATATTCCCTCCTTATCTAAGGACAGATTATATAACGAGTAGAAGATTTTGTCCTACGTAAAAGTTTCCTAAATAAAAAGACGCTACCTCAGTAGCGTCTTTGCTTCTTTTATTAATGTCCACCGTGCCCTTGACCACTTTCCTGAACAATCTCTAACCTCTCATCCAATATACCTTGTGTTTCAAATGAAATATCATTCGTACTGCCTAATAAGAATCCATGATTGTACGGGCCAAGTGTTGGGTCATCTTTAAACTTCGGTTGAATAGTAGCAAGGAAATCATACACTGGTTGTGAAGCTTTTCCTTCCTCTAATAAGATAACGGGGGCATGTTTACCCATATGTGAAAATGGTGCTCCTGCAACTGCTAAGTCTGGTGTTTTGCTTGAAACAAATGATACACCGTGACCTGGTTTTGTGAACCCCCATCCAAATTTTGTTTTTTCATCTTTAAACTTTGCAAATGCAATAGAATTTTCTACTGGAGTCTCTCCACTAATACGCGTTACTTTCCCGTATTTGCTTAACTCTTTTTCTACTTCTTTTGAAATGATTTTTTCTGGTCCTAGTACATATATATTTGCTTTATCTTTTCGCATCTTTAATGCCTCTATCGTCGCTTCTGGCACTTTATTCTTTTCTGTATAAAGTAATGGTTCTGGCATATGAGAAATCCAGTTTACAGCTGGTGTTGTATATAAACGCCCTTCTTCTTCAGACGAACCGATAATAACACTATGCGGATAACTACCTGTTATATCCGCATACTCTTTATCAACATCTTTAGCAAAGATAGCTGGATCCGTTTCCTTTATTTGCTTTACTTTATAATCTTTTAATTGCTCCAGTGCGGCTGCCCCTATATCCCCCATCACCATAATTTGTGTTCCATCTTTCGTTCCGAGCGGATTTAGCCGTTTTATTTCTTTTAACGTCATCTCGGGTACCTTTTCTTTTTCTATAAATAAAATCGGTCCGTTATTCGGATGATGAATAAGGTCTGCACTTGCAATACCTAATTGCCACTCGTTTACTGGTACTAAAATAACAGCGCCTGGCTGATTCTCTTTATGTGTTGCTGGCCATATCGTCTGCGAAGTTAATACTGCCATTTGAAGAGGATCATTTGTGTTTAATCTCGTTACATTTTTTAAACTTGTCGTTAATAAATCATTTGATGCACCTTGATTCATTTCTTTCGGTGCAGTTACCTCCTGATTCATTTTCATTTCCTTCTGCTCTGTTTTCTTCTCTTCTTTCGATTCATGATTTTTATGATCCGTGTTCGTTTGTCCACATGCAGCAAGACCAACTGCTGTAACTATTGTTATCCCAAAGATTCGGGTCATCTTTTTCACTATACCGCCTCCGTATAAATCGTTTTCGAGCCAATATCATTACCTAAAATGGAATTTCAACTTTACAATAACAAGCAATTCTGAAGAAATTATGCAGACGCATTACAATCTGCACCATTTCTTCATGATTTTGCATTACAATTTAAGTAAAAATTATATATGGAGGGCTCTCTATGATTGATATACTGCTCGTAGACGATGAACCGCGAATGCTTGAATTATTAACGCTTTATCTTACTCCAATTGGATATAACTGCATATGTGCACAATCCGGAGAAGAAGCGATTTCACATATAGAAAATCAAAACTTTAAATTTATTTTACTCGATATTATGATGCCAAAGATGGACGGATGGGAAACGTGCAAAAAAATCCGCTCATTTAGTAACGTTCCTATCATTATGGTAACAGCTCGTGATCAAACTGTAGATCTCGTCCGAGGATTAAAAATCGGAGCGGATGATTACGTAACGAAACCTTTCCATGAGGAGGAACTTTTCGCAAGAATTGAAGCTGTTTTAAGGCGCACAAATGAACATAAACAAATCCAATATCACGGGATTATATGGGATGAAGCGAAGCACTCCGTTTCTGTCCATAATGAAGAACTTTTTCTTACTCCAATCGAATTCTCTTTACTCGGATTATTTTTACGTCATGTGAACTACGTATTAAGCCGAGATCAGCTCATTGAACGAATTTGGGGATTAAATACAAATACAGAAGATAGAACAGTCGATTCACATATTCGTAATTTGCGTGATAAATTACGAAAAGTAAATTTCCCTATTGATAATCATTTAAAAACTGTGTACGGAGTCGGATATCGATGGGTTGATACTTTAGATTAAGGAGCAAAACGATGAAGCGAATTTCTATTCAGCTCGGATTTTATTTTTTAATTGTTACACTTTTAATCGAAAGTGTTCTATTTGTCTTGCTTTATTATAGCCTTGTCAACAATAGAGTAAATGAAGAAATGACAGCTTTATTAAAGCGCGGAAATAGTCACAGAGATGTCCTTGAAAAGTATTTTGATAAGCAAACAATCTCCCATGTTGCGCTAATGGAATCCGAGGCCGAAACGACTGTTGTTATTACAAATGCAAATAAGGATGTACTAGCTAAATCCAACGAAATAAATACTACTATAAAAAGACATATTGAAAAGATGCAAACACGGACAGATCATGAAGGCGCAATTATAGAGAATCATTGGAAAACATCTAATTATATATGTACAGTTAGTCCCATTGTAATAGATGGAAAACATGAAGGCTATGTGTACATGTTTCTTGGGACAGAATCCATTGAAAAGATGGTGAATGGGCTAACAAGACAATTCATTATTGCTGGGATCATTACTTTTCTATTAACAGCCATCACCATCTTTCTATTATCACGTTTGTTAACAAAACCATTGTTACACATGAAACATGCCACTGAAAAAATGAGTAAAGGAGATTTATCCGTTTCATTAACAACTACTCGAAATGATGAAATTGGTGAACTAGCATCATCTATTCAAACACTCGCAAATGATTTACATTATATGAAAACAGAGCGAAGTGAATTTCTGGCAAGTGTTGCTCATGAATTACGAACACCATTAACATACGTAAGAGGTTATGCTGACATTGCTTCAAAAGAAGCAACATCTCCTGAGCAACGTTTGCGGTATTTATCTATTATAAAAGATGAGTCTGATTACATCACAAACTTAGTTCAAGATTTGTTTTCCCTTGCACAAATGGAACAACATAACTTTTCTATTCAAGTAAAGGAAGTGCATTTACACACCTTCCTGACTCGCATAGCTGAAAAAGTAAATGCCATATATAAAGAAAAACACATTAGAGTTTCTTTCTCTTGTCCTCCTACACTGCTAGTGAACTTAGATGAACAACGCTTCGAACAAGTTGTGGTGAACATTTTAAATAACGCTTATAGACATTCAAAAGAGTATTCTCTTATCCACATTTCTGTTACTGAAGAACATAAAAGTATTTCTATTACAATTGAAGATGAAGGTGAAGGTATTCCGCTTGAAGACCTCCCTCACATTTTCGACCGCTTTTATCGAGTTGATAAAGCGAGATCACGAGCTACAGGCGGAACTGGTTTAGGATTATCTATCGTGAAAGAAATTGTAGAGCTACACGGTGGGAATATTACTGTAATGAGTGAAGTCGACCACGGATCTTGCTTTATTATTTCATTGCCATCTATACAAAAACACGACTACCATCAGTAGTCGTGTTTCTTTATCATCTTACTTTATAATATAAATTTACAAATTGCCCAAAACGTTTCGTATCTGTTAAAGTTAAATGAATTTCCGGGTTCTTATCTTGGAATAACGGAACTCCCGAGCCTAATATATGCGGTGTAATCGTAACAACATATTCATCAATTAAATTATTCTTAAAGAATTCTCTTAGTAGACTTCCTCCACCAACCATCCATATTTTAGATCCTTCTTGCTCTTTCAACCTTTTTGTAAACTCCACTACATCTTCACTTACAAACTCCACGTATTCATTTGAACCTTTTTCTGAGTTAGAGAAAACATAACATTTTTTATCTACATACGGGAATGTTTCCATATGCTCTACTACATAATCGTACGTTCTTTTTCCCATGATTATCGTATCAATTGTTTCATACATTTCTGTATAACCGTTATCTCCCTCTCCTTCTGTTTCCATTAACCACTGTAAATCATCATCTTCTTTGGCAATATATCCATCTAAGCTCGCCGCAATAAATAAAACAATTTCACGTGACATCTCTTTCCCTCCTTGCATCTCATCTTGATAACATATGATGTAAACAATATACTAACAATAAAACATGACAATTTATGTCATGTTAAAAAGAAAAAGGTGATACATTTGTCAAAAGCTAAACGCTTATTAGATATTCTTATATTTGCTTCTGCAAAAAAGACATTTACAGCGCAAGAAATAGCTGATGAATTTAATATTTCCGTTCGTACGGTTCATAGATACATTTTAGATTTGAGTGATATGGGGTTGCCCATTTACGCAGAACAAGGTCGTAACGGCGGCTATAAAGTATTAACGAATAGAGTCATTCCCCCTATTTTATTTACGGAAGAAGAAGCAGTCTCCATCTTTTTTGCATTTCAATCTTTAAGCTACTACCGAGACTTACCTTTTAATACAGAAATCAATTCCGTTACACACAAACTGTACAGCTCTCTACAACATGATGCGAAAGCGAAAGTTGATAAAATACGCTCTTATATTGCTTTCTGGAATCCGAAGAGAACAATTGATACACCTCTTTTAAATGAAGTGTTAACCGCGGCTATTGAAAATAAAGATTTACACTTTCAATACGAATCTAAATCGGGGATAAAAACAAAACATGTTCATCCTATCGGTGTATATGCTCATGACGGGCTATGGTACTTACCATCCTACGACTTCAGTAGAAAAAAAGTATTACTGTATCGCGTTGATCGTATTCTTTCTTTATTATCAACAGAAGAAAATAAAGATACGTTCATGAATTTAGAAGAATGGTTCGACTCTAACTCTAACGTCATAAACATTCCTATCCAATTACATGTTTTACTAACAACAGAAGGTGTACGCCAATGTAAAAGCGTTCCTTACCTTGAAGAATTCGTAGTAGTAAACGAAGATGGGACAGGATATATACATTCAACAATTGATAAAGGAGAAATCAATTTTATTACGCCTTTATTTTATAGGCTTGGAAAAGATGCACAAGTGTTAGAACCGACAGAATTGATAGATGGTTTACGTATACGTGCGAAAGAAATTTTACATATGTATGGAGACGAAAAAAGCTGCAAAATATAAGCAGCCTTTTTCGTCCATTTGTTTCTATTATTTTGACTGTTGACGAATATCAAACCACCAACGATGTTTCGCATTCATATTTTCAGTGCCACCATCCCCTCTGTAATGGAAAGCATCAAGAAAGATTGAATCTAGTTTATCCTCATCTACAAAATAACCTAAGTTAACTTTCATCGTTTGTCCTGGTCGGATACTGCCAATATTGTAAAAACTTTTTCCATCTCCGTGAGGTTCTAAATAATCAACTTCACCTGTCATAATACGCGTTGCGTCCATTCCCTCTTCTTTAGCGTATTTCCATGCATTCCCTTCAAATTTAAGCTGTTTTATGGATGGATGCATATAGATTTCTTCTGTCGACTTTTTACCAATATTTTTCACTGTTGTTGTTAAATAGACAAATTTAACATTAACTAATTTCGAATCTACTAATGTATCAATTGAATCTTTACCATTCCCTAATTTATATTCATCTCGTCTGTACGATAGTAATTTTCCCGTCTGATCTAAAGCCTTATTCTTGCTTAATATCTCTAGGCCAAGTTCATTAAAGTTCTCTTGTTTAAAATCTTTGATTGAATCAAAGACTTCAACTTTTTCTATCACATATTCAATTTGGCTGTTATCCATAGATATCGTTACTGGCACCTTTTGTCCTATATGAAATAGTCGTTTACTATCTTTTTTCAATGGAATCACCTTATTTTCTTTCGGTTCAGCTGCTTTGGTAAAGCGATTTTCATCATAATCTGCTATATATGATGCCTTTTCTTTTGACGTAGGCTCAAGGGAAATATTCCCTAACACATCTATCATTTGTTCTTCGTTTATATCTGATCCAATAAAACTTTCTAACATAATCCCTTCTTTCTCAAAAAAGAGAAAGACCTTCCTGTCAAACATTACATTGTTGTTTCCAGTTTCTTTATGAATAATTACTGCTTTCTTACCATTTATCTCTTTTTCTTCATAGCTTTTTGAGTACAAAGTCTGAAAGTCCGCATTTTCCCCTACCCTCCAAAGACTAAATGAAAACCCACCCATTGCGTCATTATCTTTAAATGAATATTTCATAGCAGAGTCATCAATTGCTTCCATATTTTCTGGCAATTTACCAACCTTCAACTTATACCACTTATCACTCTTTTTCGAATCCTTATTTGTTAAGGAAACATTTACTTCGTAATTTTGTTTTTGAACAATCATATTATAGACTTTCACTGCACCAAAAACGGTTGTCGGCATGCCAATCAATAAGCAAGCAGCAGCGATTAACATACGATGTCTTTTACGCTTTTTCTGCGGTTGTCCATCTTTCAGCTTCATTTCTTCCATAAACAATTTCTTTTTGCGCGTATATGTATGTGAAAATTCATGTTGTTCTTCGAGTTTATCAAAATCATCTAAAGCAATTTTTTCAGCAAGTTCATATATTTCTTTGGAGTTCTTTGAATTCGTCATGTTGTATACCTCCTATAATAGTTTGGACTCGTTTTCGAGCGCGTTCAAACTGCTTGCGGACATTGACCTCCGTTATCCCCATAACACTTGAAATTTCTTGATACGTTAAGTTATAGAAGACTTTGTACTTAAACACCTGTCTATTAGATTCATTTAACTCTTTTAGCAATGCATCAATTTGAACCTCAGACATTTTACGTTTTTCCCACTCTTCAATATTTTCATCTACTGCCTCTACTGATTCTCTTTCATATTCTTCTAAAAATGTTTCATGTCGTTTATTTTTCCGGTAACTATCAATCGCCTTGTTTTTCGTGACCCTCAATATGTAACGTTTAAGCTCTTCAGTGCTCAAGCTATGGAGCTTTGCCAGGTTCTTATAAAGAGTAATAAACGTCTCTTGAACCACATCTTCAGCCTGTTGAATATTATTTAAAATAGAATACGCTACATAATAAATCTTTTGTTCATACAACTCATATAGCTCTTCCATCTTTTCATAATCGTTGTTTGTAACCTTCATATAATTCCTCCTCTCACTCTATATAACGAATGAGCACCATACTTTGTGACACTGCAAAATCTTTTTATAGATAAAATTTAATAATAGGATAAACAAAAGCCCAATTTCTCTATTTTAACTGAGAAATTGGGCTTTTTAATATTAGAATTTTCCTGACCGCTACGCCTTTTCAATAAGCAGCATATGCTCTATCGCTTCTTTTAACAAATGCTTAGTCTCTTCAAAATTATGATTGTGCTTTTCTCCCGATTGTACCGTATAAAATTCAGCAAACGAGCGCTCTTTATATCTTGGTACGACATGCATATGGTAATGTGTTAACTCGTTAAATACTCCACCATTTTGACAAACTGTAACTCCATCTGGTTTATATAATGCCTTAATCGCTTTTGCAATAATCTTAGAAGCATCCATAATGGATTTTGCTACAATATCATCTAATTCATCTACTTCTACAACATGTTGTTTTGGCACAATTAAAGTATGTCCTGGATAGAAAGGTGCATGATCTAAAAAGCCTGTTACATAGTCATCTTCATATATTTTATATATAATTTCTTCTTCGTTGGCTAATTTACACCCTAAACATTCCATCATATTTCCCCCTTTATTAAAAACATAAAAACGTGAGAGCCGTATTCTCACGTTTTTATGTTTTATTTTATTAGTTCAATTGTTTCCGTAACCTTTATACTACCTTTTACAGATTGAACAATCGTGCAATTTTTCACTGCCAGTTGCAGTGCCTTGTCCAACTTCTCTTCTGTAATGTTTTGTGCTTTAATTTTATAATGCAAATGAACACTTTCAACTGGTTTTGATAATGCTTCACTTCTACCAATTTCCGTTTCAATTGTAAACGTATCATATGTAATACGTTTCTTTTCTAAAATTGTTCGAAAGACAATTGCACTACATCCTGCGATTGAAGAAATGAGTAATTGTAACGGTGAATACCCGTTTTCTTTTCCAATCGCTAATTGACCATACGATAAATCTGCCTCAATATCATCTTGTTTGATGGTTAGTTTCATTTGTTGTCTCCACCTTCATCGGTTTCTGCCGTTTCTTATTTATATAATAATATATGTAGCAGAAAATGATAAATGGAATACCACAATATAACGCCATTCTTTGTTCTGGAATAAACGCTAAACTAATAACAACGATACTATTTGTAATTAAAGCTAAAATAGGAACGATTGGATATAACGGTGTTTTATATTTTAAGTCCTCTAACTTTCCTCCGCCTTTTATATACTGACTTCTAAAGCTCAGTTGCGACAGGGCAATAATAATCCAACTTGATACAGCTGATAAACCAGCTATAGATAATAAGTACATGTATACTGTATCTTCTGCAAGGAAACTTGTTAATAAAGATAAAGCAGCTACAGCAATTGTTACAACTAGTGCTGTAATTGGAATACCACGCTTATTTACTTTCTGGAAAGACTTTGGTGCCATTCCTTCATTTGCAAGTGACCATAGTATACGAGTTGCCGCATATAATCCTGAATTCGCTACAGATAGTAACGCTGTAATAATAACGAAGTTCATAATATCAGCTGCATATGGAATACCGATTTTATCAAATACAACTACGAACGGACTTTCAATTACGCCTGCTTCCTTCCAAGAAATTAATCCTACTAAAATCGTCATTGTTAAAATGAAGAATAACATGATGCGCCATACTGTATTACGGATTGCACGTGGAATTGTTTTTTCTGGATTTTCACTTTCTCCCGCTGCAATTCCGATTAACTCTGTTCCTTGGAACGAGAAATTAACTGTAATCATTGTAAGTAATACGGCAGCTAGTCCATTCGGGAATAATCCACCATCGCTTACAAAGTTAGAGAAAAGAGGTGCTGCTTCTTTTCCGTCATATGATATAAACCCTAATAATGCACTACCACCAAGAACAACAAATGCAAGAATTGTAATTACTTTAATACTAGAAAACCAAAATTCTAATTCAGCATAACTTTTCGCCGAAATTGCGTTTGAAGCATATAAAATAACACCGAATACAAGGCACCATACCCAAACATCAACATTCGGAAACCATCTTTTCATCATTAAACCGATTGACGTTAATTCTAGTCCTACTGTTACTGCCCAGCCAAGCCAATATAGCCAACCGATCATAAAGCCCGTTCCTGGTCCAATAAACTTCGTCGCATACTTTTGGAAAGAACCTGAAACTGGCATTGCTACCGTTAACTCTCCCAGACAAAGCATTGTTAAATACATAATAAATCCGCCTACTAAATATGAAAGGATGGCTCCCCCTGGTCCAGCCTGATTAATGGTGTAACCCGAACCTAAGAAAAAACCAGTTCCGATTACACCACCTAGTGCGATCATAAATAAATGTCTACTCTTCATCGTACGATGTAATTTCTCATTCGTTTGTTGCTGCATCTAAATCCTCCCCCTACCAATACCCCTATATCTTGTTAAAATTTTCTGATAATAAAAATATACACGAAAGCGATTACATTTTCTATATAAAATTAAAACTTTTCTGATAAAATAATATAAAAAATCGAATTATTGCAAGATTTAGATTCTATTTAGAGGAAAATAAGGAGAAACAAGGAAAAAACTCTTACATATATTGTAAGAGTCAACGGAGTTCTAACCTTCTCGATAAAATTGATAAACTATAATTTACGATAAAATACATACAAGCTACTACTATAAACGTTGGAATCATATAATTTACATTTTGTCCGCTAATAATTTGAGCATTATGAATAAGCTCTGGCAGTGATATAACGACTGCTAGCGCTGTATCTTTCAGCAATGAAATAAACTGACTGACAAGCGGCGGAACCATTCTTCTTAATGCTTGTGGTAAAATAATATGCCAAAGCGCTTGAACATACGTTAATCCTGAAGATCTTGCGGCCTCAATCTGTCCTTTTTCAATCGATAATAGACCACTTCGAACAATTTCAGATATCATTGCTGCTTCAAATATTGTTAACGCAACAATTGTAGCTGTTATAATTTCTAATTTCAATCCTGCTTCTGGAAGTGCAAAATACGTGAAAAATATAATTAAAAGTAGTGGTAAGTTTCGAATGACTTCAACAATAATCCCCAATATTTGTGAGACGACAGGGATTTTCATGTAGCGCAATATTCCTATTACACTACCAATAATAAAGCTAAGTACAATCGCTACGAGCGCTACCTCTAATGTGATGAGTAACCCTTTTAATAAAAAGAGAATATGATCACCTGTTATTGCTCCCTTAAAATCCATTTACACCGCCTCCTTTGCTAAGCGTTTTTCTAAATAACGCACTAACATACTGAGCGGAATTGTTAATATTAAATAAAACATCCCGACAAATATATAAACGTCGAACGTAACAAACGTCTTCGTTGAAATTAAATCTCCTTGATACATTAAATCCATACCAGCGATAATTCCGAGTATGGAAGAGTTTTTTACTAAATTGAGAAATTGATTTCCTAGAGGAGGAATTACGATTTTCATCGCTTGGGGTAAAACGACATGGTACATCGCTTGCGTGTAAGTCAATCCTGAAGAACGTGCTGCCTCCATTTGGCCTTTCGCGACTGATAAAATACCAGCGCGAATGACTTCCGCAATAAACGCTGCTGTATATACGGTAAGCGTAACTGTTCCTGCTACAAAACCATTTAAAGTAATTCCTATTACAGGTAAAGCGAAATAGAATATAAATGCAATTAATACGAGCGGAATATTTCTTACAAATTCTACAATAGCAGCTCCCAACCAATTTAAAATGCGAATCGGTGCAATACGCATTACCGCTAATATTATGCCTAAAATAAAACTGCCTATTAATGCGATTACACTAGACATCACTGTATATTTAAATCCTTCTAAATACATATCAATGTTATTCGTTAATATAGAAAAATCAGGCACATATTCTCCCCTCTTTCTTTACAAGAAGAGGATGAGTGCTCTCATCCTCTCGCTTTTACTATTTATCACTTTACTTCTCTGGTTTTTGCCCAATCCATTTCTCATATAATTTGTCATACTCTCCGCTTGCTTTCATGTCTTTAATTAAACTATTAATCTCTTTCGTTAAATCATCTGCACCTTTTTGCACTGCAATTCCGTACGGCTCATCCGTAAAAATTTTCCCGACAACTTCATAATTTGAATCTTGTTTTGCCATGCCGTAAAGAATTGCATTATCTGTTGTTAAAACATCACCTTTTCCTGCTTTTAACGCTGTAAATGCCTCACTATAATTTTCAAATTCTAATACAGTCGCTTCTGGTGATTTTTGGCGAATGTTATTTGTAGACGTTGAACCTTTTACTGCTAACACTTTTACGCCCTTTTTCACATCATCAATACTTTTAATATCGCTCCCTTTTTTCACGAGTAACGATTGCCCTGCTTTAAAATATACATCTGAAAAATCGACTTCTTTTTTACGTTCTTCTGTAATTGACATTGTTGCAATAATTGCATCAATGTCACCGTTTTTCAGTAGTGGAATACGCGTTTTAGATGTTACCTCTTTCAACTCTAGTTTCTTTTCATCCCCAAGAATCTTTTTCGCAAGCGCCTTTGCAACATCAACATCAAATCCTTCTACCTGCCCTGTTGAAGGGTTTTTCAATCCAAATAAGTTCGTATCATTCTTCACCCCAACTACTAATTTCCCGCGCTTCTTAATTTGCTCAACAGCCCCGCCTTGCTTCGTATTCGTTTCTTTCGCCTCATCTTTTTTACTTCCGCACCCAGCAACGACAAGTACGAATAAACATGAAAATACGATTAACGTAAACAACTTTTTCATTTTAAGCATAAAACTCCTCCTTTAATGGTTTAACACTCGGCTTAAAAATAGACGCGCTCTTTCTTGTTCAGGACTTGCAAAAAATTGCGCCGGTGTTGTATCCTCAATGATTTTGCCATCATCCATAAATAAAATCCGATCGGCTACCTCCCGCGCGAATCCCATCTCATGCGTGACAACGACCATCGTCATCCCTTCTTTAGCTAGCGTTTTCATAACATCAAGTACTTCCCCGATCATCTCTGGATCAAGAGCAGACGTAGGTTCATCGAATAGCATAATCTCCGGCTGCATCGCAAGCCCTCTAGCAATTGCCACCCGTTGCTGTTGTCCTCCAGATAATTGATGTGGATACACGTTAGCCTTCTCTGGAATTCCTACTTTCTCTAAATAAAACATCGCTGTTTGTTCTGCTTCCTCTTTTGAAATTTTATTTACTTTAATAGGTGCTAATGTAATATTTTGAAGAACTGTTTTATGTGGATATAAATAAAAATGTTGAAAGACCATTCCGATATTTCGGCGTAATTCATTCATATCTGTTTTCGCATTGTGTACCTCCGTATTTTGTACAATTAACTCTCCATCTGTAATTGACTCTAACTGGTTTATACACCGAAGTAATGTACTTTTTCCTGATCCTGAAGGCCCAACAACTACTACCACTTCACCTTTTTTCACTTGCACATTAATATCTTTTAAAACTTGAAAGGTACCATAATATTTATTTACGTTACGAAACTCTATCAACATACTCACCCCTTCCCCTAACAAAGCATGTACATTCTTTTTATATTCAAAAATAGGCAAAAAAATAACTTCCAGCCTCATTTTGTCCATAAAAAAAGCAAAGGAATTTCCCCTTTGCTTTTTCATTTCTATTCCATTACGATACTTCTTCTTTCTTATCTTTTCCATATTCATGCTCCCAGAAATCAGCATTTTTAATTCCTAATGGCCCTGGATCGAATACTGGATCTTTTCCTTCTTTTTTCTGCTTTTCATAATCCTTTAATGCAACTAATGCAGGTTTTTGTAATAGTAAAATCGCAATGATATTTACCCACGCCATAATTCCTACACCGATATCACCTAAAGCCCAAGCTGTTGCTGCTGTTTTTATACAACCGTAGAATACAGCTCCTAAAAATACAAACTTTAGTACCATGGACATCCAAGGACGGTCTTTATCACGATTTAAGTACGCGATATTCGTTTCTGCAATGTAGTAATACGCCATAATTGTTGTAAAGGCAAAGAATAGTAACGAGATTGCAACGAAACCGTTTCCAAATCCAGGGAAAACAGATTCTACTGCCGCCTGTGTATACCCCGGTCCTGGCTGAGCACCATTTAATTTATTTACGATAAAGTTTTTTCCGCTTGCATCAAATACGTTATACATGCCTGTAATAATCATCATAAATGCTGTTGCTGAACAAACAAATAATGTATCAATGTAAACGGAAAATGCTTGCACTAAACCTTGCTTAGCTGGATGTGATACTTCAGCTGCTGCCGCTGCATGTGGCCCAGTTCCTTGCCCTGCTTCATTAGAATAAATACCACGTTTTACTCCCCAAGAAATTGCTAAACCGATAATACCACCAAATGCTGCTTCTAATGCAAACGCACTTCTTATAATTAACATAAATGCTTCTGGCAATTTTTCAATATTCATAGCGACAATAACACAAGCTACTAAAATATACCCAACAGCCATAAAAGGTACGACAACTTGCGCTACGTTAACAATTCTCTTTACTCCACCGAAGATGATAAGAGCTAATACAACAACCAATAAAGCCCCTGATAATGTAGTGTTAATTCCAAAAGCTGTCTCTAAACTTACAGCGATACTATTTGCTTGCACACCCGGTAATAAAAGCCCCGTTGCTAGAATTGTCGCTGCCACGAATACTAAAGCATACCATTTAACCCCTAAACCTTTTTCAATGTAATAAGCAGGTCCACCGCGAAACTGTCCTTGATGTTTCGTCTTATATATTTGTGCGAGTGTAGATTCTACATAAGCTGATCCTGCTCCTAAAAAGGCTACTGCCCACATCCAAAATACAGCTCCTGGTCCACCGAAGGCAACCGCTGTTGCTACCCCAGCTATATTCCCTGTCCCAACACGCCCTGATAATGAAAGTGCTAACGCTTGGAACGAAGAAACACCAGCCTCTGATTTTTCTCCTTGAAATGTCAGTTTCACCATTTCTCCTACATGTCTTACTTGTAAAAACTTCGTTCGAATAGAAAAATATAAACCTACCCCTAAACATAAATAAACAAGTGCTGGACTCCAAACAATATTATTTAACCAATTTACGAAAGCTTCCAACATTCCCCCTCCTTCTTTATAAAGAATATTCAGAATATATATAAAATTATAAGTGTATACCGAATCTAGGACAATATTATTTTAATAAAGTAAACATATTTTTGTATAAAAAAACAAAGTATATATTTGTTTTATATACTTTGTTTTGAACAGAATGTATTATATATTCACAATTGCTTCTTTTTTTATAATTCTTTCGTATAGCTCTTCTGATAATTTCAAGAAGTTATCAGGCATATCTTTCCCTTTAAACTTCTTTTGAATCGTGCCATATAAACCTATATCGCGTAAACGTAAAAATAACAGCAATGATTCATACCAACTATCCGCTAGCTTATGTTCATATTCGTATCCTTTTCTTAACACTTGTAATTGTTTACGAGCAAAATCGGTCTTCTCTTCCGCTGTCCACGGTGTAAATAGAACAGAGTAATAAAGAACCATCGCTAAATCGTGTATAAAGTAATTATAAGCCGCATCATCAAAATCAAAGATTGTTAGCTCTTTACCATCATAATGAAAATTACCTGGATGAATATCACCGTGTATAAGGCCGAACGTTTCTCTTTCAATTGGAAGAGCCTTTATCTCAGCCATTAATACCGCAGCGATCTTTTTCACTTGATCATCTTCTAATTCATTAACAATCCCACTCTCATCTTCTTCCCACGTATCACGATGATCCGTTTTAGGATAGTTCATTGTTAGACGATGCAGTTGTCCAATCGCTTTTCCCCATGCTTCAAAGAGAGGCTCGCCCCAATAAGGCGATTCTTCTCCTTTTACTTGCTCCCCTTTTGCATATGTAAATAAGGAAGCGAAAAAGAAAGTCCCATCCTCTGCTCTGATTTCTTCTACAAGATTTTGAGATGCTGAATAAAGGGGTCCTGCTACCTTTGCCCCATTCTCCGCAACATATCGTAAAAAATCTAGTTCAGCTTCGACTTCTTTTTTAGAACGATGAGAAGAGTGGGTTAAACGCAATACGTAATCTTCGCCACGATTACCCTTTGCCTTAAAAATATAATTTTCAAAATCTCCAAGTGGCTTTTCTTCCACTGTTACATGAAATGTCTTTGCTGCTCTTGCTAAAATTTCTTTTGTAAAAACTCGTTCTACTGCTATTTCCATATGTATCCCTCCTATATATCTTCTTAATTCGACACAAATGTGAGAAGTACTGCTATGAAATTGAATAATGCGTGGACAATCATAGCCGATAAAATAGAATTTGTTTTCTCATATAATCCAAGCATAAATTTCTCACAAAAAACAAAAATTAACAGAAGTAACTTTATTCTAAAGAGGTGGAAATTATGACAGAGCAAAAAGAACAACAAGAGAGTACGGATCAAAAGCATATGTTTCCATCACTTCCGGAAAACATTAATTATATCGAAAATAAGCTCTGTCATTCAGACGATATAAAAAAATTGGATCTCCCTTTTCAAAACGGAAAAGGAGCAATCCTATATATCGAATCTTTAGCAGACCCAAATCTAATTCATCAATTAGCCCTTGAGCCTTTATTGACGCGGTCAGATTTAGCTTTAGATAAAGCTTTTTCTACATTAAATATGAAAAAGGAAACGAATTTAAATTATGGCGTGCAGCTCTTATTACAAGGCAAATCATTATATTTTCATGAACAAGTCGACAGTTTTTGTATTTTCGAAACAGCTTTATCTTTAAAGAGAGATATAGCAGAGCCTGATAATGAAGGCATTGTACGTGGACCACATACTGGTTTTGTAGAAGATTTAGCAACCAATTTAGCTTCCATTCGTAAACTCATAAAAAGTCCAAACGTCGTCGTTAAATATTTCACACTTGGTGAAGAAATGCATACGAAAGTGGCAATTGCTTATATGCAAAATATAGCGAATGACGATTTAGTTACAGAAGTGAAAAGAAGGTTAGAAACGATTAAGACAGATGCACTTATGCCTCCAGGATATATACAAGAATTTATAGAGGATACGTCTTTTTCACCATTTCCGCAGCAATTAAATACAGAGCGTCCAGATAGGACCGCTGCAAATTTAATGGAAGGACGAGTTGCTATTTTATCTGACGGTGATCCAACAGCTCTCATCGTTCCTGTTACATTATTTGCTTTCTATCAATCACCAGATGATTATAATAACCGCTGGATTGTCGGTTCTTTCGTCCGAATGATTCGGTTAGTGAGTTTCTTAATTGCTTTTCTCTTACCAGCTATATATATCGCAACGGTTGCTTTTCATCCTGATGTGTTGCCACTTGAACTCGTTTATACAATTAAAGCTTCATTAGAAAAAGTACCGCTCCCTCCTATTTTTGAAGCTCTCTTAATGGAACTGATTTTCGAGTTATTACGAGAAGCTGGTATTCGTCTGCCAAGCCGCGTTGGGCAAACAATCGGTATTGTAGGCGGTTTAGTAATTGGTGATGCAATTGTAAAAGCCGGACTCGTTTCTTACACAATGATTATCGTTGTAGCTTTAACTGCAATCTCATCTTTTCTCGTTCCATCAAACGATATGAGTTCAGCAGTTCGAATTCTTCGTTTTCCATTAATGCTCCTTGCTGCCCTATTCGGATACGTAGGAATATCATTCGGTCTCATTATAACTTTCGTTCACCTATGTCAGCTTCATTCTTTTCATACACCATATCTTTCTCCTGTTGCACCAATGCGGATTAAAGATATGAAAGATTCTTTTGTAAGACTACCAATTTGGTCATTTTGGGAACGACCACATGATCCAAAACCGAAAAAAATGCAGCGCCAACATGTAACGAGAGAGGATGAGGACGGTGACAAACACGCAAAGTAAAATTTCGCTTGTTCAATTTACCTTTTTCGTTATTCAATGCCAAATTGGAGTGGGTATACTTTCTCTCCCAAACCGTCTTCACCCAATAGCAAAAGGTGGTGGATGGATTTCTGTACTCATCGCTGGGCTTGCAATTCAGATTATTATTTTACTTATGTGGCTTTTCTTAAAAAGATTTCCTGATGCAGATATGTATGAAAGTGTTTGTATGCTATTTGGTAATAAATTTGGAAAATTATTAGGTTTTCTTTATGTTTTTTATTTCACTCTTATCGGTATGACAGTTATGTTAAGCGCTTGTAATGTCATTAAAGTTTGGATATTACAAGCTACTCCTTGGTCTGCCATTCTCATGCTATTTACAATAGCTTGTTGTTATGTAGCTTATAACACGTTTAAAGTCATCGTACGATTTTATGTCATGGCCTCTATTCTTATTTTACCTATGGCACTTTTAATTGGACTTGGGCTCTCACGGGCTGACTTTTCTTATATTTTTCCAATTACAGAAGCTGGATGGTGGAATATTATTCAAGCATCCAAAGAAACCATTACAGCTATGTATGGTTTTGAAATTTTTCTTATCGCTTTCCCCAAAGTAAATGGGAGTTCTATTGCAAAACTGAAGGCAATTTCTATCGCTAATGGATTTGTAACTCTTTTTTATACTTTTACTGTTTGGATTTGCTTTATCGTATTTAGTCCGAAACAAATTGAGCTTATTCCAGAACCAGTTGCTTACTTACTACGCTCCTTGCATATCGGAATTATAGACCGAACTGATTTACTATTCATACCAATATGGATGATAACAGTTGTGGCTTCTATTGCTAGTTATTATTGTGCCGCTTCAATCGGCATTGGACATATATTCAATCTTGCTAACCATAAAAAGGCTGTTCCAATCGTTGGTATTATTGCTTTTAGTGTAGCCTTATTTATCGATACACCAGAGGAATTAAAAGTAATTTCAACTTTCACTGATAAGTTCACCTATATTTTCATCGTTGTCCTCCCTCTTTTATTTCTACTTTATTCAGGAATAAGAAATAAGAAAGGAGAACAATATGTTCAAAAAAAGAGTTAAATTACTTTTTATATTATGTACGAGTTCCCTCCTTTCTGGCTGTTGGGATCAAGAACCATTAAGAGAAGCAAGGTTAGCTTATAGTATTGGATCTGATATTACGGAAGAGAATAAACTCCAGCAAACAATTGAGCTCGTAAAAAGTTCAAGCGGAGAGCAATCTTCATTCGAAAATGAAATACATTCAGCAACGGGGCATAACATAAGGGATACAAGCGATGCTCTAAAAAAAAATGTGACTGGAAATATTCGCTATTTCAAATATGGTGTTCAATTACTAGGAACCAAAATTTTAAAAAAAGGGATACTACCCTATTTAGATGTCAGTTTTCGGGACCCAACAAACCCAACTGCTTTAGTAAAACTTATTGCAGTAGATGGTGAAACATCCGAAATACTGAAAAAAAAGAAGGTCGGAAATTTGTTAATTGGAGATTTTCTAAAGAAAAAAGTGAAAAGCTTAGAAGATATGAGTGTATTTCCAAAAGAAACTTTAGAAACAGCTGCTACAAAAATGGTAGATCCCGGTAAAGACTTTACCCTCCCTTCTATAAAAATAAAAGGAAAAGAAGTAATTACAAACGGATTAGCTTTATTTAACAATGATAAATTGACCGGGCATTTACCTTTAAAACAATCTGTTTTATTCGTATTATTAACTGGAAAAATGGGAACAAGTGCCCGTATAACCCAAAAACTTACTAGCGATGAATCCGAGAAGACATCTGACTATTTAACAATGGAAGTGAGCAATCGGAAATTAAAACGAGACTTAAAAATAACAACAGATAAAAAAGGAAATGTGTATGCTCACATTAAGCTTCAATTAAAAGTTATAGCTCTTGAAGCTCCGAGAGATAATCTTTACAAAATGGATGAAAGAAAAAAACTAAATAAGGAACTATCCAAACAGCTCACGAAAGAAGCGAAAAAAATAACGAAAAAGTTACAAAAGGCAAATTGTGATGCTTTCGGAATTGGTAGACATCTTATCGCTTATCATCCTGACTTATGGAAGAAGAAAAATTGGAATAAAGATTATGCAAAAGTAAAATTCAAACCTGAGGTAGAGGTAAACATTTTGTACAGTGGTGTCCTAAAATAAAAAGGTTGTATGCCGTATGGGCATACAACCTTTTTATTTCGTATATCGATATACAATTGATTCATATGGTCTTAAGTTAAGTTTTGTAATGTCCTTGCTGGCATCTCTATAATTTGACAGTAGTATTTCTTGTTTCATTCCATCTAATTGAACGTGCGCTGGTACAGAGTACGTTATTTCTTCTCCATAGAAGTTATTTATAACAAGCAGCACTTCACTTTCTGTAGTACGAGTATATGCCCAAATCTTAGGATCATTTTTATCTAAAATAGCATATTCTCCTTCTGTAATTACATCATACGTTTTTCTAAGTTCTATTAACTCTTTATAATGATAAAATACAGACTCTTTATCTTCTAATGCCTTCTCTACGTTTATTTCTTTAAAGTTCTCAGCCACTGAAATCCAAGGTGTACTTGTTGTAAAGCCACTGTTCATCTCTTCATTCCACTGCATTGGAGTACGGGAGTTGTCACGAGATTTTTGTTTTAAAATCCCGATAATCTCTTCTTTTGATAATCCTTCTTCCAGCTTTATATCATATATATTTAACGATTCCACATCACGATATTGTTCAATAGACTCAAAATTAGGATTCGTCATACCGATTTCTTCGCCTTGATAAATATAAGGCGTTCCTTGCAACATATGCATCGCTGTCGCTAACATTTTCGCAGATTCATTTCGGTACTCTCTATCATCACCAAAGCGTGACACAATACGAGGCTGGTCATGATTACACCAGAATAACGCATTCCATCCTCCGCCCTTTTGCATTTCAATTTGCCAATTAGACATAATCTCTTTTAATTTAATAAAATCAAAATTCGCTTTCGTCCACTTATCTCCATTTGGATAATCTACTTTTAAATGATGGAAACTAAACGTCATACTTAATTCATTACGCTCAGGGTTTGAATATTTAATACAATTATCAATTGTCGTAGATGACATTTCTCCAACTGTAATTACATCTTTCCCTTCAAAAACATTTCGGTTCATTTCTTGTAAATATTCATGAACACGCGGGCCATCTGTATAATATTTACGTCCATCGCTTGTCGCTGTACTTCCGTCATCATTTAAGAATTGTTGATCTTTTGAAATTAAATTAATAACATCTAATCGGAATCCAGTTACCCCTTTATCAAGCCAAAAGCGCATCATATCATATACTTCTTCACGAAGTTTTTCATTTTCCCAATTTAAATCGGCTTGCGTCTCATCAAATAGATGTAAATAATATTGCTCTGTCTTTTCATCATATTTCCAAGCAGACCCACCAAACTTAGATTGCCAATTATTTTTTTCATCACGCCAAATATAGTAATTACGATATGGACTATTTTTATCTTCCTTCGCTTCTTTAAACCACTTATGCTCCGTCG
The DNA here is from genome assembly GCF_051916145.1 of Bacillus cereus group sp. MYBK245-2. Lineage (NCBI taxonomy): Bacteria > Bacillati > Bacillota > Bacilli > Caryophanales > Bacillaceae > Bacillus > Bacillus cereus group sp. MYBK245-2. The sequence continues at coordinate 122,001 of NZ_JBQAGB010000010.1, read as the reverse complement.
AACTATGATTTACAACGATATCAAGCATAATTTCAATGTTACGTGCTTTTGCTTCTTCTAAAAGCTCTTCAAACTCTTCCATCGTTCCGTAAGATGGATCAATACGGTAGTAATCACTTACATCGTATCCATTATCATTTTGTGGCGATTGGTATATCGGTGTTAACCAAATATAATCTACTCCGAGTTCTTTTAAATAATCTAGTTTTTCTGTAACCCCTTTTATATCACCGGTTTCTTTATTGTAATAGCTATTAAAGCTCTTCGGATAAATTTGATAAACTACACTTTTATGCCAATCCTTCATGTTTAACTTCCTCCTACTTCTGTTTTACTCGTTTTGCAAATAACCACGTTAACGTAAATGGGATTACAACTGCGATAATCATTCCGACAATAAACATGGGAATCGATTTCGGAATGATAGAAATAAATGCTGGTAATCCGCCAATTCCGATAGCCGGTGCTAATACACCATTTAACGTAATAAATATTGCTGCCACAGCCGATCCTATAATTGCTGCATAGAATGGGAATTTATTTCGTAAGTTTACACCAAACATAGCTGGCTCTGTGATACCGAAATATGCCGAGATTGCTGATGTAGATGCCATACTTTTATCATTTTGATTTTTAGAAATCCAGAACATCGCAAGTGCCGCACTACCTTGCGCAATGTTAGAAAGAGCAATCATTGGCCAAATGAATGTACCACCGTGTTGTGCAATTAATTGTAAATCGATAGCAATAAACATATGATGCATACCTGTAATTACAAGTGGTGCATATAATGCTCCAAACAATACTGCCCCAACTACTGGTACTGTTTCATATACACCTACTAATCCTACTGTTAATAAATCTCCAATATGACGTGTAACCGGACCGATAATTCCTAATGCTAATACACCTGTCACAACGATTGTTGTAATTGGTACAACTAATAATTGAATTGCATTTGGTACATGTTTCTTTAAAAAGATTTCTACTTTACTTAATACAAATGCTGCTACTAAAACAGGTAAAATTTGTCCTTGATATCCTACCTTCTCAATTTGGAACAGTCCTAAAATATTGAAGTACTCAATCTTTTGACCATCTAAACCAGTCGCTGCTTTTCCGTAATCCCAGGCATTTAATAAGGCTGGGTGCACAAGCATTAATCCCATAACAATCCCTAGTATTGGACTACCACCAAAACGCTTCGTTGCTGACCAACCGACAAGTGCTGGTAAGAATACGAATGCTGTATTGGCCATCATATTAATTAAATCCCAAAGCCCGCCTAAGTTTGGATACACATCTAATAAATTTTTCCCATCAAAAAATAAGTCCTTTGCGCCTAATAGATTGTTAATACCCATTAGTAAACCAGCTGTTACGATTGCTGGTAATATCGGCATAAATACATCTGAAAATACTTTTACAAACTTTTGAGCTGGATTTAACTTTTGGTTTCCAGAATCTTTTACATCAGCTACTGTCGCTTCCTTCATACCTGCAAGCGTTATCAATTCAGCATATACTCGATCAACATCTCCTGGACCGATTACAATTTGAAATACCCCAGCGTTATGAAACGCTCCCTTCACTAATGAAACAGACTGCAATTTATCGTTATCTATTTTACTTTCATCCTTTAAAGCGATACGGAGTCTCGTTACACAGTGCGCAGCTTGTTCAATATTGTCTTTCCCGCCAATATACTGCAACACTTCCTCTGCTGTTTTACGATAGTCTTTCCCCATATTCCCGTCCCTCTTTTCTTTTTTTGATACCGTTTACAATTACATATTAACTCGTATATATAAGTTAGTCAATACTCGTATATACGAGTTTGTCATTTTTTATAAAAAAAGAGATGAAACGTTATTACGTTCCATCTCCTTATTTTCTCCGCGCCACATCCGAAAAATGAAAAATATCTAAGCGGTGGCGGGATTCTGTATATTCGAACTGACTTCCATCATACAAATGCGTAAAGTTTTTCACGACAACAACATAATCTGTTCCATTTAAATCTAAATACTTCCTATCGTCCTCTGTACATGGTTGCACTTCAATTACTCTCTGTGAGTAACTAATATGAAGACCTAGTTCTTTCTCAATATATTTATAAATGGACCCCGCTGCAATTTCACTCGTTAATCCAGGAATATATTCCGATACAAAATGATTAATATCCAAAATTACTTTTTCTCCATCAATATTTCGTACGCGTTTAATATGATCTATGTCTGTTTTCTCTTTCACATTTAATAGCTTTGCAACCTCTTTTGTCGCTTTTACTTTCTCCATTTCCACGACTTCTGTAATACAATGGCGTCCTAAACGTTCATTTTCTTCTTGGAAACTTACAATACCACCAAAGTTGAATTCAATGTTTTTTCGCTTTAAAACAAAAACACCTTTTCCGTGTATTTTTTGAACATATCCACGTTCTTGTAATAAATCTACAGCTTTTCTTACAGTACCGCGGCTCGCTTCATATTGCTTCATTAATTCAGTTTCTGATGGGATTTTGCATCCCTCTTTTAATTGCCTATTATCAATAGAATTACTGATTTCTGTATAAATTTGTTCATACTTACTCATCATCTACAATAGCCCCTTGTCACCTTCTAGTTCTATATGTATTATACCATGCTACACTCTTCTGCCAATCTCTCACTTATTTTCCAGTATAGGAAAAATAAAGGTAAATATTTAATCTCTAAAACGTATTTTTATAAAAATTTTTATATTTTTCTTTTCATTCAAAAAAACATGTAGTATACTAACTTCAAAATCAGAGGAGAAAGGGAGCAAAGAACTATGCTTACTTATACAACAATTGTAGTTACATTTGCACAAAAACATCATCATCATACGTAACCCTTGAAACCTAGCGGAAAAATTACGCGTAGGTACAAGGGTTATTCCCGTTGTACCTACGTTTTGGCGAAGAGCCATGTAGGTATTTTTTATCTACATGGCTCTTTTTTTTATTGCCAAAAAGCTAGTAAAAAATGATGTTTAAGCAAATCTTACTACAAAGGAGTTAACAAAAATGGAAACGAAAAAATGGGGATTATGGGTTTTAACAGCTTTTGTTATCGGAAATATGGTTGGCGGTGGCGTATTTATGCTCCCAGCAAATTTAGCACAAGTATCAGGTCCAATGGGTTCTACACTTGCATGGAGTATTACAGGACTTGGCGTATTTATGATTGCACTCGTATTTGGAAATTTAGCAATCCGAAAACCAGAATTAAAAGCGGGGCCACAAAGCTATGCTCAAGCGATGTTTCCTTCAAAAAAAGCGGGTAAAGTTGCAGGATATAGTATGGCATGGGGATATTGGGCTGCGAACTGGGCTGCAACAGCATCTGTTATTATTTCCTTTGCTGGATATTTATCAACATTCTTTCCAGTTTTACAAAGTAAGCAAATTCTCTTTTCAACGAACGGATTTTCACTAGAACTTGGAAAAGGATTAACGTTCCTCGTATGCAGCCTTATGTTATGGGGAATTCAATATATTCTTTCTCAAAATATTGATCGTGCTGGAAATATGAATCTTCTTGCTACTATTGCAAAAATTATCGGATTTACAATGTTTATTGTAATCACATTATTCATTTTCAACGCCTCTAATTTCGGAGACGGGCAAACATTTATGAATGAAGCAGGACAATCCATTTCTTTAGGTGGACAAATCAATTCAGCTGCTATTGCAACACTTTGGGCGTTCATCGGTATTGAATCGGCTGTCATGCTTTCTAATCGTGCAAAATCTCAGCGCGATGTAAAAAAAGCTACCATTTTTGGATTAATTATCGCTCTTCTTATTTACATGTCAATTACTCTACTTACAATGGGTGCTCTCCCGCAAGATGCTTTAAAAGAGTCTCAAAAACCATTAGTAGACGCATTAAATTTAGCAATTGGCAATAAAGGTGCCTATATCATGGCTCTACTTGCACTTGTATCTTTATTTGGATCTACAGTGGGCTGGATTGTTGTTAGTTCAGAAGTACCTTACCAGGCTGCAAAGAACGGACTTTTCCCTAAGCTGTTCGCAAAAACAAATAAAAAAGGGAGTCCTTCAAAATCATTATTGATTACAAATGTGATGACGCAAATTTTCTTATTTTCAACGATTTCTGGTACTGTATCAGAAGCTTATAATTTCGCTATCGTTGTAGCAACATTAGCTTATTTAATTCCATACCTTGTTTCGACGCTGTACCAATTCAAATTAGTTATTACAGGAGAAACGTATGATATAATGCCCGGTTCTCGAATAAAGGACGGGATCATCACTACATTAGCATTTGTATACTCTATTTGGGTTATAAAAACGGGAACTGCTGATTTAAAAACGTTCTTCTTAGGCATCGGATTGTTCGTATTAGGTCTTATTCTTTATCCAGTACTAATGAAAAACTCCCAAAAAATGAATTAAAAAAAGAGAAGCTACCCGCTTCTCTTTTTTATTCAAAATCTGTAATTAACTTTTCTTTTAACTCTCCTACAGATAAAGGTTTCGCATAATAAAATCCTTGCACATAATCACAACCCATAGATTGTAATAAACTTTCTTGCTCTACTGTCTCTACCCCTTCAGCAACTACTGCTAGATTTAAGCTATGGGCAATTTCAATAACAGATTTTACAATCGTTCGCTCTGGCTGTGCATGATCATAATGAAATTCACGAATAAAATTACGATCAATTTTCACTATATCCAGCGGTAATTGTTTTAAATAATATAAGGAAGAATAGCCCGTTCCGAAGTCGTCTAAAGCAATTAAAATACCCATATTTCTTAATTCTTGTAATGTGGCAATAATATAATCAAAATGACGAACAGCAATGCTTTCCGTTATTTCTAAAATTAAACGATTCGCAGGAAAACCAGTTCTCCTTAAAATACTACGTACAGATATAATAAAACGCTTTTGCATTAATTGTTGTATGGATAAATTCACAGATAACTTTAGTCCATCTTCATACTCCGGCAATGTTTTAAACAAGCGGCATGACTTTTCTAATACCCAGTCTCCTAGTTTTATAATAAGTCCAGATTCTTCAGCTACTGGAATAAATTCGCTTGGTGAAATCGGTCCTTCTTCTGTTGAACAACGTGCTAAAGCTTCAATACCAGTATATTTCTTTGTTTTCAAATCAATAATAGGCTGCAACGCCACCTCTAACTCTTCATCACGAATTGCCTTTTGCAAAGCAAATTCAATTTTCATTCTACGATTTATTTTCGCACGTAACTCACCTGTAAAGAAGCAAGCTGCATTTCTCCCCTGTTCTTTCGCACTATACATAGCTAAATCCGAATTCTTCAATAGAGTTTCTACATCTTGTCCATCTTGCGGATATGAGCACAGTCCTAGACTAGCTGAAATGTATACTTCATGACCTTCAAGCATAAATGGTGCCTGAAAGCATGACAATACAGATGTCGCTAGCTGCCTCATCTCATCTTGTGTATGATTTTTTGTTAACAACACAAATTCGTCGCCACCCAGCCTAGCCAGAACATCTTTCTCTCCTAGCACATAATGCAACCGTGAAGCAACTTCGCTTAAAAGTAAATCTCCTATCATATGACCTAGCGTATCGTTTACTAATTTAAAACGATCCAAATCAAAATAAATCATACCAAACTCTTTTTTATCTGCAATCAATTCGTTAACAGTCGTTATTAATTGTAAACGGTTCGGTAAACTCGTTAAAGCATCATGATACGCAAGCTCCCTATAACGACTTTCACTTAACCGCAACCTCTGTTCTGCTTCTTTCCTACTACTAATATCATTTCGGATCGCAATAAATTGATATGGCTCTCCTTTTTCATTTAAAAATGGAACAATTGTTGTTTTAACCCAATAATATGTACCATCTTTTGCTTGATTTCGAATCTCACCTCTCCATACTTTTCCGCTCAAAATACGCTTCCATAGCATTTGAAAAAATGTTTTCGGGTGATGTCCTGAATTTAAAATACGATGATCTTTCCCTATTAACTCTTCTCGTGTATATTTGGAGATTTCACAAAACTTATCATTTACATATGTAATAAGACCCTTTCGGTCTGTAATCGCAACAATTGAAGACTCATCTAATGCTAACTTTAAATCTCGCAATGAAGATTCATATAATGCATGACCTCTTTGTTCTAGCATGCGCATCTCTCCTTGCTTCCTATCTGACTAAAACACAACTTGTTTCTTTTCATAGAAATAGAGACATTTCATTTCCTAATAATCGTCCTTTACATACATCACGTTTTGAAATATGCCGATTAAAATAACATAATATTATTTGTAATAAAAAGCAATATAATACCGTTTCAATTATAAATAGTTGTTTCCTATCGCTATACTTAGCTTACCTTATTATAGCTTCTTCATTCTCTTACATACCTTTATAACTAGCTCTATACAACCCTAGTTTCCTACTAATTCTACTTACATCTAACCTTTTTACTTTACTAGCGAAATAGACATTTGAGCACACTATACAACTATTCCTGAATAAGAATATAGAAATTAAAATTAGTATATATGTTTTAAAATTACAATAACAAAATATTAACATATTTTCACCATTTTTTTGGAAATATTTTATAAATACTTTACTAAACTAAAAAAAGAGGAAAGCCTCTTTTTTTAGTTTAGTATGGATATGTTATTTGCTGATAACCCGGATATGGCGTTGGGTATGGCGCTAGGTATGGCGCTGGATAAGTTACTGGGTACGGCGCTGGATAGTAGCCTCCACCTGCTGCACCCGTTAGTGCGCCAGCTGTAAGCCCACCTAACACACCTCCAGCAAAACTTCCAGGGAAAAATCCACCGCCCCATGAGCCGCCACCCCAGCCCCATCCACCTCCGTGATGGTGATGATGATCATGGTGATTGTGCCCTCCATGGTGGTGATGTCCGCCGTTATGATGGTGCCCTCCATGATGATGATTACGATAATACAATCCGTTATTTTCTATATAATTCATATTTCCCCTCTCCTTTTCCATTTTCTCATCTTAATAGGTATTGTAAGAATAATATGGATCTTGTTGGTAACCTGTATAATAAGAATAATCCGAGTAATACGGATAACCATATCCGCCATAACCAAATCCAGGGCTGAGTAATGCTCCTGCTACAAACCCTGGAAAGAAACCTCCACCAAAAAATGGGGAATGTCCAAAACCACCATGAAAACCACCGTGACCAAATCCTCCAATTGGACGACCATACATTTTATTCACCCTCCTTTTCTCTTTAAAAACGTAACAATACACTGTATGTAGGACAAATGCGGAAAGTATGGGGAAATACCTACATTTTGTAAAAAACAGAAAACAATTTATAATAAAAATGTCACATTACATCCGCTATTTAGGAAGTCTATATTGAAGAAAGATTAGAGGAATTATATAGAAATGAAGAAACCTATCGTTCAATTACTATTAATATTTACAATTGTATCTATCGTTCTTTTCCTATTAAATACATCGTATATTTCGTTATATACATTTGTCGGCGTTCTCTGGTCCATTACAATTGTAGGAATTTCATTCGTTATTTTTATCGAAAATAGGTCTCCTCAAAGTACCTTAGCGTGGTTTTTAGTATTAGCACTTCTTCCCGTTGTAGGTGTACTTTTATACTCTATTTTCGGGCGTAGCCGTTGGAGAAGAAAAAAGCATCTCCATCGTTCAGAAGAACAAAGAAAATTATTCCGTGAAATATTAGAAGGAAGACGACTAGAGTTATCACTCAAAGTCCCATTAAGTGAACGCTCTACCCATTTAACAGAAGTTGTACAAAAATTTGGAGGCGGGCCTGCCGCAGATAGAACAACTACAAAACTTTTAACAAACGGAGATCAAACATTTTCAGAAATTTTGCAAGCTATCGAGCAAGCAAAACATCACATACATATTCAATACTATATTTATAAATCTGATGAGATTGGTACAAAAGTCCGGGATGCTTTAATAAACAAAGCAAAAGCTGGTGTTATTGTACGCTTCCTTTATGATGGATTAGGAAGTAATACGTTAAGAAGACGCTTTTTAAAACCTATGAAAGAAGCTGGGATTGAAATTGTTGAATTTGACCCTATTTTTTCAGCTTGGTTACTTGAAACAGTTAATTATCGTAACCACCGTAAAATCGTCATTGTCGATGGAGAAATTGGTTTTACTGGAGGACTTAATGTCGGTGATGAATATCTTGGCCGTTCAAAAAAGTTTCCCGTTTGGCGTGATAGTCATTTAAAAATCGAAGGAAAAGCGTTATATAAATTACAAGCAATTTTTCTAGAGGACTGGCTCTATGCATCTAGTGGTTTGAAAACCTATTCCTGGGATCAATTTATGAATAGACAATACTTCCCAGGTAAAGAAGTTTCAAGTGCAGAAGGTGCTGTGCAAATTGTAGCAAGCGGGCCAAGCTCAGATGATAAGAGCATTCGTAATACGTTATTAGCTATTATGGGCTCTGCAAAAAAATCTATTTGGATTGCTACACCATATTTTATTCCAGATCAAGAAACTTTAACATTATTACGTTTAAGTGCAATATCTGGCATAGATGTACGCATTTTATATCCTGGTAAAAGTGATAGTATTATTAGTGATCAAGCATCCCAATCCTACTTCACTCCACTTTTAAAAGCTGGTGCCTCCATCTATAGTTATAAAGATGGCTTTATGCATGCAAAACTTGTACTTGTTGATGATAAAATTGCAACAATCGGAACAGCAAATATGGATGTACGAAGCTTTGAATTGAATTACGAAATTATTAGCGTACTGTATGAATCAAAAACTGTTCATGATATTAAACGTGATTTTGAAGAAGACTTTAAGCATTCCACTGAAATTAAATGGAACGCTTTCCAAAAAAGAAGTATCAAAAAACGAATATTAGAGTCTTTTATGAGGCTCATTTCTCCTTTACTATAAGCAATCAATGTACAATTGATTGCTTTTTCTTTTATATTTGTCCCCTCCCCTTTTCTTTGCATACCATATTAAAACAAGTTATCATAAGATGTATTACTTTATGAAAATAATGTTAGGTGGGAAATACATGTTAGAACAATTTCATATACATGCTGATTTAAAACAACAGCTCTCTACAATTCACGAAAAGAATAAGCAAGAAGCTGGTGAAAATGCACTTTTAATCGGTACAAAAATATATAAAGCATCTGATAATAGCATTATCGAAGATGCTATTACAGCACTTCTTCTTGGCAAAAACATTCTATTAAAAGGACCAACTGGTAGTGGTAAAACAGTACTAGCTGAAACGCTTTCTTCTTTATTCCAAAAACCAATGCATAGCATTAACTGTTCTGTCGACCTAGATGTAGAAGGTATTTTAGGATACAACACACTACAAACGAAAGATGGCGCATCTGAAGTTGCTTTCGTTAACGGTCCTCTTATGAAAGCGATGAAGAACGGTCATTTCCTATATATTGATGAAATCAATATGGCAAAACCTGAAACGTTACCGCTTCTTCACGGTGCATTAGATTACCGTAAAATGATTACAAACCCGTTTACACAAGAAGTTGTATACGGTGATGACGAATATCGCGTAATCGCTGCCATTAATGAAGGTTACGTTGGTACAAGTGAACTAAACGAAGCGTTAAAAAACCGTTTCGTTATTATTGAAGTTCCTTACATTCAAGGTGATACATTAAAAGAATTATTATTAGCAGAATCAAAATTAAACGATGTTACAACAATTGAAAAGTTCGTTGCATTTGCAAGCGATCTTATGCCTTTAGCTCGTGACGGCCGCGTAAGTGAAGAAGCAGCAAGTATTCGTGGCATTATCGATGCATGTGATTTAGGTGTATATATTCCTGTTATGCGTGCAATTGAACGTAGTATTATCGCAAAATTAAACGATGAAACAGAACAAATGACTGTCCGTGAATTAGCAGAAAGTTATTTCTTTGAGGGATAATTCATGAGACAAATTTTTAGTGACAAAAAAATTGATGCGTCGCTGTTTCTACAAATGGAAAACTTAATGTATGCCCTTCTCAAAGAAGATGATGCCTACCTTGAGTATGGCTATAAAGCATACTACGACGAAATTGAAAAAAAGGTTGTCATTAGTCACTTTTGGGATGATCGAAAAGAAGAGGATACAGTAATCGGATTAAAAAGCGAAGTGTTTTTAAAAGCACTTGGTAATAAACATTACTCGGACATGACTTTAATTCGTTCTTATGCGATTGAATTACAAGAATCACCCTTAAAAAAATTTTTAACACAATTATTTGTTCTATTAGAAGATTTACGTGTTGAAGAAATCGTAAAAAACTTACGCCCTGGCACAAAGCATGTTTTTAAAAGAAGAAAAGAAATGTATCGCAATTACTTTAGCTCACAAAATGAAATCAATCGCGTTCGTAACTATCACGGTGATCGTCTATTTTGTCTATGCTATCTTTCATTAACGAGCGATAAATATGAAATGTTTAATAATGAATATTTCGAGCAAATTGAAGCTATTCTGCATGAAACATTCCAAGCTCGTAATACGGAAGATATTATGTATATCGTTGAGAAAATTCGCTATCGTTTAGAGGAGCTTCTTGAAAGTGATATGCTTAACAACTATTTCGGACATGCTCCGCTCTACTTATCTGTTATTGCAGATGAAAAAGACAGCCGTCCCGAAAAATTAGCAAATGATGATACACAAATCGTTGATGATGAGAATAAAAATAAAATGAATGAAAGCTTCTCTACATGGCACCGTGAAAATAAAAACAATGAAAATGAGAACTTTTTACGTTTTGAATTAGAAAGCGGAACAAAAACAAATATGATGGGTGATACTGCTCGCGAATCAGAAGATGGTGACCAAGCGCTTGGCTCTGTACAAGGTACTTCTCAAAAAAGTACACAATCCAACTTTGATGGTGCTGATACAGAGGAAGCAAGAGCCTCTCACGCTTCTAGTCAAAATGATGGTGCATACGGTAAGTATAATACTGGCGCTTCTCATACATTTAAAGAAGCACGCAAACCAAATCCTGACGAGAAAAAGGATTACCAAGCTATTAAATCAGTCGTTAATAAAGATGTAAAAGAATTAAAGAAAATTATCGAAAAAACGATTGAAAATAAAACGAATGCAAATAGTGATAAATATTACGGAAGACTTCGTAAGAAATTCCTTCGTATTTATACTGAAAAGCAGCCTCGCATGTTTTATAAAAAAGGGCAAGAATCACAAGAGCTCGACGTTGCATTCCAACTACTAGTGGACTGCTCTGGTTCTATGTATAACAAAATGGAAGAAACGAAAAAGAGTGTGGTCCTATTCCATGAAGCGTTGAAATCTTTAAAAATCCCGCACGCTATTAGCGGATTTTGGGAAGATGCTTCTAGTGCTAAACCTGAAGATAAGCCGAACGTTATCCATGAAGTTGTAACGTATAAAAACTCAACGTTACCAAACGTTGGTCCCGAAATTATGCAGCTTCGCGAAGAAGAAGATAATCGCGACGGGTATATTATTCGTATCGTTTCTGAAAAGCTTGCAAAAAGACCAGAAAAGCATAAATTCTTACTTGTCTTCACAGACGGTGAGCCTTCTGCACTAGACTATCAACAAGACGGTATTTTAGATACGCATGAAGCTGTCAAACTTGCTCGTAAAAGTGGTATGGAAGTAATCGGGATCTTCATCGAAGAAGGCGAAGCGAAAGAAGCAACTTATCAATTAATGAAGAACATTTATAACCATCACTTCTTAGTTGCAAATCACGCTGAAGATTTACGTTTGAAGATTAAACCACTATTGAAAAAGTTATTACTGAAGACGATTGAATAGAAAAAACAGGAGCGTTGCGCTCCTGTTTTTTTTCTTTCAATCACTTTGTTTCTGGCTGAAACTTGTATGGAATGGCTACTTCTAATAATGCCTCAAATCCACCATCGTAGAATGGGAATCGTTCATTTGCAATTGCTCTGTCCACCCACTCTATTGCAGAAATTTCTTCTTCATCTTCTGTAATAAGTTCACCTGCTACTACATTCGCTCGGAATGTAAATAATAGTGCATGATTCCCTGATTCTTCAAAGAATTTTTCATTGATCGCAACAAGTCCACCTGCCATAGCCGTTAAACCTGTCTCTTCTCTTACTTCCCTTACTAGAGCTTTCTCTAACGTTTCACCCTTTTCAACAGCCCCACCCGGCAATGACCAAACATTTTGTTCTACATTATGTACCATTAATATTTTATCTGTTTCTTCGTCATGTATTAGTGCATATACGACATCAACTCTTTGCATGTTGCTTTTCTCCTTCAATTAAAAGAGTCGATTCCTAAGAATCGACCCTTCCTATTAATTCATCACTAACTCAGCTGTGAGCTTTTTTTTTAACTTAGCAAGCATGTCCGTTGTCATTTTGTCTAAATCGTATTCTGCTTTAAAGCCCCACTCTTTCATTGCTGCTGTTGCATCAATAGAGTTTGGCCAACTATCAGCGATTGTTTGACGAGCAGGATCTACAGCGTAATCCATCGTAAACGCCGGGATGTGTTTACGAATTGATGCTGCGATTTGCTCCGGCTCAAAGCTCATTGCTGTAATATTGAACGCGTTTCTATGCACAAGTTTACTTGGATCAGCTTCCATTAATGAAATGATCGCTTGTAAAGCATCTGGCATGTACATCATATCCATGTATGTTCCTTCTGCAATGTATGAGGTGTATGTGCCTTTTTTAATCGCCTCATAATAAATTTCAACTGCATAATCAGTTGTTCCCCCTCCTGGAGGAGCTACATAAGAAATTAAACCTGGGAAACGTACACCGCGCGTATCAACGCCAAATTTTTGATGATAATAATCACATAGTAATTCTCCTGCTACTTTGTTTACCCCATACATCGTAGTAGGGCGCTGAATTGTATCTTGTGGCGTATTATCTTTCGGCGTTGATGGACCAAATGCACCGATAGAACTTGGCGTGAAGAATTTACAGTTTAATTCACGAGCTGCTTCTAATGCATTTACAAGTCCGCCCATATTCAAATTCCATGCAAATAATGGATTTTTTTCTGCTGTTGCTGAAAGTAAAGCTGCTAAATGAATAATTGTATCTACTTCATTACGCTTTGCGATATCATGTAGTTTTTGTCCATCTGTTACATCTAACGTTTCAAATGGACCAGATGTTACTACTTCACTATCTGTTTCACGAATATCTGTTGCAATAACATTTGATGCGCCGTATACATCACGAAGTTTCATTACTAGTTCAGAACCAATTTGCCCTAAAGAACCGGTTACTAGAATTTTTTTCATTTTCCCCACTCCTCATTTGCAAGCTATTCAAAAGATGTCTTTACTTAAATGATGCCCATTTCTTTCCCTACTTTTTCATACTTACGAATTGCCTCATCCAACATTTCTTTCGTATGAGCTGCTGTTGGCATATTACGAACGCGTCCGGTTCCTTTAGCTACAGTTGGGAACACGATAGATTTTGCATATACGCCTTCTTCATTTAGGCGTTTACTAAATTCTTGTGTTAATACTTCGTCACCAATAATACAAGGTGTAATTGGCGTTTCACTTTCCCCGATGTTAAAGCCAAGTTCTTTTAACCCTTGTTTTAAATAGCGACCATTTTCCCATAAACGATCATGCAACTCTGTGCTTTCCATTAAGATTTCAATGGATCTCATGCAAGCTGCTGCATCAGCTGGTGTTAATGCTGTAGAGAATAAGAATGGACGTGAACGAACTTTTAACCAGTCAATTAAGTTTTGTTTTCCTGCTACATATCCACCAATTACCCCAATTGCTTTTGACAATGTACCAATTTGGAAATCAACTTTATCAGATAGACCGAAGTGCTTTACAGTTCCTGCACCTTTTCCAAGTACACCTGAACCGTGTGCATCATCTACGTATGTCATTAAATCTAATTCTTCCGCAATCTCAACAATTTCTGGTAGTTTTGCAACATCTCCATCCATTGAGAAGACACCGTCTGTAATGACCATTAATTTATTGTAAAGACCTGATTCTTTCGCCGCGATTGCTTTTTGGCGTAAATCTTCCATATCAGAATGTTTATAAACGATAATTTTTGCTTTTGATAGACGACTACCATCGATAATGGAAGCATGGTTTAATTCGTCTGAAAGAATCGCATCATTTTTATCCATAACAGCTGAAATCGCTGCCATATTACAGTTAAATCCTGATTGATAAGCAATCGCTGCTTCTGTATGTTTAAACTTTGCAATTGTTTCTTCTAATTTAATATGCAAATCTAAAGTACCGTTAATTGTACGAACAGCTCCTGCTCCAACGCCGTACTTATGAATTGCACCAATTGCTGCTTCTTGCAAACGGCTATCTGTTGCTAATCCAAGATAGTTGTTTGAAGATAAGTTAATATATTCTTTTCCACCAATTGTAATGATTGGTCCATTTGAACTTTCAAGCGGATCAATTACGTTATAAAGCCCCTTTGATTTTAAATCCTCTAAATTTTCTTCTAAAAATTTTGCAAGTGTTTTACTAGACATCGTGAAGCCTCCCATCGTTCATGTAAGCGAATTATTGTCTTAATAGTTCTAATAATCCCTCTACTAGCTTAACACGTTTTCAGAATTTATTATAGAAAAATAGTTTAAAGTAACCGCTTACAATTCTAGATTATATACGATTCATTACAAGAAATCTATTATTTACTTTTCATATTTGGTAGAATAAAAAAAATATGTAAGGAGGCTTCAATCATGGCATTTACTGAATCAGATGTATATAATAACGAAGCATTTTTTGAACAATATATGAAGCGAAGATATCGAGAAAATAGCCCAAATGAGGCACTTGAAAAACCAGCCTTCTTTCAACTCATTAGTGATGTTAAAGGAAAGCGAATTCTTGATTTAGGCTGCGGTGATGCTAAGTTCGGTGAAGAGTTATTAGAAAAAGGCTGCCACTCTTACACTGGTATTGAAGGCTCCGAACTTATGTATGAAAAAGCTAAAAAACAACTAGAAAACAAAAATGGCGCCGTTCATTTTTTAAACCTCAAAGACTACACATACCCTCCTTCTACTTTTGATTTAGTAACATCTAGACTCGCCTTACATTATATCGAACATCTTCCTATCATTTTTCAAAATGTGTACGAAACTTTAAAGACAAATGGAACCTTTACTTTTAGCGTTCAACACCCTATTATTACCTCTTCATTTGAAAGCTTGCAAACGAGCGGAAAAAGAACGAGTTGGCTCGTCGATGATTACTTTAAACTAGGCAAACGGGTTGAACCTTGGATTGATCAAGAAGTTATTAAATATCATCGTACAACGGAAGAATATTTTACACTATTACAACAAGCTGGATTTACAATTACAAATTTAAAAGAAGCTACACCAGATCAAACTTATTTTCAAAACGCGGAAGAATATGAACGTCGTTTACGTATCCCCCTCTTCCTCTTATTCTCTTGCCGAAAATAAAAAGACGATGAACCCCTCATCGTCTTTTTCATTATCTCATTGCCTGAGCAACCTCTTTACGTACACGTCTTCCTTTTCCATGTGGGATACAAAGTGGCGTCCCAAATAATGGATCTGTACTGATTTGACATTCCATTCGGAATACATCACGTACTAGCTTCTCATCTACTACTTCTTCTGGCTTACCTTGTGCATATATTTGTTTATCTTGAATGGCTACAATATTGTCTGCATAACGGCAGGCTAAATTTAAATCGTGTAGTACCATAACAATTGTTCTTTGTTCTTTTTCATTTAATTCGAATAATAAATCTAGCACTTCAATTTGGTGAGTCATATCTAAATAGGTAGTAGGCTCATCCAATAAAATAATATCTGTATCTTGTGCAAGCGTCATTGCAATCCAAGCGCGTTGTCGTTGTCCACCTGAAAGAGCATGCACATCACGCTCAGCAAATTCTGTCATCCCTGTTGCTGCAAGTGCCTTCTGTACCATTTCTTCGTCTTTTTCTGACCACTGTTTCAGCCATGTTTGATATGGATAACGCCCTTGTTTTACAAGTTGCAATACTGTAAGACCTTCTGGCGCTTGCGGTCCTTGCGGTAAAATTGCCATTTGACGGGCAATTTGCTTCGTTTGCATACTTTGAATCGCTTGATTATCTAACAAAATGTCACCAGTTGTTGGTTTTAACAATCTAGCTAGTGAACGTAATAAAGTTGATTTCCCGCAACCGTTAGAACCAATGAAGATTGTAATTTCGCCTTTTGGAATTTCTAAATTCAACTCATCAATAATAATTGTTTCACCATAAGACAACGTCAAACGTTTCGTCTCCAATGCTTTTTGCATATTCATCTCCCTTTATGAATTCCGACTTTTATAAAGTAAATAAATAAAATAAGGTGCACCAATTGCTGATGTAAATACCCCTGCTGGAATTTCAAGTGGGGTGAAAACTGTACGCCCAATTAAATCTGCAGCAAGTACTAAAATTGCACCAACGATCGCCGCAACTGGGAGTAATGCACCATATAAAGAACCAACTAGTCTTCGTGAAATATGAGGTGCCATTAAACCAACAAATCCAATTCCTCCAGCAAAGGCAACTGCTCCACCAATTAAGGCTGTACTAAGTAATAACATGAATACGCGTGACTTCGTTAAAGGAACACCAAGTCCTACCGCAATATCATCCCCTAGCTCTTGCGCATTTAAATGTCTAGCAGCTATAAATGATATTATCGTTAAAATGAGAACCCACGGCGCAAGTACCATGACATTTTGCCATGAAGAACCGTAAACAGTACCCGTAATCCATACATTCGCTTGACTTGCTTGATAAATTGGCGCTAATAACATAAACAAAGTCGTTGCCGCTTTCGTTAATGCCCAAAACCCAACACCAATTAAAACAAGACTAATCGGCGATAACCCGTCATTTCTCCATGCAAATAAATATACAAAAAGCGCTACAATTGTTGCCCCAACAAAGGCTGCTAGCGGCATATAATGAATGCTTACAGTTAGCGCATTATTTTTATCACTAAATATAGCTAAAAACAATACAACTGCAACACTTGCACCACCTGTAATCCCGATAATATCCGGAGAAGCAAGTGGATTTCGGACGAGGCCTTGTAAAATACATCCTGCGATCGCAAGTGCGATCCCTACAAGAATAGCAATTAAAATACGCGGCATACGAAACTTATTTACAACCATATTTGACATCGCATCGCCATTTCCAGTGATCGCTTGCCATACATCATAAGGAGCAATTTTCATGTCTCCCATACCTGCACTCGCAAAAAATAATCCTATTAAAACAACTAGTAAACTGAATAAGACGAGACAAGCTCGTTTATACATTAAAAACGAGAGCCCGCCTTTTCCTATACGAAACGGAATATACTTCTTCATTTGCTAAGCCCTCTCTTACGTGCAATATAAATAAAGAACGGCGCACCAATAAATGCTGTCATAACTCCTACCGGTACTTCTTGTGGCATAATGACATATCTTGCTGCGATATCAGCTAAGATTAATAGTATTGCACCTAACAAGCCGCTATACGGCACTCTCCATCTATGATCTACTCCAACAAGAAATCTGGAAAAGTGCGGGGTAATGATTCCAATAAATCCAATTGGACCAGCAACGGCAACTGAACCACCAGACAACAGGACAATAATAAGTAACACGAATGATTTCATTAAAATCGTTCGTTGCCCAAGTCCCTTTGCAACGTCTTCCCCCATCATCAATGTATTTACTTTCCCTGCCATCATAATAGATGCAATCCAGCCTATTAATAAATACGGGAATACAGATTGTAAAATTTCTAACTTTCTTCCTTGCACAGATCCGGCAAGCCAAAATAATACTTCTTCAAGCGCCTTTTCATTTAAAACAAGTAATCCTTGTGTTAATGATGAAAATAACGCACTAATTGCGACCCCTGCTAATGTTAACTTAAGAGGTGTTGTCCCCTCTTTTCCTAAAGAACTAGAAGCAAATACAAGTACAGCTGCAACTGCTGCCCCTAAAAAGGCAATCCACGTGAAGGCTGATAATGACGTCACGGAAAAAATAACAATTGCTACAACGATGAAGAAAGCAGCACCTGAATTTAATCCAATAAAATCTGGAGAAGCAAGTGGATTCTTCGTTAAAGTTTGCATAAGACAACCTGCAATGGCTAAACTAGCACCAACACTTGCTGCAATTAATGCCCTTGGTAGACGCACATTTTGAATAATAATATGTTCATTGGAACCATTAAAATGGAAAAAAGCATCTAACGCTAATTTCCAACTCGTATTTGTATATCCAAAAATAATACTTCCCCAAATACAAGTAATGACTGCAATGATCCCAACAAATAATCCAATCCATTTTGCTTGATTTGTTTTTAATAACATGCAGCGTTTCCCCTTCAATGTATAATGATACGTTGTAAGTGTATTTCAACTTAATTCTCATTGTCAACGGAAATGAGAATTATTTTCATTGACAACGAGGCCATGAAGTATTATTATCATGCTTGCTATTGAAAAAAATTCTCACTATGTAGGGGGTACATAATGAATTTCATGCGAAAGAAATCGTTTACAGTATTTGTATTTTTATTAGCCTTTTCACTACTTTTAAGTGCTTGTGGAAAATCAAATACGAAAGAAGATACAAAAAAAGAAATGATTACAGTTGAACATGCAATGGGGAAAACAGAAGTTCCTGCTAATCCAAAACGTGTAGTTATTTTAACAAACGAAGGAACTGAAGCTTTACTTGAGCTGGGTGTGAAACCAGTTGGGGCTGTAAAATCTTGGACTGGTGATCCATGGTATCCACATATTAAAGATAAAATGAAAGATGTAAAAGTTGTTGGTGATGAAGGACAAGTGAACGTAGAAACAATCGCTTCTTTACAACCAGACTTGATTATAGGTAACAAAATGCGTCACGAAAAAGTGTACGAGCAACTAAAAGCAATTGCACCTACTGTGTTCTCTGAAACATTACGTGGTGAATGGAAAGATAACTTCAAGTTTTATGCGAAAGCATTAAATAAAGAAAAAGAAGGCCAAAAGGTTTTAGCTGATTACGATAAACGTATGAAAGATTTAAAAGCCAAACTAGGTGATAAAGTAAATCAAGAAATCTCTATGGTTCGCTTCATGCCTGGTGATGTTCGTATTTATCATGGTGATACATTCTCTGGTGTTATTTTAAAAGAACTTGGATTTAAACGTCCTGGTGATCAAAATAAAGATGACTTCGCAGAGCGTAACGTATCTAAAGAACGTATTTCTGCAATGGATGGCGATGTATTATTCTACTTCACATTCGATAAAGGAAACGAGAAAAAAGGCTCTGAATTAGAAAAGGAATATATCAATGATCCGCTATTTAAAAACTTAAATGCAGTAAAAAATGGTAAAGCATACAAAGTTGATGATGTGATTTGGAATACAGCTGGTGGTGTAATGGCTGCTAACCTACTATTAGATGATATCGAAAAACGCTTTGTTAAATAATCTTTCCTTAGCCAGCTCTGCTTCTATGGAGCTGGTTATTTTTCAATTCACTTAAATGTCACATTATTTCATTTTGTATTTTTATTCCCAATATGTTATATTATAAAAGTAAATAGAATGTATTTTCTTTATATCAGAATAAATATTTTAATCTAAATTTTCTGATTAATCACTATTTTATTTTCTTTTAGAATTCAATTATTACATTTGAAAACGCTTATCATCTCGTTTTCAGGGCAAAATACAGTAACGGTCGAAGTGAAATAGAACTTTTTTAGAAATTTTCTTTCTATTTCCATATAATTCTATTGACTTCTAAATATTTTGTAAATTAAAATGATTACATAAATATCCGTTATACAGGATTAGGGGGAAACAAAAATGGATGCAGCTTTAAAATTAGACAAAGCTGGAGAGCAACAATCACCAAAAAAACATCCACCAGGGTTATACTTGTTGTTCTTTACAGAAGCATGGGAAAGATTCAGTTATTACGGAATGCGTGGCTTATTAGTTCTTTATTTAACAACGAGCTTAGTAAGCGGCGGTTTAGGATTTGATAAAGCAGTTGCAGTTCAAATTTACGGTATTTTCACAATGTTAGTATACTTCACACCGATTATCGGTGGTTGGTTAACTGACCATTTCATTACGAAGCGCCATGCCATTACTATTGGTGGTATCATCATGGCAATTGGTAACTTTGTACTATTCTCAATGAACACAAAAACTGGACTATTTTTAGGATTAGGATTATTAGTTATTGGTAACGGATTCTTCAAACCAAATATTTCGACTTTATTAGGTCAATTATATAGCGAAAACGATTCTCGTCGTGATAGTGCCTTCACTATCTTCTACATGGGAATTAACTTAGGTGCTCTTATCGCTCCATTCATTTGCGGTTACTTCGCAGACTATAGATACGGTTTCTTAACAGCTTGTATCGGTATGATTATTGGACAGCTTGCCTTTAATTTCTTAGCACCTCGTTACTTAGGGTCTATCGGAACAACTGTTGTAGGGAAAAAATCTAAAGAAAAAAATGCAAAAGCAATCGAGAAAAAACCTTTAACAACACAAGAGAAAAAACGTACTGCTGCAATTTTAATTTTAACTTGTTTCGTAGTATTCTTCTGGGCAGGATTTGAGCAAGCAGGTAGTTCTTTAACACTTTACACAGATAAGTTTGTGGATCGTACAATTGGTGGATTTACAATTCCAACACCTTGGTTCCAATCTGTAAACCCACTATTCATTATCTTACTAGCATTACCTGTTTCTGCATTATGGATTAAACTTTCGAAAACAAAAAATGGTGATTTGAAAATCCCAACAAAAATGGCATTTGGTATGATTTTACTAGGGATTGGATATTTAGTTCTAACTTTAGCTGTATTAAAAACTGGTAGCGACGAAGGTAACATTACAATGAAAGCAAACTTACTATTCATCGTATTCACTTACATGTTCCATACAATTGGTGAATTATTCTTATCACCAATCGGATTATCTATGGTAAGTGCAATCGCTCCTGTTAAATTAGCATCATTATTAATGGGTGTATGGTTAGCTGGTACTGGCTTCGCAAACTTATTAGCAGGACAATTAGCTGCTTTCACTCAATCTTTAGGATATTTAGAAGTATTCGCAAGTATCGGTATTATCGTAATCGTACTCGGATTAGTACTTCTTATGTTCTCTAAGAAAATTGCACATATGATGGAATAAGAAATAAAAAGACGCTTCTAAACATTTAGAAGCGTCTTTTCTATTACTTCTCCTCTAAAGCCGTCACGTTCACGTGGACGCTTTCTCCAGGATTAGATACATCATACACTTGAGCAACCCCACTCTGCTCGTCACAGCTCTCAATCCATACTGGTACACCTTCATATGTAACGTCGATTCTACTTGAAGAAGATAAAATTTGTTTCACACGTTTTACATCCATTCTATTATCCCTCCTTTTACTTATTACACTCCTTTCTATCTTTTCTTTTCCTTTTAGAATATATTCCATATAGCAACATTTTAATGGTTAGCCTTTTTTCCTTACCCATTAACATTCTTTCTCATATCATCCTTCTAACAAAAAAAGACGTAGATCCCATACGTCTTTTTCCATAATATTCAAATTTTAAGAAAATAATGTTTTTACTACTTCACTTACTTTATCATTATGAATTTGATAATACACTTCCAGTCCTCGTCGTTCAAAGCGTACTACTTTATTTTGTTTTAATTTCGTTAAATGTTGCGAAACTGTTGATTGCGGAATTTCTAACACTTCCTGTAATTGTGTTACGTTACATGTTCCACGTTGCATTAGTTCCATTACTAGGCGTAGACGCAACGGATGCGCTAACGCTCTTAACATTTGTACATCTTCTTCTGAAATACGACATTCGAATTGATTTTGGCTCATAAAGTTCCCCTCATTTTCGTTTTTATTTTCTTTTTATTTATTTATATATCTGTTCTTATATTTCCTGTTACGACATAACTTTATCAACCTATAAAGCTGAAAAATTTTTCCACCTTAACCAGCAAAGGACTCAGGAAAAATTCCTTGCTGATTTTGAATATTATACTATACGATATAACGAAAAAGCAAAATAACGGGCTGCAAATACTTTGCTTGCAAACGTTGTTTTATCAGGCTTTTTGTTATATTTTCACCTCATTGCAATGTGCAGTAATGATATTGTAAAATACCGTCTATAATTGATAACCTATCGTAACGTATTTGGGTTATATTTAACCTCTTTGTTACGCTAAAAGGAATTTTCAGTAAAAAGAGCTGCCGTAACATTAAATATTAACTTATTACTTTTTAATTCATATTCACTAGCTTGAACTATGATGGAATACTTCCTATTAAATACATTTCCTGTCCCACTCCTAACTTGATCAAATAGGGCAAGCGGTACATTCTGCAGCTCTATATTTAATACAAAGACGGTCTCTATTATAGAGCTGTAGGATCAATAATGTATAAACAACTATAAGAAAAGAATATGTAAATCATTTATCTCACCCACTCAAATAGATTTGAGTGGGCTTTTTGTCTACTTTATGAACAAAGCATTTCTTTTAACACTATTATGGAATAATTATACTTTTTTACGTTGACAATAGTGTTGAAGGAGAATATACTAAGCATGTAAGTTGATTGTGAATAGTTTCACAAATAATGTGAATTTCTTCACATAAAATAGATAGGAGTTGTCATTATTATGAGTACTTGGACACAAATTTATGACCCATTAAACAATATTTGGTTATCTGCTCTAATCGCAGCACTTCCAATTTTTTGCTTCATCATTTGTTTAATGGGACTGAAAATGAAAAGTTATATCGCTGGGCTTTACAGTGTGATTGTCGCTATTATTCTTGCTATATTCGTTTATAAAATGCCAGCAACAGTAGCTGTAGCATCTGCCGGATTCGGTATTTTATCCGGATTTTACCCAATTTGTACTATCGTTATCGCAGCAATTTTCCTTTACAAATTAACTGTTAAAACAGAGCAATTCAACATCATTCGTGATAGTATTTCAAGCATTACAAATGATCAACGTTTACAAGTATTATTAATCGCTTATTCTTTCGGTGCTTTCTTAGAAGGCGCAGCTGGTCTAGGGGTTCCAGTTGCTATTACAGCTGCACTACTTGTAGGTATGGGCTTTAATCCATTAAAAGCAGCAGGTATTTGTTTAGTAGCAAACATCGCTGGTGGTGCTATGGGCGCTATGGGTATCCCAGTTACAGTACCAGCACAATTAACTGAATTAGATGCATTAACTATCGGTCGTCAAACTGTTCTTATTCTACCATTCATTAGTATTGTATTACCTTTCTTACTTGTTTCAATGGTCGATGGAATTAAAGGTATTAAAGAAACTTGGCAAGGTATTCTTGTAAGTGGTATTTCTTTCGCAATTACTCAGTTCGTTGTAACTTACTTCTTAGGTGCAGAACTTACTAATATTTTCGCAGCCGTTGTAAGTATGATCTCTCTTGCATTATTCTTACGTGTTTGGCAGCCAAAATCTTCTGCTAAAGAAGAAAAACACGAAGAAAAAGAATCTCATACATTCAATCAAATTTTATATGCTTGGTCTCCATTCGTATTCTTAACTGCATTTGTAACAATCTTTAATTTAAAACCAATTAAAGCTTTATTTGCTCCGGATGGCGCACTAGCAAACCTAGTATTTAACATTCAATTCCCTGGTCTTCATAACGCTGTTATGAAAACTACACCAATTACAAAAGCTGATACACCTTTCGCAGCGGTTTTCAAATTTGATGTATTCTCATCTACAACTACTGCAATCGTATTAGCAATTATCGTTTCACTTATCGTGTACCGCGTAAAAGGTAAAATGGTTAAAGAATTAATGGTTGAAACAATAAAAGAACTAAAAGCTCCAGTGTATACAATCTGTAGTGTTATCGCTTTAGCTTACGTGGAAAACTACTCTGGTATGTCATCTACACTTGGACTTGCATTCTCTTCTACTGGTAATGCATTCCCAATTCTTTCTCCAATCTTAGGATGGATTGGCGTATTCATTACAGGTTCAGTAGTATCAAGTGGTTCATTATTCGCACCGCTTCAAGCAGTAACTGCAGATCAATTAAACATCGTTCCTTCTACTCTTGTTGCATTAAACGTAGTAGGTGGTACAATGGCAAAAATGGTTTCACCACAATCTGTAGCAGTTGCTTGTGCAGCAGTTGGACTAGTTGGTAAAGAATCTGCCCTATTTAAAACAGCAATGAAATACAGTTTAATCTTCTTAGCTATCATTAGCTTACTTCAATTAAACGCTGTATTTAATATCTTTTAAAATAAAACACCGATCCAAATGGATCGGTGTTTTTTTACATTACATCTTCTTATTCTTTAGTAAAGAAGCACCAGCAATTTCAGGATGCGTCATTTCGAATGGATCTAAAATAATATCTAATTCTTCTTCTGTCAGTACACCATGTTCTAAACATAACTCCCGAACAGATTTTCCTGTTTCAATTGCTTCACGTGCAATACGTGATGCTACTTCATAACCAATATGAGGGTTAACTGCTGTAATAATTCCAACACTTTTCTCAACATATTGCTTCAGCAGTTCTTCATTTGCTGTAATTCCTTTAATACAATATTCACGGAATACACGGAATCCGTTATTCATAATACTGATAGATTGAATTAAATTAAATACAAGCACAGGCTCCATTACGTTGAGCTCCAGTTGTCCTGCTTCTGACGCTAAGCAAATTGTGTGATCATTACCAATTACTTGGAAAGCGACTTGATTAATTACTTCTGCCATAACAGGATTTACTTTACCTGGCATAATAGATGAACCTGGTTGACGAGCTGGTAATTGAATTTCCGCCAATCCAACACGTGGACCAGATGCCATAATACGAAGGTCGTTCGCAATTTTAGACATATTCATCATACATACTTTTAATGCTGCAGATACTTCTGTGTATGCATCTGTATTTTGTGTTGCATCAACTAAATGCTCTGCACCAACAAGTGGGAATCCGCTAAATGTTCGTAAGTGTTTAACCACTTGTTCAATGTAGGTAGGGTTTGCATTTAATCCCGTACCAACAGCTGTCGCCCCCATATTCACTTCATATAAATGTTGGCGAGATTGTTTAATTCTTTTTATATCACGCGCAAGCACTCTGCTATACGCTTCAAATTCTTGTCCAAGACGAATCGGAACAGCATCTTGTAAATGCGTACGTCCCATTTTAATGACGTGATCGAACTCTTTTGCTTTTGCAAGGAAAGCAGCATGAAGTTCTTCCATTGTAATAAGAAGTTCTTCTAACATCATAAGAGTTGCAATATGAATTCCCGTTGGAAACGCATCATTCGTTGACTGAGCCATGTTTACATGCGTATTTGGGCTAATTTTTGCATACTCGCCTTTTTCATATCCCATACGTTCTAACGCTCGATTAGCGATTACTTCATTTGTATTCATATTAATAGAAGTTCCAGCACCGCCCTGAATTGGATCTACAATAAATTGATCATGAAATTTCCCATCAACAATTTCTTGTGCTGCCTCTGCAATTTCGTGTCCAATGTCTTTCGCTAAGTAACCAGTATCCATATTTGCAAGTGCCGCCGCTTTTTTCACAATTGCCATTGCCGTAATGAGTGATGGATGAATGCGATACCCTGTAATCGGGAAATTTTCTACCGCACGTAATGTTTGTACACCATAATAAGCTCTACTTGGTACTTCCTTTTCACCTAAAAAATCTTTTTCTATACGTATATCCTTCGTTGCTATCATTTTCATCACCTATACTTTTCATTCTAAATCCCTATTTAAAAAATTCGCCCTCTAAAAATACGAGTATCATTCAGAAGAATTTTTCAGTGTCCACCTTCACTATATAGCACCTTTTTTGAAAGCGCAAACATTTAATTTTCTATATATATCTTTTATAGAAAATCATTCTTCTCCCTTCTTTATTTCCACTCGTTTAATTTGATGCATATCTTTTTCTAGAACTTTAAAAGAAAAGCCGTGTTTTTCAATAATATCTCCTTCAGCAACGACTTGCTTTTGTACCATAATCCAGCCACCAATTGTATCTACATCATCAGCGATTAAGTGGATGCCAAATAAATCATTTACTTCACTAATAAGCACTTTCCCCTCTACAATTTTACACCCTTCACTTATATGCTCTATAGGCGGGTGTTCATCTTCATCGTATTCATCTCGAATTTCTCCAACAATTTCTTCTAAAATATCTTCTAATGTAACAATCCCAGCTGTACCACCATATTCATCATACAACACAGCTAATGGAATGTGTTTTCTTTGCATTTGTAATAGTAAATCATGAATTGGAATATTTTCTAACACTTCAATGACCGGCCTTGTATATGGCATAATCGAGCACTCCTCGTCCCGATTACCATCCATATAACGAATAAATAAATCCTTTACATTAACCATTCCAATGATTTCATCTTTATCTTCACCAAATACAGGATACCTTGTATATTTTTCTTGTGCGATTATTTTAATATGTGTTTCAAATGGTTCGTCCTCATATAAACCTACAACTTCCGTACGAGGCACCATAATTTCCTTTGCTACTCTATTATCAAATTCAAAAATATTATTTACATATTTAAATTCCCTTTGATTAATCTCCCCGCTCTCATAACTCTCAGATAAGATTAATCGTAATTCTTCTTCCGAATGAGCAACTTCATGCTCAGAAGCTGGATGTAACCCAAATAGTCCTGTTACAAGCCTTGCAGAACCATTTAAAGCCCAAATAAACGGATACATTACTCTGTAAAAGTAAATAAGTGGCTTCGATAATAATAAGCTAACTTGCTCTGCTCTTTGTATGGCGAACGTCTTAGGAGCAAGTTCACCAATAACAACATGTAAAAACGTAATAACTGCAAAAGCAATAATAAATGAAACGGTACTTGCAATTGCAGAAGATAGGTGTAGTTTTAAAAACAACGGCTCAAGTAAATGTTTTATAGTCGGCTCGCCTAACCACCCAAGCCCTAAAGCGGTAATTGTAATACCTAACTGACATGCTGATAAATATTCATCTAAATTTGAAGTTACTTTTTTTGCTGCCAATGCTCCTCGTCGTTTCTCACTAACGAGTTGGTCAATACGACTGCTACGCACCTTAATAATTGCAAACTCAACAGCTACAAAAAAACCTGTTAATGCAATAAGAATGACTACCATCAGTAATTTTAAAATATCCACATATATCCTTTAGCTTTCTTAGCTAAAGTGACACCTCCTTTAAAAAAGAAGTTTCACTTTAGTTTCTTCATTTACTCAAAAGCAACCCTATATAAAATTCACCAATTTCAAACCTCATACAATTCTAAAGGTAGACCATCCGGATCTTGGAAAAAAACAAATTTTTTTCCGGTTATTTCATCAATACGTATCGACTCAGTCTCAATACCACATTCGTTTAAATGGTTTACAGCCTCTTCTATATTTGTAACAGCAAATGCTAAATGTCTAAGTCCAGACGCTTCTGGAAAACTTGGGCGCTCAGGCGGACTTGGGAATGAAAATAATTCAATTTGATACTCTCCCCCTACACATAAATCTAACTTATAAGAATCTCGTTCCTTTCTATATACCTCATTTACCTCTTTAAAACCTAATATCCTCTTATAAAAATCTTTTGACACATCATAATTTGAACAAATAATTGCAACGTGGTGTATTCTACATATATTCATACTCTCTCTATTCCTTTCTTTACCAAAGATGCATATTCTCCCTTGAAATGAAAAACATATATAGCAGAATATCTCTATTAGGGGGCTTACTATGAAATTTATTACTTTTTTCGTAGGACTTATCGTTGTTTTCTTCCTTGCTTATATTGCTAGTAACAATAAGAAACATATTAAATTGAAACCTATTTTCATCATGCTTATTATACAGTTAATTTTAACCTATTTATTATTAAATACAGAATTTGGCCTCATACTTATTCGGGTCATTTCTAGTCTGTTTACAAAGCTACTCGAGTATGCTGCTGATGGTATAAACTTCGTATTTGGCGGCCTTGCCAATAAAGGTGAAATGCCATTTTTCCTTACTGTCTTATTACCAATTGTCTTCATTTCCGTCTTAATTGGTATATTGCAACATTTCAAAATACTACCATTTTTCATTCGTTGGATTGGTTACTTCCTTAGCAAAATAAATGGTCTTGGGAAATTAGAGTCTTACAATGCTATCGCATCTGCCATTGTCGGCCAATCAGAAGTTTTTATTACGGTCAAAAAACAATTAGCTCAAATTCCAAAACACCGTCTTTATACACTTTGTGCATCTGCCATGTCAACTGTATCTATGTCTATCGTAGGTGCCTATATGACAATGATCGAACCTAAATATGTAGTAACCGCACTCGTTCTCAATTTATTTAGCGGCTTTATTATCGTACTTATCATTAACCCTTACGACGTGAGGGATGACGAAGATATTTTAGAAATAAAAGGTGAAAAGCAAAGCTTTTTTGAAATGCTTGGAGAGTACATTCTAGATGGCTTTCGAGTAGCTATCGTTGTCGGTGCTATGCTTATCGGATTCGTCGCATTAATTAGCTGCATTAATGATCTATTCCTCATTATATTCGGCATTACTTTCCAGCAATTAATCGGCTACGTCTTTGCACCAATTGCATTTCTTATCGGTGTACCAAGTACTGAAATTGTCACAGCTGGTAGCATTATGGCAACGAAGCTTGTAACGAATGAATTTGTAGCCATGATGGATCTTAGTAAAATTTCTAATAGCCTTTCTCCTCGTACAGTTGGTATTATTTCTGTCTTCCTCGTCTCTTTTGCCAACTTTTCTTCTATCGGCATTATTTCAGGTGCGGTAAAAGGATTAAACGAAGAACAAGGAAACGTCGTTGCCAGATTTGGCCTTAAATTACTATACGGAGCAACTCTCGTTAGCATTTTATCTGCAATTATCGTAAGCATTATGTTGTAATTAGGTAAAATTTTATCATTTTCTTCTCCCTATCTTTTGTATACAATAACGAATAGATGTCTTTATAAATAATCAAGACATCTATTTTTTATACATGTACAATCGCTTTTATTTAGCGTACAATATTTTTTACGTGTTTGAATGCGCTTCTAGATGTATATACTTTGATAGTTTTAAAGGAGAAAAAATGATGAAATCCGATATGAACAAAGATACTCGAGCCAAAAAAGGACGCTCAAAGAAAAAACGCCTACTTTGGTTCCTGCTTATTCCATTACTGGTTGTAGCACTTGGAGCCGGAGGCTATTCCTTCCATATATACAGTAAAGCAAAGTCTGTGTTAAGTAATGCCTATTCTGAACTGGGCCGTGGGGATAAATCCAGCAAACGTGAAAAAGCCGTTAAACCTATGACTGATAACATTTCTGTACTCATTATGGGGGTTGATGAAAGTGAAATCAGGGACAAAAATTACGGAAAAGCAACTCGTACAGATGCACTATTACTTGCCACAATTAATAAAAACGATAAATCTGTTAAGCTTGTCAGTATTCCACGTGATTCACGTGTATACATTAAATCACGTGATAAATACGATAAAATTACACATGCGCACGTATTCGGTGGTGTAGATAGCACGATTGATACGGTAGAGAACTTTTTAGATGTTCCAGTTGACTACTATGTAAAATTCAACTTTAAATCCTTTATCAAAATTGTTGATTCCCTTGGTGGGATTACTGTAGATGTTCCAGTGGAGTTCACAGAACAAAATAGTAAAGATGAAGCAGATGCAGTTCACCTTAAAAAGGGACGTCAACATTTAAATGGAGAGGAAGCACTGGCACTAGCAAGAACTCGTCATATCGATAGTGATTATATGCGCGGTCAACGACAACAGCTTGTTTTAGAAGCTATCGCTCAAAAAGCACTATCACTTAATTCCATTAATAAGATCGGTGGTCTATTAGACGCTGTCGATAAAGACTTAAAAACAAATTTAACTTTTGATGATATGATGACAATTGCAAAAAATTCAATGGATTCCAATTTAAAAATGGACAAAATGCAAGTAGAAGGTACTGATAAATATATAGGTGGTATTTATTATTACGTTCCAAACGAAAAAAGCGTCAATACGATTTCAACAACACTACAAGAACATCTCGGTGTTACGAATAAAAATGAACATAAAAAATTATAATAAAAAGGCTGCTAGAACTTTCTAGACAGCCTTTTTATTATAATTTTCAACATATTTTTCGTACACATTGTGACAAAAAGAGACAATTATTACAACAGTGTAACATTTTTTATAAAAACATTACACACATAGTGAAAATAATAGTATACTAGTACGTACATAATGTTATTTTCATCATTTTTATACAAAAAATGTAATACATATATTTATACAAAAATTTCTGGGGGGAAATAAATGAAGCTAAGTAAAATACTGATCGGTTCTGCAATTGCTGGAGGCATATTACTTTGTGTTGGCGGTGTTGGCGGATATCAATATGTATCCAAACTAAATAATCAATTAGATACTACTGCATTACCCAATACTTCATTTGAAGGTATTTCTCTCGATGGAAAAAATAAAAAAGATATTCAAGCTATTATTAATCAAAAAATCACTGAATTAGATCAAAAATCACTTACGTACATATTCCAAAACGATAAACAAACTTACACATGGAAAGATTTAGGGATAAATTATAAAGAAAAAGATATTATCGACAAAATCTTTAAAGAACAAGAAGGCAACGCAATAAATCGTTACAAAATGCGGAAACAAGCTGAGAACGGTGAAGTAAAACGTGACTATAAATTAACACCTCAATTAAATACAACTGCTTATAAAAACTTTATGAAGGATAAATATAATGAAACATTAAAAAATCCCGTTAATGCTGAATTAAGTATTGAAGGCACTACAGTAAATATTAGCCAGAGCCAAAATGGAGAAAAAATCGATAAAGAAAAGTTAACTGATTTAACGCAGCAAGCCATTACTTCTGGCACATCTAACGTTACATTACCCGTTACACTATTAAAGCCTGAACGTTCTACAGAAGATATACAGAAAATGGGAATTAAAGAAGTGATTGCTGAATATTCAACTCCAATGGCTGGTCGTAATGGGAATCAATCCTTTAACGTAAATAAGTCAGCTAATACTTTAAGTGGAGTGATCGTCGCACCTGATGAAACATTTAGTTTTAATGGCCGCGTTGGCGTAACAGATGCTGCTCATGGTTATAAATCCGCAGCTGTATATTCACAAGGGAAAGTTATACAAAGTGCAGGCGGAGGCGTTTGCCAAGTGAGTAGTACTTTATATAGCGCAGCTTTAAGAGCAGATTTAGGAATTGTTTCTCGAAGCAATCATTCTATGCCCGTAAATTATTTACCACTTGGACAAGATGCAGCAGTAGCAGATTATGGTCCAGATTTAAAATTTAAAAACAATACAGGCAATCATATTTATATTCAAGCATTTTCAAATGGAGGTAGTATTACTACACGTATTTTCGGCACAAATACTGGTAAAAATGTTGAAGTTTCTTCTCAAGTAATTAGTAGGACTACTGATAAAATAACAGCAGTTACATATAAAAAAGTTACACAAAACGGTGAAGTAATATCTAATGGGCAAATTTCAAAAAGCGTATATAAAAGCGCTCCAAAAGAATAAGACACTATTAAATGAACAAATTTCAAAAAGAAAAAGGCGTGAATAAGTCACGCCTTTTTCTTTTGCAGTAATAGTAAAAAAGTTTCAAGATGGTCTTTCGTTTCTTCTAACGACCACATACGATTTCCTTGCTTCGCAGCTAATACGCACGCCTCTTCCCAAGCATCCTTTTTCTTCATATATAATAATTCATCGCGTAATTTCAAAACAATTTCTTCATCTTCTTGCTCTATAAACTCTTCCATCACGCCTACTATTTCATCTTCATGGATACTTAACGTACAATACGATTTTAAAAAATATTGTAATGTCGTATACATATTTACGCCCCCTTCTTATTTATCAGATGGATAAGAAGTAACGATCTTATATCCTAAATCTCCTGATTTATCTCTCGCTAAAACAGTAACAGTTTTGACTAACTTGTCTTTTACATTCATATTTTTCTTTATTATTGTTTTTCCAACCGGGAATGAATGAGTTGTATTTAATACGAGACGAGCCTCTTTAGAATTTTTTAACCAATCTTGAATTTCCTTATCATGCTGCTTCAAACTATCTTTTACAGCTTTCGTCGCCGTTTCCTTATCATAGTATGTACTTGCTGCTGATACTTTATCTGTCTTCAAGCGATTCTTCAAATCTTCTTCTGATTTGCCTACATGTCTTTCAATCGTATGACCATTTTTAGGCGGCCCTTCCATTTCGTCTAAAATATTATCACTAATTTTTTCTACTGATGTCGATTGATTCCCTGTTTGTTTCTCTGTTTTTTGTTCTTTTCCTGCACATCCACTTAAGATCAGCATGAGTGCCAATAAACTACTCAAGAAAAGACTACTTATTCGTTTCATCATATCACCTCTTTCATGATTATTATCGTAACTTCACTAAAAGTCAATTTCACATCGAAAAAACATACACATTTTTCAAATTCCTCATCTATTTTGCCATATTACCACCCGTTTTTCATAAAACCGTTATTTTTGCCCCTAATAAAAATATACCCCTGTGTTTTTATGATTATTTCCCGAGTTAAACCACCCATTAAAATGCCAATAAACCTTTAAAATACAGATTTATTGGCATTTTTTCAAAAAATAAAATATACCCCTAATTAAACATACCTAATACCCATATAAGGTATATAATTGGTGTTTCGTCAACGTTTTTCTACATTATGTAAATTTGTACTTGCCTACACACTGGAAATATGGTGTAATTCAAAAAAAGATAAAGGATTTTAAACAATGACTGAATCAATCCAAAACTTCTTAACAGACTATTATTCAATCGCAATTCCACTTAGTATCTTAATCAACATCATCATCAGTCTTTTAGGTGTTATCCCTAGTATTTTTTTGACCGCTATTAACATACAACTCTTTGGTGTAACAAATGGAACTATTATTTCGATCGCTGGCGAGGCATTAGGGGCTATTATCTCGTTTTATATTTATCGTATAGGTCTTCAGAAATTCACTCACAGCAAAGTAAATAAGTATCCAAAGGTAGAACGCCTACTTTATGTAGAAGGTAGAGAGGCCTTTCTACTCGTCCTATCGTTCCGCCTCATTCCTTTCATTCCGTCTAGTATCGTGACTTTATTTGCAGCTCTAGGCAAAATGTCATTACTATCCTTCAGTATTGCCAGTACAATAGGTAAAATACCGGCATTGTTAATCGAGGTATATTCTGCATACCATGTCATGAATGGCACAAATGAAGCGAAGTGGATTGTAACAATCGCAGGTTGCATTGGGTTGTATTATTTGTGGAAAAAATGGAGAAAAAAATAAAGAAGGAGCCTATGCTCCTTCTTTATTTTTGAGGTATTTTATTAATAGCTATCCTCTAAAGCCTTAGTTGATACCAACAGCACTAAATGATTGCTTAACTGCTGCTACTTCTGCAGAATTCGCACCATATAAGTCAGCTGCAGCTTGTACTGCACCAGCACGAGCTTGGCTAAATGTAGTAGATTGCGTGTAATATTGTGTGTTTGCACGGTAGTAAATTGCACCTAGCTTATCTTTACCGATACCAGTCACAGTTACACCGTAATGTGTACCGCCATTTGCTAATAAATAAGCTTGTTTATTAATAATACCACTGTTTGTATGAACGCCACCGTTATCACTTGAACCAGTGTAACGCTTAGAATAATGATCTGGATCACCATATTTAGTAGGGTCACTCATAGAACGAAGTGCATCTCCTGGTTTGCCAGGTGTGTAAATATCTTCACCAATCTCCCAGTCTGGGTTACGGTTATCATAGAATTCTACTAAAGTACCAAAGATATCAGAAATTGCTTCATTTAAAGCTCCTGATTCATTTTGATAAATTAAATTCGAGCTATTTTCCGTAACAGCATGCGTTAATTCGTGACCAATAACATCAATACCACCAGATAATGAAGTGAACGTTACACCATCACCATCTCCGTATACCATTTGTGATCCGTTCCAGAATGCATTATTATAATTGCTTCCGTAATGAACTGTTGATTTTAATGGCGCTCCTGCATCATTAATAGAGTTTCTATTAAATGTAGCTTTATAGTAATCATATGTTTTTCCCGCATAGTAATGAGCGTCTACTGCCGCTGCATCATACGCTGCATTGAAAACATTATCTGCATCTGCCCATAATGTTCCTGGTAATGTTGAGCGGTTTTTCGCATCGTATGTGAAAATTGTTGCTCCACGCGTATTATCTTGTAAATAGTAAGAGGAGCCAGATAACGTTGTATTAAGCGACTTCGTATCTCCTAATACACCTTTACCAGTACCTACTTTATTCGTTCCTGTTACAGGCTTTATAACAGCTTTCGCATCCTGTTTAGGAGCATCTTGTTTAACAGGTGACTTATCATCATTTGTCACATGATCAATTGTATTATATTTATTTAATACTTTACCGCTGTCTGCCTCAATGAAATAGTAATAGTTTCCTGGGCTTGGATCTAAGAAGTTTAGATTTACAACGTATGCATATGTTGTTTCCTCACCGTTTTGATATACATATAAGTCCGCTTTTGGTTCTACCTCATATTTAGGTGTAACACCTAAATCTTTTTGCGCAATTTCAATCGCTTTTGCGCCTTCAATCTTATTTTTATTTTTTAACTTTTCTTTTTTGTCTAAATCAGGTGCAACTGTTCCAGACAGCACTTTTAAAGAACCATCTTTACTTACGTGAGCTACTTGCGTAGAACCCCATACAGGTACTCCTTCGTATACTTGTTGCAAACGTAATACTGTTGAATCAGTTACAGCATCTTTCTTCACTTGCTTCACTTTGAAAGAATCTTGCGCACTCTTTTCCCCTAACTTATAATCACCTTTTGCCGCGTTTAAGTAATCAAACACAACAGATTCTGCTTTCTTACCAGTTGCTTCAGTTAGATCACCAGAAATAAACTCTGGTGACTGTACTGTCTCATTGTACTTCTTCGTCGAGAGCACATTTTTAGAATCCGCAAACGCAGAGCCTGTCCCTCCAAACGTAGTAACTGCCATTCCTGTCGCTAACACTAATGCTAAACTTTTCTTTTTCATGAACCTTCCCCCTAATAAATTATTTTTTGAAAAAGAGTAGTTTCATATTAGCATTATGTTTCCACTATTAATATACTAAAAATTCAAATAATTATTTTCTCAAGTTTTGTAGAATTTTGAGGAACAAATATTGAAAAACCCCTTTCCGATTGGAAAGGGGTTTTTTATTAAGATTCAATTGTTTCAACTATTTGTGTTCCTTGCGTTAAAACATCTGGTCTTGATGAATACTGTTCAATAAACTGTGTCAAAAATACAACCCCAATAACCATACCTAAAAACATCACTTTTTTCATACTATTTCTCCTCTCCTTTTTCCAGTAATGAAATAGTTTCTTTATAATAGCGACTACTCTCTTCGAAATTACGAATCCCTTCGAAGTAATGCGCAATTTCTAAATATACTTGTTTTAAATACACTAAATTACCTTCACCTTTAAAAAATGGTATAGCTTCTAATTCTAGAAACTTCTTATATTCATCCGATGTACGGAAATATTTATATTGTAAAATAACTAATAAATATAATACCCTTTTATACTTTTCATGTCGTTGAGCAATAGAAATACCTTTTTCTATCCACTGGTTCGCCTCATCCATTTGTTTTAAATGAATGCACTGTAATGCTGTATGATATAAAGTATCTAAGTAATTATTATCTTCATGTTGGTGATATTGCAAACTTTTCAAATAATATTCCTTAGCCTTTTCATATTGTTGTTGGTTACCATAGACTTCGGCAATATTACTTAATGCGATACTCATAATTACCTCATTTTCAGAAAACGAACTTGCTTCACGTAAAATACTATTGTACATATCCAAAGCCTCTTTATATTGCCCTTGCCTTACAAAACAAATCGCTATAATAAATTGGCAGTTTATCACATTACGGAATTTATACTCATTACGGAATCCCTCTATTGCAATGTTGGCAAAATGCAGAGCTTTATACGGATTTTCTAAATGGCTATATGCTAATGCTAAATTATAATAAATACCATTCTCATAATAATTTAGCTCTTTCGCCATTTTTTCCGTTTCAATTAAACTCTCTAATCCTATCTTCCATTTGTTTTGTAAACAATTTAACAATGAAACGTTATATGTGAATAACATTTTTTGAAACTGAGATAATTTCTTATACCCTTTTTTTAATTTATTTAATCTTTCTGCTCCATTGTCAATATCACGCTTAATCATAAGATAACGTACATATAATAGCTCATAATAATTCATAATTTCAAAATCAGTTACTTGCTTCATTTCTTCTTGTAAATCAGCATATATTTGCTCAATTCGCTCTCTTTCTAAATGGACGATAGCTTTATGCCATTCCTCCAGCTTCCCCTTCACATCCTCTTCTACATCTCTCAAATCCGTCACGGCAATTTCTAATCTTGCGCAGAGCAATTGTAGAATCTCTTCTGATGCTTCGATCTTTCCATTTTCGATTTTACTTAAGTATGAGACAGAACAAATGCCCTGACATAATTCTTCTTGTGTCATTTTTTGCTGTAGCCGCTTATAAAAGACTTGTTTGCCTATTTTTTCTAATGTTTGTTGCATTGTCCTCCTCCATTCTCATTTACCCCCATTACTTTAATAATACATAAAATCTTGAGAAATATAAATTGATAAATGTTAATTTTCTAAAAAATATGCAATATTTCATTTTTTTCCCTCTTGACTATACTTTCATATCCATTCTTTGCTACGAGCCTTGAAAAATTGGTATACTATAACCAAATTATGGAGGTGTTTTCGCGATGACTTATTATAAAGACGATAGCTATGCCTTACATACAGATTTATATCAAATTAATATGGCTTATACATATTGGAAAGATGGTATTCATAACCGCCGCTCGGTGTTTGATTTATACTTTCGAAAACTTCCATTCGAGAATGGTTATGCTGTTTTTGCTGGTCTTGAAAAAATTGTAGAGTACATAGAAAACTTCAGCTTTACCGAAAGCGATATCGCTTATTTAGCAGAATTACAATTTGAAGAAGAATTTCTTCAGTATTTACAAAATATGAAATTCACTGGGACGATTCGAAGTATGCAAGAAGGTGAAGTTGTCTTTAATAACGAGCCTTTATTACGTGTCGATGCACCGCTCGGCGAAGCACAAATTATTGAAACCGCCCTGTTAAACATTGTGAATTACCAAACATTAATTGCAACGAAAGCAGCTCGTATGAAGCACGCTGCAAATAACGATGAACTTTTAGAATTCGGCACAAGACGTGCCCACGAGTTCGATGCAGCCCTTTGGGGTACACGTGCTGCCTTTATCGGTGGTTTCTCATCTACGAGTAACGTACGGGCTGGGAAACGCTTCGGAATACCTGTAGCCGGCACACATGCACACTCTTTCGTTCAAGCATACCGTGATGAATATGTTGCGTTTAAGAAATATGCTGAAACTCATAAAAAATGCGTCTTTCTCGTTGATACATATGACACATTAAAATCTGGTGTTCCAAATGCAATTCGCGTGGCGAAAGAGTTCGGGGATCGCATCGATTTTTACGGAATTCGCCTTGATAGTGGTGATATGGCTTATTTATCTAAAAAGGCAAGAAAACTACTAGATGAAGCTGGATTTACAAATACAAAAATTATTGCTTCTAGCGATTTAGATGAATACACAATTATGCACTTAAAATCTCAAGGAGCAAAAATTGATGTATGGGGCGTTGGAACAAAATTGATTACGTCCTTTGAGCAACCAGCTTTAGGAGCTGTTTATAAACTCGTTGCGATTGAAGATACTGATGGAAAATTAAATGATACAATTAAAATTTCATCTAACCCTGAAAAAATTACTACTCCAGGACTGAAACGAATTTATCGCATTATCAATCGAGTGAACGATCATGCTGAAGGCGATTATATTGCCTTAGATTGTGAAGAACCAGGAAAAGAAGAACGCTTAAAAATGTTTCA
This sequence comes from Bacillus cereus group sp. MYBK245-2, assembly GCF_051916145.1. Taxonomy (NCBI): domain Bacteria; kingdom Bacillati; phylum Bacillota; class Bacilli; order Caryophanales; family Bacillaceae; genus Bacillus; species Bacillus cereus group sp. MYBK245-2. Next base: position 83,641 of record NZ_JBQAGB010000010.1, on the reverse strand, counting down.
TCCTGTTCACACGTATATAAGTAAATTTGTAACAAACTTTGAAGCACGCGAACTGCATAAAGACATTTTTGTTAATGGTAAAAGAACATATGAACTACCAGGCATATTAGATATTCAAAAATATAATGAACAAAGTCTCGCACTATTTTGGGAAGAATATATGCGAACTTTAAATCCTGAAGAATACCCTGTCGATTTAAGTCAAGAATGCTGGGATCATAAAATGAATTACATTCAAACTGTTCGAGAACAAGTTGAAAAAAATATACAAAAATAAAACAGAGAAGCTGCCCTTCTCTGTTTTTTTCAATGCTATATATCTTTGTAAAAAATATATTAAAATAACAAGACAAATATTTTTTATTTGTAAATTTCAATATTACGTTATTTATTTTCAAAATAATATTTGTTATTATTTTATTGAGTCAATTTCAACAGAATAACCTAAAAAAGGAGGACGCAGGTTGCGTCCTCTTTTTTATAAATCTTTCACTCGTAGTACACGCATTGCATTTAATACTGCCAGTAGTGTCACACCAACATCTGAGAAAACCGCTTCCCACATTGTTGCAATACCGAAAGCACCAAGCAGTAAAACTAATCCTTTTACCCCTAATGCAAAGATAATATTTTGCCACACAATGCGTCGTGTACGTTTTGCAATGTTTACAGCTGTCGCAATTTTTGAAGGCTCATCAGTCATAATAACGATATCTGCTGCTTCAATTGCTGCATCTGATCCTAAACCACCCATTGCAATACCAACATCGGCTCTTGCTAATACCGGTGTATCATTAATACCATCACCAACGAAAGCAACTTTTTCTTTTCCATGCTTCGCTGCATCAATTTTTTCAATCTCTTCTACTTTTTGTTGCGGTAATAGTTCTGCGTGAACTTCATCTAAACCTAATTCTTTACCAACAGCTTCACCAACTGGTTTTGCATCACCAGTTAACATGACTGTCTTCTTAATACCTAGCTCTTTTAACTTTTGAATTGCTTGTTTTGAATCTTCTTTTACCTCATCAGAGATAACAATATAACCTGCATATTTTCCATCTACAGCAACGTGAACTAATGTACCTACTGTTTCTGGTTGCTTAAATGTAATGTTCTCTTTTCTCATTAATTTAGCATTACCTGCAAAAATTTCTTTTCCTTGTACTTTTACGACTGTACCGTGACCAGAAATTTCGTTATAATCATCGATTATTTTTTCATCAACTGATTTTCCATATGCATTTCGAATCGATTGTGCAATTGGATGGTTAGAATACACTTCAGCAAATGCTGCATACTCTAATAATTCCTCATTTGTAATGCCTTCGCTCGGTTCCATTTTTGTAACTTTGAAGACACCTTTTGTTAATGTGCCTGTTTTATCAAAAACAATATATTTCACATCATTTAAAGCTTCTAAATAGTTACTTCCTTTTACTAACACACCACTTTTAGATGCACCACCGATACCTCCAAAGAATCCAAGAGGAATAGATACAACTAACGCACATGGACAAGAGATTACTAAGAACACTAAAGCTCTATAAATCCAATCAGAGAATGTAGCTCCTTCTAAAATAAGTGGTGGAATAAACGCCATGATCGCTGCTGTAATTACTACAACTGGAGTGTAGTAACGCGCGAACTTCGTAATAAAGTTTTCTGTTGGCGCTTTTTTACTGCTTGCATTTTGAACTAAATCTAAAATTTTTGATACAGTTGATTCACCAAATTCTTTTGTAACTTCAATTGTTAATACACCATTTTGGTTCACAAAACCACTTAATACATCATTTCCAACTTCAACTTCACGTGGTACAGATTCACCAGTCAATGCTGAAGTATCTACCATTGATGTTCCTTCAACTACTTTTCCGTCTAACGGTACTTTCTCACCAGGTTTCACGATAATATAATCGCCGATTTGTACATCTTCTGGTGATACTTGTTTCGTTTCATTTCCAATTTTTACATTCGCGTAATCAGGACGAATATCCATTAATGATGTAATTGATTTTCGAGAACGGTTTACCGCAATACTTTGGAATAGTTCTCCTACTTGATAGAATAACATTACTGCAACCGCTTCTGGATATTGCTGAATCGCAAAAGCTCCTAGTGTTGCAATTGCCATTAAGAAGTTCTCATCAAACACTTGCCCGCGAGTTATGTTCCTTACCGCTCTCCAAACAATATCTCCACCGATTAATACATACGCAAGGACGAATAATGGAATTGTGATCATTTGTGGTAAGCCAGCTAATGCAGCGATTGCTGTCAAAATTCCGCCGACCACTAATCGTCCTACCATCTTTTTCACATTTGCTTCACCATGATCATGACTATGTCCATGGTCATGACCACCCTTTTCTTCACGAACAACTTTCACATCTGGTTCTAACTTTTGAACGACATTTGTTATATTGGCTACAGTCGCTTCTAATTCTCTTTTATTCGCTACCTCAACTCGTAATTTCTTTGATACGAAATCAACAGTTGCTGTTGAAACAGTCGGCATTTCTTTCACTTTATTTTCAATCTTCATCGCACAATTTGCGCAATCTAAACCTTCTAATATAAATACTTCTTTTGCTACTTTTGTATTTTTTTCTTCTTGTACTTTAATGTGCGGTTCTAATTTTGTAACGAGTTGTTTTGCTTCTGTAACAACTTCGTTTTCTTTATTTTGTTCTGTCTCTAAAACCATTGTTTTTGTTGCGAAATTTACAGAGCAAGAATTTACTCCTTCTATATTTCCAACACCTTTTTCGATTTTCATTGCACAGTTCGCACAATCTAAACCTTCTAACATCAGTTTCTTTTTCACTAATGCTTCAGCCATCGTTCTCCCTCCTCGCGTTCTTTTTATTCTTCCTCGTTTACGTGTTCAAACGCTTGCTCGAAGATATGAATTACGTGCTGGTCAGCTAACGAATAATAAACGACCTTTCCTTCTTTACGATTCTTTACAAGTTTCGCTTGCTTTAATACACGAAGCTGATGTGAAATAGATGATTGTGTCATTCCTAATAAATACGCTAAATCACAAACACACATTTCAGCTTCAAATAACGCATGTAATATTCTCGTACGTGTACGATCGCCTAATACTTTAAATAATTCTGCTACTTTACTTAAACTTTCATCCGTTGGAATTGTTTGTTTTACTTGAGCAACAACTTCTTCATGAATTATCGTTTGAGAACATGTCTCTTGTGGTGTTTCTACTTTATTTCCAGCCATTATAGCTCACCTCTTTATTTGAACATATGAACAATCATTCATATATCTTATACTCTTATTATATGAGCGCCTATTCATATGTGTCAATGAAATATCATATATTTTTTTGAACATTTCGTTCACATTTTCAAAAGATCTACACATATTTTCCGCATCCATTACATTCTCATACAAAAAAGAATATACACTTTGTACAAAAGAAAAAAGCCTTGCGCGTTCCCTAGACGCACAAGGCTTACTATACTTATATCCCTTTTAATTAAGCTTTTAATTAGCTTGTTCTAAATTATCCTGCGAACTTCCATCGTCTTTTAAATGACTATGTTTTTTCGAATAAACAAAGTATACAACTACTCCAATTGCTAACCAAATACCGAAGTAGATCCATGTTGTTAATGGTAGGTTAAACATTAAGAATAGACAACATGCGATTGAAATAAGCGGTAGCGTTGGTACAAGTGGTACCATAAAGCCACGTTTTAAGTTCGGATGTGTTTTACGAAGAATAATAACTGACACACCTACCATCGCAAATGTTAACAATGCTCCAATATTCGCTAAATTCGACAATTCTTTTAAATCGATAAATCCAGCAATTAAAGCACTACCAATACCTGTTAACCAAGTTGAAAATACTGGTGCTTCTGTCTTTTTATTAATTTTCGCAAATGATTTTGGTAATAAACCATCACGGCTCATCGCGAAGAACACACGTGTCGTTGCATAAATGTAAGCAAAGATTACAGCCATAATACCAATTACAGCTCCAACTGCGATTACACCTGCTACTTTATCTTGTCCTACAACTTCTAACACATATGCCATAGCTTCTGGTACATCTAATTCTTTATAAGAAACCATACCTGTCATAACGAGACATACTACAACATAAATAATTGTACAAATAATTAACGAAGCAATAATACCAATCGGTAAATCACGTTGTGGATTTTTTACTTCTTCAGCAGAAGTTGCTAATGCATCAAATCCTAAGAAAGCAAAGAATACTGCTGCTCCGCCGGCAAAGATTCCGCTCATACCGTATGGTGCAAATGGTGTCCAGTTTTCTGGTTGTACGTAGAACGCACCAACTGCAATGAATAAAATAACAATACCAATTTTAATTAATACCATTATGTTATTCACACGCTTACTTTCTTTCGTACCTCTTGATAGTAACCAAGTTAAAACTAATGTAATGACTACTGCTGGTAAATTCACGATCCCACCTTGTGATGGAATCTTTAACAACTCTGTTGGAATTTCTAATCCGAATCCACTCACTAAGTTATTAAAATAACCTGTCCATCCACCTGCTACTGCGGCAGTTGTTACGACATATACAGATAGTAATGTCCATCCCATTAGGTGGGCAATAAACTCACCAATTGTCGCATATGAATATGTGTATACACTACCTGAAACCGGAAGTGTAGATGCAACTTCTGCATAACATAACGCTGCAAATCCACAAACGATCGCTGCAATCATGAATGAAAAGATAACTGCTGGACCAGCATCTCTTGCTGCTACTAATCCTGTTAATACTAGTACTCCTGTACCAATTATCGCACCAATCCCTAGCATTGTTAGGTCAAATGCCCCTAGCGTTTTCGTTAAAGTTTTACTTTTACTTTCCCCTAACAATTGCGTAACGGATTTCTTTTTAAATAGGTTGGCCACGATGTATGCCCCCTTTTGCCAAGAAGAGCTAAGAGATATTCACTCTTAGCTCTTCTCATGTTGGTTTATATATTGTTCGATTTTGTTTTGTATAATGCTTCTATTAGCAAGATACTGTTTCTGCTTCTAATAATTCTTTAGCACCTTTGTACTCTACACCGTGAGCTTCTGCAACTGCTTCGAATGTTACATAGCCGTCTAATGTGTTGATACCTTTTAGTAACGCAGAGTTGCCTAGGCAAGCTTCTTTGTAGCCTTTGTTCGCAATTTGTACTGCGTATGGTACTGTTACGTTTGTTAATGCAAGAGTTGATGTACGTGGAACCGCACCTGGCATGTTTGCAACTGCATAATGAACAACGCCGTGTTTTTCGTAAGTTGGGTTATCATGAGTTGTAATACGGTCAGTTGTTTCGAAAATACCACCTTGGTCAATCGCGATATCTACAACAACAGAACCTGGTTCCATTGATTGAATCATTTCTTCTGTTACAAGTTTTGGCGCTTTTGCACCTGGGATTAATACTGCACCGATTACAAGATCAGACTCTTTTACAGCTTCTGCAATATTGTACGGATTAGACATTAAAGTTTTTACTTGGTTTCCGAAAATGTCATCTAATTGACGAAGACGTTCTGCACTTAAGTCGATGATTGTTACATCCGCACCTAGTCCAACTGCAATTTTAGCAGCATTTGTACCAGCTTGTCCACCACCGATGATTGTTACTTTACCACGTTTAACCCCTGGAACACCTGCAAGTAAGATACCTTTACCGCCTTTGTTCTTCTCAAGGAATTGTGCACCAATTTGTGCAGCCATACGACCAGCTACTTCACTCATAGGTGCAAGTAATGGTAGAGAACGGTTTTCTAATTGTACTGTTTCATATGCAATAGAAACAACTTTCTTTTCGATTAATGCTTTTGTTAATTCTGGTTCTGGAGCTAAGTGTAAGTATGTGAATAAGATTAAACCTTCGCTGAAGTGTTTGTATTCGCTTTCAATTGGTTCCTTAACTTTCATAACCATTTCCATGTTCCAAGCTTCTTCAGCTGTATCAACAATTTTTGCTCCTGCTTCAACATACTGAGCATCTGTGAAACCAGATCCTAAACCTGCACCCTTTTGAATGAATACTTCGTGATTGTTACGAATTAAATGTACAACACCTGCTGGTGTCATTGCCACACGGTTTTCGTTGTTTTTAATTTCTGCTGGTACCCCAATACGCATAATGAAATGCCCCCTTATAATTAACAGAAAAAAGAAAGTCTTTTTTCTTTTTTTAATAATTAATAACTTATGTCCTTATTCTAGCATAACTTAAAAGTTATGAAAACGCTAACATACTACATTTTTAAAGTTTATATATTTAGAATAGTGTAAATATATGGAACATTGATTCTATTACCCTCTTTGTTCCATCTCATTATCTATCACTCTATTTTTATTATACTCCTTTAAAATAAGCAGTAATCATTTATTATTCGACAATAATGTAACAATGTAAGAAACCCCAATGATGACGTATACATATACATTTATTAATTTACACAATACTTTAGGGATATATTCTTTTCATAAAAAAACAGCTGCTAGCATTTAACTAGCAGCTGGATAACTTATAAATAACTTGGAAAATAAATCATCTGTTGTTTCCGTAATTTTATCAAACAGATCACTTTCTTCCGCTTCTTGCTCTTTTAACACCTTAATTGTTTCACGTGCATCTTCAGGGTAATCGGTAATGATACCATCTACGTTTAACTTATAATATCCCTTTAAACTTTCCATATCATTTACCGTCCATACGTAAATTGGTTTGTTTAACTTCCTTGCTTCTTTTACTAATTTCTTATTTAACATGTATTCTTCCGCTACATAAAAATCAGCCTTTACATTCTTTAAATTGGCTCTACTTGCATACAGTATATATCCGACTTTTATATCTGAATTTGCACGCTTAAACTCTTTTATAAGTGGGTAATGTAACGTTTGAATGACACATTGCTTCTCAAATTCATTATCTTTAATCGTTTTTAATACTTTATTTACAAAATCTTTTTCGCCACCATGAAGCTTCACTTCAATATTAAGTTTGATTTTCCCCTTAGCCACCTTAATGATTTCATCAAGTGTACTGATTTGTCCTGAAAACCCATCTTGACTAAGAGTAAGCTGTCTTAACTCGTCCATCGTTAAATCCGAAACATGAACATTAGCATTGGCAAGACGTTTCAACTTCAAATCATGTATAACTGCTAGTTCACCGTCTTTTGTTTGAAGTACATCAATTTCAGCGTAGTCTGCTTTCGCATCAATAGCTCCCTGCACAGCTTCTTTCGTATTCTCTACACCTTTTGAAATATAACCTCGATGAGCCATAATAATCGGTTCTTTATATGTGTTTGTAATAAAGGTCACAATAAAAGCAACAACCATGCCCGCAGTAATAATTCCTACAATATATACACCAATAAATTTCCAACGATGTTTTTGGAAGAAACATTTATCTGCTTTCGTTTTCGAATAATCCAACCCTTCTTCTAATAAAACATCTTCAACTGGAACCTTTTGTAAATACAATCGCGTAATCGCCATAATATAAAATGGTGTCACGATAAAGCTAAATAAATACAATGTACTCGTTAAAAATACAGACATTGTGGATTCCGCTAATAATGCAAATGTCCCTTTCGGGTTTGTAAATTCATAAACACCCCATAGACACAATAAATATATTCCTAAAAATAGGACATACACAATTCCTATTGAAATAAAAAATCCGACTAAAAAGAATAGTACTTTAAAAAAGCTTTCATTTACTAACTTCGCACTTTTACGTGCTGCCACGCGAAATGGCTTTTGCTCCAAAACAACAATAGGTAGAACAAAAATCCAGCGAAGGTTCAAATACGCAACTACAGCAAAGAATGTATAATAACCAACTTGTCCCATCGTAGTCTTAAACAGTTCTCCTGTAATGAAGTTAGGAATTTGAATTTGCGGGATTAATGCTGTTTCATATCCCATATTTAAAAGAGGTAACAATACGACAGCATATAAAATAAATCCTGGTAAGCAATATGTGAAAAGGGTAGGTAAATACGTTACTGTTTTATACAAAATTGGACGTAATCTCACCTTTTGCCTTTTATGAGCAAAGTACGAAATAATAATAAGCACCGCAAATTCCGTAAAGATAAGAAACAGCGCTAACAATGATAAAATTACAATTGCCAAAATGCCGTATGGTGTCTTTAAAAACGCTAATAATTCATCATTCGTCGCATTTGCATAACCACCCAAATACAATAACTTATTAAAAATGATCCCAAATAGCGGGACAAATACAATCGCTGCTAATAATTTATAAGCGAGTTGAAAGGTTAATACATTCCAAAAAGCAAATTTAACTGTTTGAAAGGAATGTCCTATTACTCCTGGTATAGATAGTCTTTTACGGTGTTGCATATATTCCTCCACATTCTAAAACGATATTTGAGATGGATTCCATATTTCCATTTCTAACCCATCTTTTTAATAATAATATATTCCGCTTAACATGAACACTCTTATACATACAATGAAAAAAGTGATGGTTACTCCCCATCACTTTTTCACTTACTCTATTTTTTTTCTAATCCTTGTCCAAATGCTTTCAAGAAGCTAAAACCGAATGTAATGGCTCTATTGATATCTGGATCTTTTAACACTTTAAAGAAATCCATCACTTTTGTTTTTTTACCACTATTTAATTCATCTGTTGCAAATTGTAATCCAGTAACTAAGCTGGATGTAATTTGTTTCGTTACTTCCGGATCAACTGAAGATAAAGCTTCTCCGGCCCCCATCATATTGTTGAGTGCATTTTTAACTGGTTCACGATTTAATTGCTCCACAGCGATCTTTGAAACATCTTCCTTCGCGGCAAGTAAACTAATCGCCGCATCTAATATACCAGCCTTCTGCAACTGTGCTAACAGCTGCATCGTTTCTTCTACTGCTTCACGATTATTAGATAGCTCATTTAGAAGTTCATCTGCTACTTGCTGTTTCTGTTCTTCCTCTGTTACAACTTTCTTTTTAATTAAAGTAATTTCTTTCGCCACTATCTCCGCCCCCTAGTCCACGAGTGATACGTATTGTTTTCTTTGCCATTTTTGCTCGATTTCAACACCATTTTGCGGATTACGCTTTTTATCTCGCGGGTTTGAAGATGGTAACGGACGATTTCCTTTTTCACGTAATACACGCATTTTCACCATCGTTTGTTTGTACGCCGGTGTACACGTATAAAGGTCTGTTGCCGTCCCAGTTAAAATATTGATCGCTTCTTCATTTATCGTTGCATGCATCGGTAAGTATAGCTCTTTCCCCGTTACACGATCAGTAATAAGCGCTTGTACTTTAATTTTGCCAAATGGTGATGCTAATTCTACAAGACCACCATCTTTCACATTGCGCTCTATAGCGAGTTCAGGTGAAATTTCAACGAATACTTCAGATACTTTAGATAAAATACCAGCCGACTTATTTGTCATATTCCCTTCATGGAAATGTTCTAGCATACGTCCATTATTTAAAAGTAAATCATACTCATCTGGCGCTACAACCGGTGGTACCCATTCATCTAATGATAAACGAGCTAGTTTATCTGGGAAGTTAAATCCGTCTACATATAATAGCGGTGTATCACTACCATCATGGCTACCCCAACATAAACTATTCCAACCTTCTAGACGGTCGTACGTTGCTTGAGAGTATAACGGTGCAAGTGATGCGATTTCGTCCATAATTTCACTTGGACTTTCATAATTCCAATCCCCGCCTAGTGCACGAGCAACTTTTTGTAAAATCCACCAGTCTGGTTTTGAATCACCTAACGGTTTTAATACTTCATATAATCTTTGAATACGTCGCTCTGTATTCGTAAACGTTCCTTCTTTTTCTAAGCTTGGTGCCGCTGGTAAAATAACATCAGCAAAACGAGCTGTTTTTGATAAGAACATATCTTGAACAACGAGGAAGTCTAAATTCGCTAAAATATGTTGTACATGGTTGGCATTCGAATCTACTAAAGCCATTTCTTCCCCCATGACATACATACCACGTAGTTTTCCTTCTTCTGCCGCAAGTAACATTGCAATATTATTTAATCCTGGTGCTTTCGGAATCGTTGTGCCGTATGCTTTTTCAAACTTAGCACGAAGCGTATCATCCGATACTGCTTGATAACCTGGAAGCCAGTTTGGTAATGTCGCCATATCACAAGCACCTTGTACATTATTATGACCTCGTAATGGATATGCGCCTGCACCAGGACGACGATAGTTCCCCGTAACAAGCAGTAAATTTGAAATAGCAGCAGATGTTGTACTTCCTCCTGTATTTTGCGTTACACCCATTCCCCAAAGTATACAAGTTCCATCTGCTTCATATATCATACGAGCCATTTCTTTCAGATTCTCTTTTGAAATCCCCGTAATTTCTTCTGTATACTCAAGCGTATACTTTTCTAACATTGTGCTATATTCATCAAAGTTCTTCACATTTTCAGCTAAAAACTTTTTATCGTGCCAATCTTGATCAACAATATATTTCGTAACACCAGCAAGCCATACGTAATCCGTACCTTGGCGCGGATGAATAAATAAATCCGCACGCTCTGCCATTTCATGTTTACGAAGGTCTGCTACGATTAGTTTTTGCTCGTGTAATTTATGAGCACGTTTTACACGCGTCGCAAGCACAGGGTGTCCTTCTGTTGGATTCGCACCAAAGATAATGACAAGGCCTGCTTCAGCTATATCTTTCACTGTTCCTGCATCTCCGCCCATACCGACAGTTTTAAATAAACCGTCTGTTGCTGGAGATTGACAATAACGAGAACAATTGTCTACATTATTCGTTCCATATATTTGTCGAGCTAGTTTTTGCATAAGGTAATTTTCTTCATTTGTTACTTTCGATGAAGAAATAAATCCAAATGCATCGCTGCCGTATTCAGATTTAATATGCTGCATGTTAGAAGCAACAACTTCTAATGCCTCTTCCCAAGTAGCTTCAACAAACATATCTCCTTGGCGAATTAATGGCTTCGTAATTCGATCTTCACTATTTACAAAGTCCCATCCAAATTTACCTTTTACACATGTGGAAATTCCATTAACTGGTGCATCTGAAACAGGTTGCACTTTTAATATATGGCGATCTTTCGTCCATACTTCGAATGAACAACCGACACCACAAAATGTACAAACTGTTTTTGTTTTATTCACTTTCGTCTTACGCATCGCAGCCTCTACTTCTGAAACCGCTAAAATACTACTATATCCAGGCTCTACATCTTTTACAAAATCAATCATCGGATCTAACACATCTGGTTTTAATCCTGTCATAAATCCAGCTTCACCTAACATGGATTTCTCCATCAACGCATTACATGGACATACTGTTACACACTGCCCGCAACTTACACAAGATGAGTCATTTATACTTACACCATTATCCCATATAACACGCGGACGATCTAAGCTCCAGTCTATCGATATAGTTTCATTAACCTGTAGGTTTTGACATACTTCTACACACTGTCCACAAGCAATACATTGATTTGGATCATACCGATAAAACGGATGTGACATATCCACTTCACAAGCACTTACTTTCGGCTCATACGGATATTTCTGTTCTTCAATTCCCATCATATGTACGGTGTTATGGACTTTACAATTACCATTATTGTTATCACACACGGTACAATACAATAAATGATTCTCTAATATTCGATCCATCGCCTCAGTCTGCGCCTCTTTGGCACGCTGGGACTGTCTTTCGATATGCATACCGTTCTCTACTTTCGTTGAACAAGCACGCATTAACTTCCCATCTACTTCTACAATACACGTATCACAAGTTTGAATTGGATCTACTTCTGGTACATGACAAATTTGAGGATGTTCCAAATTACTCTCGTTAAATAATTGTAGTATCGTCTTTTCACCCGATGTGGAACATTCTTTACCATCCACGGTTACACGGACTGTCTGTTCTGCCATAGTTTCCCCTCTCCTTACAACCAACTGTACAATCCACTTATGAATCCGTTTTCATAAGTGGATTGTACATATTTTTGAAACGCCCTGCCCAAATACTTTTCTTTTGAAGTCGATTCTAGATGTTTATAAGGCATCACTACGAAAGCTTGAAAATTTCACTATTCTACATTTCTATTATATCGTACATATACAATAATAACCAAAATAATCTGTGATCTTCTTCCTAATAGGTGTTTTTATTTTTCCCATTGTTTTATGATAAATATGGGAGAGAAATACATAAAAAAGGGGAATTTAATATGGAGCCTACGCAAGAAACGTATACAATTGTACGTTATCAATCTGGTACATTTTCAAAACAACTTGATGAGATTGTTACAGAATCTCCTATTACGATTAAATTGAATGGTGAAGAATATGTAACAGTCGTATGTACACCAAATTATATTGAAGATATGGTAATTGGGTTTTTAATTTCTGAGGGGATTATTTCTTCTTATAAAGATGTTGAAGAACTATGGGTGCAAAAAGATAACGGAATTGTCCATGTAACATCATCAAAAATAAATCCGCTCTATCAAAATTTATATAATAAACGATACATCACTTCCTGCTGTGGAAAAGGTAGACAAGGTTTTATTTTCGTTAACGACGCAGCGAAAGCAAAAGATTTACATGATATACATGTAAAAATTACTCCTGAAGAATGCTTTTACTTAATGAATACTTTACAACAATCTTCCACTACCTTTCGTCAAACCGGCGGTGTTCACAATACCGCACTATGTGATCGAAACAATATCCTCCTATCAAGAATGGATATTGGAAGACATAATGCATTAGATAAAATATATGGACATTGTTTACGCAACAATATATCTGTTAAAGGAAAAATCATTGCATTTAGCGGACGCATTTCATCCGAAATTTTACTCAAAGTTTCAAAAATCGGATGTGAAATTGTTCTATCTAAATCCGCACCAACAAAATTAGCATTGCAACTCGCTCACGATTTAGGCATTACCGTCGTAGGATTTATTAGAAATGAATCTTGTAATATTTACACACATCCACATCGAATTGATGGTTATCGATCGAATAACTAAAATAACTCCTCAATCGAGGAGTTATTTTAGTTATGAAAATGTAATATATTAAACACTTGAATAGTTAATAAAGTTAATATATAATTTCATTACATAATTAAAAACAAAATATTGTAGCATATATCTTTTCATTCTTTTACAAATTAAAAGAGACTGCTAACAAAACGCATACACATTCTTATATATGTAATGGATTTATTTGATTTAAAATCGACCAAGGAGGTTACAACGATGGAAATTCGCTTATTAACGACAGAGGACGCAGAAATATATTTAAAAGTTTGTATGGAAGGTTTAACGAAGAACCCGGAAGCTTTTAGCTCTTCTTATGAAGATGTTCTGAAACATGAGGATCCTGTAGCTGCTATGGCAAAACGATTAAGCAATCCGGATAAGTATACTCTAGGGGTCTTCAAAGATAACGATTTAATCGGCATTGCTACTTTAGAAACAAAGCCTTTCATTAAACAAGAACATAAAGCAAAAATCGGTTCCGTTTTTGTTTCCCCTAAAGCACGTGGCCTTGGAGCAGGACGGGCTCTCATTAAAGCAATTATCGAGAATGCCGATAAATTACATGTAGAACAACTTATGCTCGATGTTGTAGTTGGTAACGATGCAGCAAAAAAATTATATGAATCATTAGGTTTCCAAACTTACGGCGTACAAGAGCGTTCATTAAAACATAACGGTCAATATTGGGACGAGGAACATATGGTTCTATTCTTAAATGATTAATACTTCAATATAGTTTTTAAAAGCATCTTCTTATTAAGAAAGGTGCTTTTTTCATTACAACAATGTAATCTTCATGTCACCTTTATCGATCGTACCAAACCTTTCCATTCATTATACTAAAAGTGTAAAGTGAAACTTTACTCAGTGGGGAACTACATCCCACGCTGATCGCATGTACTTGATATGTAGAGGAGAATGTGACATGAAACAAAACAAACGAGCTATGGTTTTAATATTTACTACAGCAATTGTAACTTCTGGATTAGCAATTTTACCTTGGTTTATTATATAAAGTGAAACTTTAATCAGCCCTCACCAATCGGACTTTTATGGGAAGCCCGCCCCCCACCTAACTTCTTTGCTTTCGCTGCATTTTGAAGTGGGGGTCTTACTGCCCATTAAAGTCGGATAAAAATACTCCCCCTAACAACGAAAAAAGCTTATTGCTTCTTAAGAAGCAATAAGCTTTTTTTATATTATAAAATCCCCAAAATTTTATTTACACAACTTATAATAATAACCATAGATACGGCAACGCACATGACAACCGTATTACGATCTTGCTTTTCTTTTTTTGAAATTTCTTCTTTTGGATTCATGTGTATGATCTCCTTTTAAAAAAAGTGTGAGATAGGAAATTTTTCTTATCCGATGCGAGGTGAATACGAAAACCCTCTCTATCTCACATACACAATAGAATGGAATTGTCATTTTATAAATAAAATGACATGACGTTATGTCGCAACATAGGGTATTTTGTGTCGCTACGTTTTCTATTATAAAAAATAGTTGTGCAAAACTAGTGCATTTTTTATGTCAATTACTCTGAGCGAGAAATCACTCTTCCACTCAATCACATAAAAAGAGTTTTTTATCATTTTCATGTAAACTATACAAGTAGAATGAACAGTTTGGGGTGCACAAGATTATGGTAAAAATTTTATTAGTAGACGATGAAGAACGTATGTTACGATTATTAGATCTGTTCTTAAGTCCTCGTGGCTATTTTTGTATGAAAGCTACCTCTGGCCTTGAAGCACTAAAGTTAATAGAACAAAAAGACTTCGATATTGTTTTGTTAGATGTAATGATGCCGAATATGGATGGATGGGATACTTGCTATCAAATCCGTCAAATTTCCAACGTTCCAATCATTATGCTAACAGCTCGTAATCAAAATTACGATATGGTAAAAGGCCTTACGATCGGCGCAGATGACTATATTACAAAACCATTTGATGAGCATGTATTAGTTGCACGAATTGAGGCTATATTACGCCGTACAAAGAAGGATGGATTCGTTAGCTTCAATGGTATTGAGTGGGATAAAACGAAACATACCGTCACAGTATATGATGAAAAAATCTCACTAACTCCTATCGAGTTCTCGTTGCTTGGACTATTTTTACAAAATACAAACCGTGCTTATAGCCGAGATGATTTAATTGAAAAAATTTGGGGTTATGAAACAGACATTGAATATAGAACAATCGATTCACATATTCGCAATATCCGTGATAAATTACGTAAAAAAGGATTTCCAGTTGAAAATTACTTAGAAACTGTTTATAAGGTCGGATATAAATGGAAAAGTGAATAATTACTTCGGTCAGTGGAAAATACCATACCACTGACCCTTTATATGAAATAAGGTATGGTGAGAAAATGAGTAAACTTTCACTTAAAATTGGGACATACTTTTTAATATTAGCTTTATGTATTGAAACAATTGCTTTCGTATCTTTTTACAAAAGCATTTCAACAATGCGGATTGAGGAAGAAACACTTGCTCTTTTAGAAAAAGGTAATCGCTATAGTAAAATGCTAAAAAAACGTGCAGAGTGGAATGAACGTACTAAACACCAGCAATACACTGAACGTCCAAAACGTTATGGGTATCAGGAGTTCACTATCGAACATGCGGCTGAAGGATTAATTGAATCCGAGTTAATTGCTAATTCGGATATAACTATCATTATCACTGACAATGACGGAAAAATTATCTCTAACTCAGAACCCGTAACAAAGGAAATGCAAAAACAACTTACTTGTAAAACAGAACCTATTCCAAAAGACGGATTAATTATTGAGAGAAATTGGAAAAAATCAAAATTCATCTCAACAGTAAGCCCAATTGAAATTCAAGGATTTCAAGGTAATTTATATATGTTATTAAAAACATCTTTCTTAGAAAGAATGTTACTTAAACTCATGAATCAATTCCTTATTATTAGTATATTGACGGTTATTTTAACAACTATTTCTGTCTTTGTTTTTTCTCGTGTTATTACAGAACCGCTTATAAAAATGAAGAGGGCAACAGAAAAAATGCCAAAATTAAATAAGCCAATTCAATTAGGTATTAAACGGAATGATGAACTTGGAAGCTTAGCAAAAACGATTGAAGATTTGTCCAGTGAACTAACTTATATGAAAAAAGAACGCAATGAATTTCTTGCTAGTGTCGCCCATGAACTATTAACTCCATTGACCTATATGAAAGGTTATGCGAAAGTAGCAAAGAGAGACACTTTAACGAAAGAAGAGCGAGAAGAATACTTACAAATCATTGAGGATGAAACAGATAGTGTAACTGATCTCGTTCAAGATTTATTTATGCTTGTACAATTAGAACAACACCAATTTGTTATAAAAAAACAAAAAGTGACCCTTCAACCATTTTTAGAACGAATGGTTGAAAAAACAAAAACAACATTAACTAACAAACAAATGCAACTCCATGTATATTGCAAAGACGATTTAGAAGTTTGCATAGACGAAAGACGTATGGAACAAGTTATGTTAAATTTATTACACAATGCTTATCAACATTCGCTAGAAAACACCACTATTACAATACGCGTACTCACAGAAACAAATTCTTTTACAATAAGTGTACAAGATGAAGGTGAAGGTATTCCTGAGGAAGATATTCCTCATATTTTCGATCGTTTTTATCGTGTTGATAAATCTAGAACGAGAGCTACTGGAGGAAAGGGTATCGGGCTAGCTGTTGCGAAAGAAATTGTGGAATTGCATAACGGTTCCATTCTAGTAACAAGCAAATTAGGGGTAGGAACAACCTTTATAATTGAGCTACCTTTTGAATAATATGTGTGTGAAAACACCAGTAGTAGTAAACACTACTGGTGTTATTTTGTTCATAAAATCAGCTCATTTAGGCTAAGCTTTTGAAATTATTCTTATTTCAATATAAAATAAAGTGAAACTTTAATCCATGGAATGGTTCACCCCATGGATTATTAGTTGAACCAATCGGGCATTTACGGGCAGTTATCTCCAATCTAACTTCCGCGCATTCGCTGGATTTTAAAGTTGGAGTCTACTGCCCACAAATAGCGGGGTAAAGATACATTTGTCAAAGATTTGGAGGGTGATATAATTGGATATCCATGTATTAACAAAAGACGAAGCGGAAATTTACTTAGAACTTCGTGTAGAAGGATTAAAGCAAAACCCTGAAGCTTTTAGCTCTTCTTATGAAGATATTATTAATAAAGAGTGTGCGATTGAATATAAAGCACAAAAATTAGCACAAGATGAAAACTATACGCTAGGCGCATTCAAAGATGGAAAATTAATCGGGGTTGCAACACTGGAAACGAAACCATATGTAAAACAAGAACATAAAGCTAAAATCGGTTCTGTATATGTGTCTCCAAAAGCACGCGGACTTGGAGCAGGAAAAGCACTTATTAAAGAATGTCTTGAACTTGCTAAATCTTTAGAAGTAGAACAAGTTATGCTTGATGTTGTTGTTGGCAACGATGGAGCAAAAAAACTTTATGAATCATTAGGATTTAAAACATTCGGTGTGCAAGAACGTTCATTAAAATATAACGGACAATATTGGGACGAAGAGCATATGGTCTTATTCTTAGACGAAAATAAATAATAAAAAACATCCTCTCGTATGAGGATGTTTTTTTACTTTTTTCTAAACCACGCTATATTTAATAATTGAATCGCTTTTGCAATTTCTTCCTCTGATAATATCGCAAACCCAAGTAAAACTACATTTTCAGGCGCAGTACCGTCTTTATAGTACGTAGACACAGGATATACTTTAATACTATGTTTCGCAGCTTCTTGAATTAATTCTTCTTCTCGCATTCCATTATGCACTTGTAATAAAATGTGCAATCCTGAATCTTCTCCTATCACTTCAACACGATTAGAGAAATACTTTTCTATTTCAAAGACAAGTCGATCCCTCTTTTTTCGGTAGACGACACGCATTTTATGAATATGTTTTTCCCAATAGCCTTCATTTAAAAACTTTCTAATCACTTCTTGGTCCATTCTTGAAACACTTTGTGTATAAAATAAATATTGCTGTTGATACTTTTTAATTAATTTCTTCGGCAACACCATATAGCTCATCCGTAGCGATGGCAATAATGCTTTAGATAGCGTCCCCATATAAATAACTTTCCCCTCTGTATCTAACCCTTGCAGCGCCGGTATAGGCTTTCCAGAATAGCGAAATTCACTATCATAATCATCTTCAATAATATACCTGTCTTTCGCTTTCTTCGCCCATTGTAAAAGCTGCGTCCTTCTCGTAATAGGCATAATCATTCCATATGGAAACTGATGGGAAGGTGTAACAAATACAACATTCGCATTGCTATTTTCTAAATCTGCCATACAAATGCCGTCCCTATCTAAAGACAACATTTGAACCTTCTCTTCTCCCTGTTCAAAAACGACCATTTTCCTATGATACCCTGGGTTTTCCACTGCATAGTTGCTTCCCTTTAACAATTGAAACAATAGTTTCACTAATATTTGTGTTCCCGCACCTAATACAATTTGACTAGCTGAACAACGTACACCTCTAGATTCATACAAATAATTCGTAATCTCTTCTCTTAAGCTCGCTTCCCCTTGAGGGTGTCCTAGAAAGAGAAGTTCGTTATTATACGGCTGCCATACTTCATTTACAATTTTCCGATACATATTGAATGGAAAAGCATTTGTATCAATGCCTGTTTGTGTAAAGTCAAATTTATAACTCTTCTCCTGAAACAGTACTTCTTCTATTCTCTCTTCGCTATCCTCTACATGAACCATTTGCTCAATCTTGCATACAAAATAACCTTTTCTCGATATCGACTCAATATAACCTTCTGCAAGTAATTGTTCGTACGCTGCCTCTACTGTATTTTTACTTACTTGTAAATGTATCGCTAACTTTCGCTTAGCCGGTAATTTCGTAAAAGGGACAATCGTTCCATCTTTAATCTCTTTTTTTATATACTCATACAATTGCACGTACAATGCCTTTTTACTATTCATATTTAAATTAGGCGTTAATTCTAACATAATATCTGACCCCTTAATAAAACTACAATCTGATACTTTTTACAGTACCAGAAGTTATATATAATTCCTTTTATCATGTCACACATAAAAAATCAAATACCAGAAAGGAGAAACATGATAATGAACAATGGTAGACGTATCGGACTCATTATGATTATTACAGGGGCTACATTATGGGGATTATCTGGTCCAATGATTCAGTGGCTATTTCAGCATACTAATGTATCCTCAATTGATTTTTTAACAATTCGATTGCTGCTTGCGGGAATATTTATTTTATCTTTTTTACTGATAAAGAAACAAAACATTTTTCAAATTTGGAAACACCCTAGACATTCTATACAACTTATTATTTTCTCTATTCTCGGCATGCTCGGTGCACAATACGCCTTTATCGAAACAGTTCATATTAGTAACGCGGTCACAGCGACATTATTTCAATTTCTAGGTCCTGTTTTTATTACCATTTATGTCGCATTTGAACAACGAAAATTCCCTGCTTCTATGCAACTACTCGCAATTATAACTGCGCTAACGGGAACGTACTTTATTATTACAAACGGTTCAATTGAAAATATTGTTTTATCGAAAGAAGCCATTATTTTTGGCCTATTAACAGCAATTGGATTTGCATTTTATACCCTTCATCCAGCTTCCCTTATTAAAGAATGCGGAACAACCCTAGTAATTGGATGGGGGATGTTAATTGGCGGCATTGCCCTGCTTATTTGTAATCGCTCGTTTGGATGGCATGAGCTTTCGCAAACTTTTACAACAAAAACTTTTTCAATGCTTATTCTTATCATCATAAGTGGAACTCTTTCTTTTCTTCTTTATATCGGTAGTCTGAAATATTTAGCAGCAACAGAAACAAGCATTTTATCTAGTATTGAACCACTTGTAGCTGCCATCGTTTCAATCGCTTGGCTGAATGAATCTTTTGGAGCATATCAATTATTAGGCGGCGTATGTATCGTTCTTTCTGTTATTTTCTTAACGATGCCGCAAAAAGAGAATGAGCCAGCCTTTACATCTGAACAAATATAAAAAATGTCAAAAGAGGTCGTACAAAACTTACGACCTCTTTTTATACTTTAAAGGAATTGTCCCGCTTTCTGGCAAATACAATTACACTAACAATCAAAATTAGGAGTGTGGCACCATGAAAAAAATCGGAACTATGCTACTGTTCTTCTTTCTCATCACTGGATGCTCGCAATTGCAACCTGATTCAGAATTACCTAAAAAAGAAGCTATCGCAACGTCATCCACTCAAGTTAATGCACCTTCCTTCTTTCACCTTAGCGTTTTAAAAGATGTAAATTGGGAAGAAACACCCTCCTTCATACAAGAAAAAATACCTTTAAGAGGTATCGAAGACAAAATTGCAATGGCCGATAGCCCTATTATCGCAAATGAAAAAAATGAAATGATGTGGTACTTTTTAGATCCTGAAATGCCAACTGGAAAACTATCTATTATTGCACTAAAGCAAGGATCAGTAACTCCAACACCCGTACTCTTTCAACAAGAAACTTCCAAACCAACTTGGACTACTTCAAATACAATTGATTCCACTACAAACGAACTCCCTCTCACTATGTCACTACCTTCATCTGGATTATGGGTATTAAACATATATGTAAATGAAAAATATTATGATCAGTTTGTAATCACCGCTGAGTAAAGTGACAAAAATAAACCACTTTCTTACAACAATGTAATTTCTACGTCATATACTTCGATAGTTAAAGTATCTCTCTTCTCTTATACTTAAAGTAAGAAATGACACGAGGAGAGATGAGAGATGAAAAAAATGATAGAAGTGATCGTAGCAGTAACTGAAGTTTTAGTAAATGGTAAACAAGTTGCAATGGAATTAAATAAATAATGAGGAAACATAAATAAATGATTTTACACTTCTTCATTATTTTGATTTCTTATCTCAAAAAAGCAGTGCCTTTTTAGGCACTGCTTTTAGCTATTAATAACTTGGTATTCTCGTAATTCGTGCCACACCTGAATCAATCGCTGCTTTCGCTACTGCTTCAGCAACACTTGGAACAACTCTTTTATCTAATGGATTTGGGATTACATAATTCGCATTACGTTCTTCGTCCGTAATGATGTTAGCGATCCCATATGCTGCCGCTAATTTCATTTCTTCTGTAATATCAGTCGCACGCACATCTAACGCACCGCGGAATATTCCAGGGAACGCCAATACATTATTTACTTGATTCGCATAATCCGAGCGCCCAGTTCCTACTACAGCTGCTCCAGCCTCTAACGCATCCTCAGGGAAGATTTCTGGAATTGGATTCGCCATTGCAAACACAATTGCTTTCTCATTCATCGTCTTTACAAGCTCTTTCGTTAATACATTAGGGGCAGATACACCGATAAAGATATCAGCCTGATGAATTGCTTCTTTTAACGTTCCACGTACATGTTCTCGATTTGTCTTTTTTGAAACTTCAATTTGCGCTTCGTTCATCCATGCTTCCCCTTCACAAACAATACCTTCTAAGCTAACTAACGTAATGTGCTGTGCACCAGCCTTTAATAATAATTTTCCAATTGCAATTCCTGCCGAACCAGCACCGTTAATAACAATCTTCACATGATCCATTTGTTTGCTAACAACTTTTAATGCATTAATAACAGCTGCTAAGACGACGATAGCTGTTCCATGTTGATCATCATGGAATACAGGAATATTCGTTTCTTCTTTTAAACGTTTTTCAATTTCAAAACAACGCGGCGCTGCAATATCTTCTAAATTGATCCCTGCAAATGTAGGCTCTAAATTTTTAACAAGGGTAACGATTTCATCCACATCAGTCGTACCTAAACATAACGGGAAAGCATCTACATTAGCAAATTTCTTAAATAATATACTTTTTCCTTCCATAACAGGCATAGCCGCTTTCGGTCCAATGTTTCCTAAACCGAGTACCGCTGTTCCGTCTGAGACAACTGCCACCATATTCCCACGTGCTGTATAGTCATACACTGTTTCTTCATCTGCTGCAATTGCTTTGCAAGACTCCGCTACACCTGGTGTATATGTCAGACTTAAATCATCCGCTGAATTTACTTCTACTTTACTTGTAATCTCAATTTTCCCTACTAATTCTTTATGCAATAACAATGATCTTTCATTAATTTGATTTTCTAACATACTTATAATCTCCCCTTAATTTGACAAGCTAGCTATATGAATATAGCTAGCTTGTTTAATCATGAAAACATTTTTAATAAGATTGTCGCTGTTACAACCATTGCTGCCCCGCCTAAACGAGTCGAAATTTGCGCAAACGGCATTAATTCCATTCGATTTGAAGCTGATAAAATAGCAACATCTCCAGTTCCGCCTAAACCGCTATGACATCCAGTTACAATTGCTGATTCAACTGGATACATTTTCATCACTTTCCCTACAAGAAAACCTGATGCTACCATTGTAAGAACAACTGATGCGCACACAACAACATACCCTACAGAAAGAACTGCTGCTACGTCTTTTAGCGGAATATATAGTAATCCTAGTCCAACCATTAAAGGCCAAGTTAAATTCTTCGAAATGAATTTATATAGATGGAATGCTCCTTGCTCCATTTTTGCGGGCATTAATTTAAAGTATTTCACAAGTGCTGCCGAGAAGATCATAATGATTGCCCCAGGGATACCGATGAACTTAGAAGCAAATCCTCCGAAGATGAAGAACGTACACGCAATTAATAAACCTGCTCCCATTAATGAGAAGTCAATTGGCTTCTCTGTATTTTGTTCTTTTAATAACTCTGCTTGATTGTCTGTTTTTACTAATACACCGTTACCACTAAGCTCCGGTTTCTTCTCACCTAAACGCTTCATATACCCTGCACTCACAATTGCGAACATATTTCCAATAATAGCTGCTGGAATAAGCTGTGATACAAACGTTGCTGATGATTCATTTAAAATATCACTATAGGCTAGCGACAATGGTAAAATTCCTTCCCCGATACCACCACTCACAATTGGTACAATGATAAAGAAGAATGTTTGCTTCATTTCAAATCCAAATAGTGAACCGACCAATAACCCTACTACTACAGAAGCTAACGTCCCTACTACTAAAGGAATAAACATACGAACGAAACCTTGTACTAATACTTTACGATTCATTCCTAAAATACTTCCGACTACTAAACAAGAAATATATAAATATAAAAAGTTCGATTTTTTCATTAACATAGTCGCAGCTTCCATTGAAGCTGGATTCATCCAGTTAAAAAATACAAGTAATGATGGAATAAATAACGAAAGTATTGCTGGACCACCGATATTTTTTAAAATTGGAATTCTCATCCCAATGTCTCCTAAGAAAATACCCATGATCATAATAACTGCAAATCCACCAATCATATCTGCTGGTAATTTATTATATACAGATGCCCCATAAATAATAGCAGCCAATACTACATATAACGGTAAAGGTATAACACCGATTTTTACATTTATAATTTTAGAAGCGAAAGATTCTCTTTGTACTTCATTTCCTCCAGAAAATGATACCGCTTCCACATCCTTTTGAATTCCCATATGGCACCCCCTTGTTTTCTTAATAACAATATTAAAACGCTTTCAATAGTAAAAATAGTTTTTGTAAGTTTTGTAATTGATTTTGTAATTAAAAAAAGTATAAGCGACTTATAATAAGTCGCTTATACGTAAAACGCTATTTTATTTTGGTCAATACATCTTAATTTACTCACCGGTCTCCCTACATGTTGATACACCATTTCGTTTTCTAATACTCCAATTTCTGTTAAAAACATTACATACTTTCGAATAGAAACTCTTGAAACACCAACTAATTGCGCCATTTCATCTGTTGTAAACGCTCGTCCATTCAACGACTCGATCTTCTTCCAAATTAATTGCATCGTTTGCTTCGTTAATCCTTTCGGAAGCTCTTTCATGACAGTAGGTTCTCTTTTTTCTTTTTGCAAAATTAACGAATCTAATTCCGATTGACTAATTTTTTGTTGTTCTTTCATGAAAGTAAGTTTTTCTCGATATATAGTTAATGCTTCTTTAAATCGTTCAAATGTAAATGGTTTAATTAAATAATCTACTACGCCATATTGTAATGCTTTTTTAATACTCCCCATATCATGTACAGCTGAAATCATCATAATATCGATTTCTTTTTCTTGGTTCCGAATATACATTAAAAGCTCAAATCCAGTCTCTTCAGGCATAAAAATATCAAGTAATACTAAATCTACTCGTGATTCCTCTAATACTTCTATCGCCGATTTTACCGAATTCACTGCTTGAACAAGTTCAAACCCTCCTACTTGCTCTAAATAATGCGTATTTAACATTGCTACCATCGGGTCATCTTCTACAATTAAAACTTTAATCATATTTGCCTCTCATCCCTACCTTTAGGTATTTCAATTGTTATCGTTGTTCCCTTTCCTACTAATGAATACACATGAATTTCTCCATTTATTCGCTGTATACTTTCTTTTACAAGATACAAACCATAACCACGGTTATCCCCCTTTGTGGAATAACCTTTCGTAAATAATGACCCTATTTCTTCTTCTTGTATACCTTTTCCCGTATCTTGTACTGTAATGGTTAGTGTATCCCCATATTGTATCTCAACTTCAACTTGCTTCTTTTCACAATTCGTCACTGCCTCTAATGCATTATCAATTAAATTTCCGACAATCGTAATCAATTCATGAGTAATACTTTCATCCTCTATTTCTGGCATGTAAGAATCTTCACTTATAATTAATTTTATATTTTTCTCTCTAGCATAGCTAAGTTTCCCGAGTAAAAAACCAGCAAATACTGGACTTTTTATTCTTTTCATAATCCCACCAATTTCATATTGATGCTCTGATACCATACCGCTTATATATTTCTGTAATTCTTCATACTGCTTCATATGTGTAAGCCCTAATACGACATGCATTTTATTCATAAATTCATGCGATTGTGCCCGTAATGCTTCCGCATATAATCTAATACCAGTTAATTCTTCTGCTAATTTTCTAATCTCTGTTTTATCACGAAATGTTGCAATTGCGCCAACTATTTCTCCTTTTACATATAAAGGAACACGATTCGTCACAATTGTAATTCCATAAATATTTTGTTCTTCGTTTAATTGTACTTCTCCCGTTTTTAATACTTCTTTTATACGTGAATTAGGCATATATAACTCAACATCTTTACCGATAAAATCTTCTTCTAATCCACTTTTCTTAAACAATCGTTTTGCCTCATTATTTATTAAAGTTACATTTGCCTCTTTATCTACAGCAATAATACCTTCCTTTACAGATTGTAGCATCGTATTTCTTTCTTCAAGAATTTTCGCTATCCTATGAGGTTCAAGACCGAATAAACTTTTCTTTATATGTCTAGCTAGCAATATTGCTCCTATAATTCCGACTAGTACTCCAACTCCGACACCAATATAAATGATATGTCTACTTTCCTTAACTCTCTCTTTTACATTATCTGCTGAAATACCAACGGCCACCGCTCCAAGTTGTTCACCTGTTTCAGAAAATACAGGTACAAATACTCGCATTGAAATACCTAAAG
Organism: Bacillus cereus group sp. MYBK245-2; assembly: GCF_051916145.1. NCBI lineage: Bacteria > Bacillati > Bacillota > Bacilli > Caryophanales > Bacillaceae > Bacillus > Bacillus cereus group sp. MYBK245-2. The sequence goes on along the minus strand of NZ_JBQAGB010000010.1, from coordinate 57,833 downwards.
TTCCTTCTGCCAGCGATACATGTTCCTTTCCTTTCAATGCAGGCCCTTCATCTCCCCCAATAAAATGATGACCTATTTTTTGAGGATTTGGATGTGATTTTCTTATTCCATTCATGTCCATAACTACAATAAATTGAACACCTGTGTTTTTTAATATTCTATTTGTATACGTTTGAATTGCAGCAGTATCCGTCTTCCCAATTAAACCATCGATTACAATTGAATCATTCGCCACAATGTGTGCAATTGTTTTTGCTTTCTCTGCCTGGCTATCCTCCGTTGTCCGTTCTACATTATGACTAATTAATATATCTGTCACAAGTAAAGAAAAAATTACAACTGTACAAACTAACAATGTAATCGTTTTCCATAAATTCCATAGTCTTTTTCTTTTTTTCATCCCGTTAATGACTCCCCTAATTGCTGAATAGAAAAATAAGTAAGGTGATATTATTTTCACCTTACTTATCTGCTGTTATTATACTTTAAATTTACTAGTCATCGCTTGTAGTTCTTCGGCCATCTCAGCTAAATTTTGCGAAGCTGAACTAATTTCTTCCATTGAATTCATTTGTTCTTCTGTTGAAGCAGCAACACTTTGCATACTAGCTGTATTTTCTTCTGCAGCCGCTGCAATTTCATCAATAGCATTTGTCACTTCATTTGCATCTCCAGCAATTCTCTTCGTTGTTTCTACCATTTGATTCACTTGAGAAACAATATGTGTAGTAGAACTTAAAATTTCCGTAAAACTTACTTTCGTTTTTGTTACAACATCAAGGCCTTGTTGGACTTCCCCATTCACATTATCCATCGCCTTAACAGTATGTTCAATATCAGCCTTAATTTCTGCAATTAAATTTGCAATCTCTCCAGATGATTCTCCGGACTGCTCCGCTAATTTTCTAACTTCATCTGCTACAATAGCAAATCCTCGTCCCTGTTCACCTGCTCTTGCTGCTTCAATAGCCGCATTTAAAGCTAATAAGTTCGTTTGAGTAGCGATGTTTTGGATTGCTTCAGAAATAGCTCCTACTTGCTTTGATTTTTCATCAAGAAGTTTAATAATAGCATCTGACTCGGATACCGACCTAGAAATAGACTGCATTTGTTTTGCTGTTTGTTCAACTAAATCTTCTCCCTCTTTGGCTCTTTCTCGCGCATGTAATGAGGAAATAGAAATTGACTCTGCACTTCCAGTTACATCTTGAATTGCTGTATTTACTTGTTGCAATGTAGCCGCACCTTCTTCAACACCTTGACTTTGTGATTCAGCCCCACCTGATACTTGTTCCATTGCAATTGTAATTTGGTCTGTCGCATCATTTGCTTGCTGTACGCTCGCTGTTAACTCTTCAGCCGATGCAGCGACATGTTCTGCTGAAAAACTAATTTGAGTAATCACATCTTGTAAAGAGGCAGACATTTCATTAAAGGAATTCCCTAATTTCCCAATGTCATCCTTGGAATGGATTGTAATTTTCTCTGTTAAATCTCCCTTACTAATTTTATGTGCCGAGTCAGCTATTTTTCTTAATGGTCTTGTAATAGACTTTGTAATGAAATAAATTAATACACTACCAAATACAATAGCGATAGCAATAACAATAAAAGTCTTATAAAATACTGGATTCGCAGCTTGGGTAATTTCTTCATCAAACATAACTCCAACTACTTTCCAGCCCGTTTTCTCATTTGTTGCAAAGATTAAATTCTTTTTATCATCTTGTTCTGTATAAGAGACATTTCCTTGTTTTTCTTCATAAATCGGTTTAATCCAAGGATCAGTAACTTTTGCACCTGGTTTTCTAGATGGATGACTAACAATTTGCTTATTTTGATCTAAAATAACTGCATAACCTTTTTCACCAATGTTAATCATTTTGGAAATTTTCAAGATGTTATCTAGATTTAAGTTAATTCCTATAACACCTTTACCATCTTTTACTTCTTTTGCAATTGTCACTACCATATTTTTTGTAGATGCTGATTGATATGGTGCAGTAACAATTACTTTCCCTTTATTTTCATGTGCTTCTTTATACCAAGATCTATCTGTTGGATTATACCCATCATCCATTTGGATAAATGGTTCTCTTATAAACTTTCCTGTCTGCGTTCCAATATAAATACCTTCTACTTCTGGATGAAGTTTTATATATTGCACTAACTTCGTTCTTACTATTTCTTCTTGTCCGTTTGGATATGTATCCTCTGTTAAGATGTCTGCAAAGTATGCTGCATCAACAAATTTCTCTTCTATATTTTGAGAAATAACAGTATTTAAAATCGAAATGTTTTCCTTTGCTTTACCTGTGATTTGTTGTTCAAAATTTGTTTTGGCAGTTTGATATGAAACACCACCGATAATAAGTCCTGGTATAGTTAAAATTAGAAAAAATGAAATGATTAATTTTTTCTTGATACTCATACATTTAACCCAGTTAAATATTTTTTGCATAATAAGCCTCCTTTATGTAATGTGAATACTTGTGTAATTTTATATAAGTAACATATATAAAACAATATATAATGATAACATGTAATTTTTTTGTCAATTATGCATTTTTACATATTCACTACTTCTAAAGATTTAAGCATAAAAAATAAGAGAACTTCAGCTTATTATATATGCTGAAGTTCTCTTATTTCGTAACAAAAAGCCCCCACAAAAACGCCGCTTACAATTCCTTACTAATTGCTTTTCACATAACTAACCGCCTGACTCCCCATTTGCATCCAGGCCTTTTCAAAACTCTCTCTCGGTACTTTTACATCTAAACTGTCACTTAGAGGATCTCGAATATATACAAATTCCTTATCATATCCAACAAGTACAACACAATGTTCATTATACGTAATAGAAACATCTCCACTAGTTGTTTCCCATGTAGTAAATTCATCTTCATCTAATGGCGCAAATGTTGCATTTGTAATCATGACTACCGGTTGTCCTGATTTTACACTCTTATAAAGTTCTTCTATACTCTTCCCTGTTAAGTCCACAGCTTTGTTAGGTAAATACTTTTTCGCTAATTGAAAAAGTGGTCCATGATATACACCATATCCTGATTCAGAAAAGGTGTAAATATTTCCTACAAATCCTTCATTTGGATTCCCACGTACACCATCGTTCATAAAATCAACTTTCTTTATTTCATTTGCTAATTTCATCTTATCCACTGTAATGCCTGCGTATTGTAACATCATCGCTAAGCTCGTTACTTCGCAGCCTCTATCTAGTTCTGGTAATTGCTGAATGAAAGGTACATTTGATAAGATGACCTTTTCACCATCCTTACTAAACTCCGCTTCTTTTCCGCTTTGTATATTGAAGAATGTTAACTTCTCCACATACTTTGTAATTCCATTTGTATATACATTCCATACTGCTATAGCTAGTAAAGCCATACATATATACCACTTCCATCTCCGTATCACTCTCACGCCCTTTTTAGTTCGTTAAATACGAATAAAACGCGTCAGCATCCGTGCGAATCACCGGTACAAAATTTAGTTCTTTTCCTTTTTCAGGCTGATCTTTTTTTATTTTTTCGGCTAATTCTTGAACGTTCCTATTCGTTTTATCCATATTAAGCTCATCTGCCATTTGTAATACTTTTTGTTCATTAATTTCTTTTAATACTTGATATATATCTTTACCATACAAATCAATATGATATTTTTTGGCTTCTTCCTGTACTTTTTGCTCATACACTTCTTGTGCTAACGTTTCTATCTCTTTTCCTTTTTGTGAAATCCCTAACTTCCCTGCTTCCTCTCTTACTTTCGTTCCATAGATTTCTTCCGCAATTTCCTCTATTTCTTTTCCATTTGTTGAAATACCTAATTTATCCGCTTCATCGCTAATTTTAATCGTATTAATTTGAGTAATCAAATTTACAATTGATGTGTTTTCTATTGATATGCCTAACTTTAACGCTTCTTGCTTCACTTTTGTTTCATAGATTTCTTCTGAAAGAGTTCCAACATCTTTTCCTTCAATTGAAATTCCTAGCTGCTTCGCTTCTCTTCCTACTTCCGTCTCATGGATTTCTTTTTCTAGCGTAATTTGTTCTTTCCCTGCCGTTTCAATCCCTAAATTCTCCGCCTTTTCTTCTGTATGCACAGCATGTATCTTTCCATTGTTTAATTGTTCTTTATTGCGCTGCTTGTAATCTGTCTTTCCTTTTGATGTTTCAGAAGGAGAGGCACCCCCTAATATACTTAAACTCATTACTCCAATAGTGAATACCATCATCATTTTCTTTTTCAAAATTAATTCCTCCCTCTTACACTTTCTTTTCCATCATTCCCTATTCATAATCGAAATAACACTATGATCAATGTAATCTACTCAAATACCTTTTTATAATCGCTTCTTTATAGGGCGAACTTTCCGTATACAATACATGTTAAAAATAGTTTCTTAACTTTCCCTTAAAAAAAGACGACCTTGTAAAAACAAGATCGTCTTCTCACTTATATTCTTTGGTTTTTCGGAAGAATCACTTCAAAACAAGTACCCTCTCCCCATCTGCTCTCTACTAATATTTTCCCATAATGCTTTTCTACAATCCAGTTCGCGATTGAAAGGCCTAATCCCGCTCCTTCTGACGCACTTCTCGCTTTATCCCCTTGATAAAAACGATTAAATAGTTTTGGGATATCCTCATCTTTCACTCCTATCCCATCATCTTTCACTCGTATACGAATTGAACTGTTCATTTGCGTACAATCGATTTGAATATGACCACCTTCATTCGTATACTTCATCGCATTATCTAACAATATGACCATCATTTGATGAATCCGCTCTCTATCACCCATAAAAGATACGCCACGTTCTACTTTTAATATCATTTCTTTTTCTTGATAAGAAGCAATCTCCTTATATGGAGCTACTATTTCTTCTAACAATTTATCGAGTTCAAATGTTTTCTTATCCATCTCAATTTGATTAGAATCAGAACGTGCTAGCAATAATAAATTACTAACAAGTTTCGATAACCGCCTACATTCTTTTGAAATTGTAGAAATATCCATCGCTTTTTCTTCTATGGTAGAGGATGGTGACTGGAATAAAACATCTGTTTTTGATTGAATAACTGCAAGCGGTGTCCTTAGTTCATGTGATGCATCAGAAACGAATTGCTGCTGTTTTTCCCATGAATTTTGAATGGGTACAAGTGCCCTACCAGCTAAGAAAAAGCCAATTCCTATTGCACATAAACTTCCTACGCTACAACCTATCACAAGAATTAAAAATAAAGTATGTAACATTTCTTTTTCAGCTGTTATATCCCTTGCAATTTGAATTATTTTTGCATCTTTCTGAAATGCAAATATTCTAAAATATTGTCCTTGTACTTCTATATCTTGCAAAGTTCCTAATTTCTTTGGAGAAAACTTTTCCAAATTATCTTCAAAGATAAAACGACGTTTGCCGTTTTCAATATCTATCTCCACCGTGTTTCCCATCCAAGTTAACTCAATTATCCTTGGATCCCCAATTGGAGGATATCCCCTAATTTTTTTAGGTAGTTTTTTATCATCTGCATTCTTTCTATGTTGAACGGCTTTTTCTATCGATTCATTTACTCCACTATAAATACGCTTATATGTGTAAGAATAAATGATACTACCTAATACGCCTATCAAAATGATAAATACTAATGAATTCAATATAGTCAATCGAATACGCGTCTTCTGAAACATACTTCCCTTTTTCATTGTTCTTTTAATATATATCCAATACCTCGAACGGTTTGAATATCTTTCTGATAACCGAATGGCTCTAATTTTTTACGTAAATGATGTACATACACTTCTACAATTGCCACTGTCGTATCTGAATCAAATCCCCAAACACGATCAAAAATTTGTTCACGCATTAAAATCTTTCCGCTATTTTGAACAAGGTACTCTAAAAGCTCATATTGTTTTAATGTTAGCTTCATACTTTGTCCATCTACTTGAACATCTTTATCTTTTCCGAACAGTTCAATCCCTTTATATCGAATAGTCTGCTTCGTTGTTAAACTACCACTTCGCCTTAATAAAGCACGAATTCTTGCTTTTAATTCTGGGGCCTGAAACGGCTTAACGATATAGTCATCCCCGCCAAAATCCAACCCTTTCACGCGATCTTCTAAAGAATCTCTCGCTGTCAAAAATAAGACAGGTGTTTCAATCTTTTCATCACGTATTTTTTGAATTACTTCAAAACCGTCCATTTCTGGCATCATCACATCAAGTAAAATAGCGTCATATATATTTTGTAATGCTAGAAATAATCCATCTTCTCCATTCAATGCTGTATCTACTTCAAATTCATCGCATAATATTTGGACAATGGACTCTAATAAAGAAGCATTATCTTCTACTACGAGTAAGCGCATATTCTCACCTTCCACCATATCGTTCGATTCTATTTATAATCACATTCCTGCTTTTCCTAACAAAAGAATATAATCATATTTTGTAACTTCATTTTTAATTCGTTCTACACTTTTTCTTGATACAGAATTTTAAAGATTAATTATAAAGACTCTTCCTTAAATTTACCTTAATAAAAAATTGAAAGAAATAAGATTTCCCTTATCTCTTTCAATTTTTTACTACATATACCCTTTTGCTCGGCAATTCTAAACAATTTAGCTGGCCGCCATATACAGCACCGCCATCAATTCCTATAATACGATTGCTCCCAAAATATACGCCACAATTCTCACTACCGTGAAGCGTTTTTGTTTCCGTATGACCAAATACAACAACCTTTTCACCACTATACCCACTATGAAACTCATTACGAATCCACATTAACGTATATGGTTCACATTCAGAAACTCGTTTCAATGGCTCAACACCAGCATGTACAAATATATACTTTTCTGTTTCAATGTAATGATCTAATTCCTGAATAAACTTTACATGTTCATCTAATACACGAGATTGTAAAATCTTTTTTTGGAAATTCTCCTCATTAACCACAATATCTTCTTCTACAAATCCATAGCTGTATAACGTCTTGTCTCCACCATTCCTTTTTACCCAATGGTTCCATGAACGTTCCTCATCAGTCGTTAACGCCTTAATCATCATATCTTCATGATTGCCCTTTAGAACGAAGGCTCCATCTTCTTTTAACTCTTTTACTTTTTCAATTACTGCACGCGCATTTGGACCACGATCCACATAATCTCCCAGTAAAATTAATTGATCCTGTTTTGCATCGTATTGAGCTTCTTCCAGTAACTGTTCGAACTTTTCTATTTCTCCATGAATATCACTAATAACAAGAATTCTTTTCATATTATCACCCCTCTTTCTAATTATAGTTCAAAACGACAGAAACTTCAGAATTATAGATTAAAACCGTATTTATTACAGATACAACGATTATCCTTACAACAATGTAAGTCTCTTGTCATCCAATTCGATAGTTGCGATTGCTATATTTCCTTATACTAAAAGTAAGAAATGAAACAAAAAACAAGGAGAGATGAGATATGAAAAAAGTGATGGAAGTTATGGTAGCAGTGGCAGAGGTTTTCGTAAATGGCAAACAAGTTGCAATGGAGTTAAACAAATAATGAAAAGGACAAGATTCATTCTAGACCCTTTACTCATATAAAAGAGATAAGACTTCTTCATTTTTTTGATCCCTTATCTCCTAAAGAAAGCCGTATCCTTTTTCGGATACGGCTTTCTCTTATTTTTGACTCGTACGAGCTGAAATGCTAATTGCTCTATCTGTCGCTTTGGCAGCTTCATCTAACGCTTCTTTACTATTCTTTCCGTCATACATTGCTTCTAATGCTTTTACAACTGCATCTCGTGATTCTGGGAATACACTAATTAAAGCACCTTGTGTTGCTGGAGATTGTTTCGTCGCTTGCAATTGATCTACTGTTACTTTTAACTGTGGATATTTTTCATATTGCTCTTTTACTAATGGTTCATTATATGCATCTGGATTAATAGAGAAATAGCCTGTTGCAGTATGCCATTTTGCTTGTACGTCTGGCTTCGTTAAATATTTCATAAAGTCCCAAGCACCTTGTTGTGTTTCTTCTGAAACCATATTCGTCATCCATAATGATGCTCCACCAATAACAACACCATTTTGTTTTGAATCTTCTGGGTATGGAATATATGAAACGCCTACATCAAACTTAGATGCATCAATTAAATCACGAACACCTGCTGAAGAATCTAAATACATAGCAACTTGTCCAGACTGGAACGCCGCACGAATATCATCCCAACTTGCTCCATACTTTCCTAGTGCACCAGCTTTATTTAACTCATCTAGCATCCCAAATACTTTTTGTCCTTCTTTACCATTAAATACAGCTTTCTTTGCAGCATCTTTACGACCATTTTCATTATCTACATATAAAGCGCCTTGTGTCGCTAACAACTCTTCAAAGAACCAACCATAATTCAGCATTGAAAATCCATATTGTTTTACATTTCCGCCTTCTTTAATCGTTAACTTTTTCGCTGCTTCTTGTAATTCCGCATATGTTTTTGGAGCTTTCTCTGGATCTAAGCCCGCCTTTGCGAAAGCATCTTTATTATAAATTAATACTGGTGTAGACGAATTAAATGGCATAGAATACATTTTTCCATCAACTGAATAATAATTTGTAATTGCTTTTTCCAATTTTGAAGTATCGTACTTATCTTTTTTTATCCAGCTATCAATTGGCGTAATCTTTTTGCTATCAATCATATATTTTGTTGTAATTTCACTCGACTGAACAAGAGCTGGCGCTTCTTTCGTTGCAGACATCGTTCTAAATTTCGTTAAAGACTCTTCATATGTCCCTTGGAACTCCGCCTTTATCTCGTATTTATTTTGCGACTTATTATAGTCTGCAACAAGCCCATCTAGCACACCTTGTGTTTTTCCACCCATCGCATGCCAAAAACGAATTACAGTTTTATCACCATTTTTTTCAACTGGTGCTACTTTTGCCTGCGCTTCCGGTTTTCCTTCTGTTTTACTATTTGAACAAGCTGCACTAGATAATGCCATTGTTGCTATCATTAATAGAGCAGCACCTTTTTTAACTAGACTCATTTTAATCTCACCTTCTCTTAGTTATTTAATTGCACCTTTTGTTAATCCTTGTTGTAATTGCTTTTGCCCTAAAAATAGTAGAATCAATGTCGGAATTACGATAACCGTAACACCGGCCATTACGCTTCCCCAATCAGTTGCAACTTCTTGAGACTGAAGCTGCTTCACACCAATTTGGACTGTTCTTACCTTTTCATCAGTGGTCACTAAAAGTGGCCATAAGTACATATTCCATGTTGTTAAAAAACTATATACTCCAAGCGTAATAAAACTCGTTTTACAATACGGAATTACAACGCTAAATAAAAACTTTACATTTCCAATCCCTTCAATAAAAGCAGCTTCTTTCAGTTCATTCGGAAGCGTCATAAAGTGTTGACGTAGTAAGAAAATACCGAAAGCTGTTGCAAAAAACGGCACTGTCATTCCAGCGAAGCTATTGATCCAACCAAAGTTTTGAATCGTTAAAAAGTTAGGTACCATCGTCGCTTCCCACGGAATAAGCATCGTTGAAATAAACAGGAAGAAAATAAGATTTCTTCCTTTAAACTGAAGAAAGACGAAAGCATACGCTGCTAAGCTTGATACTATAAGTTGTCCAATCATAACAACTGTCGATACAACTAAACTGTTATATAAGTATGTAAAAAGCGGTACTTTTTGAAAAATATTAATAAAATTATCAAAAGTAAATTGAGTCGGAAATAACCTTCTCATTTGAATATCGTCTGGTGTCATAAAGCTTATTAAAAATGCATAGAGTACAGGAAAAAACACCATTACTGCACTAATAATGAGCAGCATGTATAATAGGAAATTTTGTTTCCACTGTTTAACGATCATTTATAATGCACCTTTCTCTCAGCAAACTTGAATTGAAGTAATGTAGCAATGAAAATGAAAATAAATAATACCATCGCTTGTGCACTTGCTGTTCCAAATTGATGATTCACAAATGCCTCTTTATAAATCGAATATACAATTAAATTCGTTGCATCATTTGGTCCACCATGCGTTAAAATATCAATTTGTCCGAAGCTTTGGAACGCACTAATTAACGTTACTGTCACGATAAAGAATAAAGTTGGTGATAGCATCGGTAATGTAACACGACGAAGCTTATATAAATAGCTAGCACCATCTATAGATGCACTTTCATATAAAGACGTATCAATGTTTTGTAAACCACCTAATATAACTAAAAATGCAAATCCTGTATTCACCCAAACCGTTGTAACTGATACAGAGAACAATGCCCAATCTGGACTCGTTAACCATGCGATTGCAGGTAGATTCATAGAGGCTAATATATTATTAAATAATCCGACACTTGGATGAAATAAAAATAGCCAAATCACCGCACTAGCAGCTACTGATATTCCCATAGTGGAAGAAAATAACACACGGAATACCCCAATACCTCTTACTTTTCCATTTGCAATCAATGCAAGAAATAAAGCGAGTATAATACTCGTAGGCACTGTATATACAACAAATAATAAAGTTGACTTTATGCTTTTGTAGAAAGCAGGATCAGAAAATAAGTATTGATAATTTTCTAAGCCAACGAAAAGATTAGCTTCTCCGTGTATATCTGTTAAATAAAAGCTATAGTAAATCGTCCTAAATAATGGATAAAAAAGAAAAATCGAGAACAATAAAATAGATGGCGCTAAAAATAATAATCCTATTCTTAACTCTTTCGTTCTACTCCATAAATTCTTCTTTTTTACCACCTTTGCTTGGGCTGGTAACTTGCCTACTTCAATCATTATTTCGCCACCACTTTCAACTCTTCTTCAGCTACCACTTTTAATCGTTCATTCGTATTTTGATGAAAGAAGCATAACTTATCTTGTGAGAATAATAATTTTACTTTGTCACCTTTGTTCAGGAGTAGCTGTCCAATGACTTTTGCACTCCAAGTTGTTCCATTTATTGCGAAGTTTAATATAGATTCGTTGCCTAATACTTCTACAGATTGTAGCGTAACTTCTTGTCCTTCCTCAGACAGGGCAATATGCTCAGGACGCATGCCTATGCGAATTATTCCTTCTGGTAATTGCTTTAACTGTCCAATAGATAACGGAATTTGCAATTGCCCTATATGTAATACACCTTTTTCTTTGTCTACTTCTCCATCATCTATATTCATCGAAGGAGACCCTATAAAACTTGCAACAAATTCATTTGCTGGTTCGTTATAGATGTCAAGCGGTGTTCCAACTTGCTGTATACTTCCTTTATTTAAAACCATGATACGGTCCCCCATAGTCATCGCCTCTATTTGATCATGAGTAACGTAAATCATTGTAATTCCTAAACGCTGCTGAATTTCTCTAATTTCAATTCTCATTTGCGCACGTAATTTCGCGTCTAAATTCGAAAGTGGTTCATCCATTAAACAAATCGGTGCTTGGCTCACGATTGCTCTAGCAAGCGCAACACGCTGTCTTTGTCCACCTGATAATTGACCTGGTTTCATTTTCACATACTCTTTCAGCCCTACCATTTCAATAGCTTCCATTAATCTCTTTTGCCGCTCTTCTTTTTGTACTTTCCTTACCTTAAGTCCAAATAAAATATTTTCTTCTACAGATAAGTGTGGGTATAGTGCATAATTTTGAAATACCATTGATAGATTACGATCTTTCGGCTCTAAATCATTAGCAACACGTTCATTAATAATTAAATCCCCCGAAGAAATTTCTTCTAGGCCAGCGATCATTCGTAATAATGTGCTTTTCCCACATCCTGAAGGCCCAACTAAAACAAAAAACTCGCCCTTCTTAATGTGAACCGATACACCCTTAACCGCTGTCTCTTCTGCATTTTTATATACCTTTGAAACATTTTTCAATTCAATCACAAGATTGCACTCCTTTTTTCTTCTTGTATCCATACTTCATAGTGACTCGTCGAAATCGCACTCGCTCCTGCACGAATGGCAACTTCTGCATCTTCTCGCGTTTGAATCAATCCGCCTGCAATGATAGGAAATTCTATTTCCTCTGCTAACTGCTTAATAATGGAAGGCATAATACCAGGCATAATCTCTACTGCATTCGGTTTAGTCGTTTTACAATTTTCAATTGATTTTGTAAGAGATAAAGTATCGACAATAAAAATACGTTGGATCGTTTTTAATCCAATTTTATTGGCATTTCGAATTGTCGATCCTTTTGTTGAAATAATGCCTTGTGCTCCGATAACGTCTTGAATATACAAAAGTGCTTCCTCTGTATTCGTATTTAAACCTTGTATAAAATCACAATGAAGAAAGACATCATGTCCATGTTTCTGTAATTCATATACACGCTCTGGTAATTCCAGCATTGAACCCGTCATAAGAAAAACTGTTTTCGGTAATTTTTTGTATGTGTTGTATCCTTTCCAATCCTTTATCATCGCAATATAAGGTTCTTTAAACATACATTCCACCTAACTTTTCTGTTTTTATCCAAACTAAAAACACCTACTTACATAGAACACCTTTCTCCTTATTTGAACTCTAGGGAATAGAGCACACCTAAGAAAGTGGCACGTTATATGTAAGCGGGTGTTCTCAAATGTTCTCTACCCTAGTTATTTTATTACCTTTACTATATTACGCATTTATTAAGTCAGTTTTGATAGATTGTTAATTAGCCGTTAACCGAATGTTAATATTCACCATATCCCCTTAACATTAATCTAGATATAAAAATAAACCCCCAACAGTAAACCACTATCTTTAAAATTTAAGTAATATGCAAATCCATTCCATAGTTAATCAGTTTTAGTTTTCTTGCAACTGCTTGTGAAGCATAATTATCCCAAGAAGTACTATAAAGTGGAATGCGTTTATCTTCTTGTATTGATATCGCCCAGGCTGTAACAACATCAGTACCATATCCATTCCCTTGAAACTCTGCTAAAGTTTCCACACTCGCCTCAGCAGCTACAGGCGTACTCCTAGCACTGCAACATATAGAAACTACCTTTTCATTTTTTACAATTGCAAAGTAAGGTTGCCTCCACTCCATCTGTTCTATTAGATGAGGAAAATTTTCTCGTAAAAGCTCTTTATTCTTCTCTGTTATCTGTATTGTTCTAGTTGGCTTATGTAAATTATTAGAGAACATGAAAGCAGGGCCCATCCAAATATTTTTTACTGTTCTTTCTTCATTTAATACATGAATAATCTTTGCTACCTCTATATGATTTGAAGGTTCTCGAATTAAGTTCTCAATCTTACTTACCATTTCATCATCCAGATCACAATGATATCTCGTTATACTCCCTTCACGAGTTCTGCCAAGAAAAAAACGTGGTGCTTTCGGATTTCCTTGTTCATTTACATATTTCATTTTCCCTACTTGATTATGAACAAATAAAACCTCTACTTGAATTGCTATTAAATCAAGTTCTGAGAGCCTCATTTATATCCTCCTTAGTTACTTCATATACCATTTACAATCTATTTTTCATGCTCAAAATAAAAATCCCATTTACATACACATTACTGAATCCATCATGCTAACTGATTTCTTCATTCTGTCTATCTAAATGGGATTATTTTTCGTTTTTTATTCTACTGGTTGTTGTGGCTGTACTACTTCATTCGCTCCAGCTGCCCTCAACATATTTGCAATATCTTTAAAACCTCTTTTTTCAGCATATTGCAGTGGCGTAATATTTTCCTTATTGGCCATATTTACATCTGCCCCGTGGTCAATAAGCATTTGAATTACTTTCTTATGGTTTTCACTACCATTTCCTAATACGATTGCTTCTACTAAAGCTGTTCCACCACGAGCATTTTTATAATTCACATCAATATCTGTATGCTCTAACAATTCTTTTACGACCTCTACATGGCCACGCTCAGATGCAGAAATAAGTGCTGTTCCACCTGACTTAGTCGTTTCTTTCGTATTAACTCCTGCATTAATTAATACTTTTACAATATCCGTATAGCCTTCTCTACTTGCATAAAGAAGTGGATTGCTTTGTTTCTCATCTTTAATTTCAATATTAGCCCCTGCACCAATTAATGCTTTCACTGTCTCTACATGATTTTGGTACGTTGCTGCAAGGACAGGTGTTTCTCCGTTGTCACCTTCTACATTTATATTCGCTCCATCTTGGATCAACTTCATAGCTGTTTCTGTGTCTCCAAGAGTTGCAGAAAGTAGCAACTGTTTGTCCATTAAATTTATACTTTTTTCTTCTTTAGATTCTTCCTGTTCTTTATGCTTCTCTTTTTTCTTTTCGTTTTTCACATGAACCGGTTTCGATTCTGGCTCTTCTTGCTTATCGCAAGCCACTACCGTCATTAAAAGTCCTAATAACATACATAATAAAATTTTTTGTTTTCTCACAACTACAGCTCCTATGAAAGATAATGTTTTCTTAACCATTCCTCCATCACATACAATAACTCTTCTTGAGTACATTTATCCATAAGCCCTTTATATTCCTTCTTTAATCGGATTATCTAAACTTATATTAGCGAAGCAATTAGTTTAGCACGATTTTACCGCATTTGTATACATTTCTAAAAAGTACATAAAGTTCAACTAATAATCAGTGGGGGTTTTCTTCATCCCCACTGATTATTAGTTGAACCAATCGGGCTTTTATGGGCAGCCCGCCCCCCACCTAACTTCTTTGCTTTCACTGCATTTTGAGGTGGGGGTCTTACTGCCCATTAAAGCGGGATAAATGATTGCTTTAGGTTACTATATTCCATTGTAACCGTTCTTCTAAAAATTTTACACCTTTTCTATATTTGCACCTGAATAATACTAGAAAAAGACAACTATATAGTTGTCTTTTTCTAGTATTAATGATGCGCACCGTGATTTCCCTTTTTCGGGTTCCCCATCATTTCTTTATTCATTTCCCATTTATGCTCTGCTAGCTCTTTATACGAAAGAATTTTCCCCTTATAGTTAGATACAAAGCTCTCTGCATCTTTTTTGTTTTTAAATGAAATGACATTATAAGCCATTGGTGTTGTAATTGTTTTATCATATACATAAGTAGCGTCTTCTAACGAAACCCAATCTTTCGAATCATAATCTCGAACAAATTTTTCTTTCGTCTTTTCACCTGGATTAATCTCCATCCATTTATACATACAACCGATATCATCAAACTTTAATGCTTTTCCATTTTCTAAAATGATTTGTGTTGCAAATTGATTATCCATTACCCCAATTTGGCAAATATCACACTTATCATGTTTCTCATCAATTGCCACAGCCTCTGCTTGTTTCTTACCACATCCTACAGTTGTAAAGACAAAGAATAAGCATATAGCAAGCATCACATACTTTGTTCTCATTCTATTTCCTCCCTAACCGTATCTTCTACAAGGAGCATATCAAAAACTTGTGTGCGATTTGTGAAAAAACAATGTGTCTTTTGTAATATATAGAACAAAAAAGATGTGTAGTCCTCTCTACACACCTCTCATCATTCACAACCTGTAATTAATAAATCATCTTCCAACCTAACTAATAATGTACCTGTATGAATTTGCTGCCCAACAACTACATTTACTAATCTTATATTTCCACTGATGCCGACTGCAACCTTTTCAAGTTCACCGTTATTTTTTCGGATCATCATTAATTTTTCCCACTCATATACGTAAGAAGATTCATTAACAAAAATCTCTTCTACTTTTCCTTCATAAGAACTACAAATCTCTTCCATTCTTGTTTTCATATAAAATCTACTCCCTATTTCACACTTCAATATTTTCATCTTATTCTACCATTCTTATGGAGAGCAGCTTATTTTTAAAAAATTCAAATTAACTACCGTGAACAAAATGACCAAAATAAAAATTATGCTTCTAATGATGTTATTTTTCAAATTATTTACCATTCAAATAGATACTTTTATGATAAACAAAAAAAACTTTTTCTGAATTTTTATTTTATTTTGAAAGCGTAATCATTTTGAGGGGGAGATTACATGTTAGCACTACTTGGATTTGCGATGGTATTTGTCTTTATGTTTTTAATTATGACGAAACGTATGTCAGCACTAGTAGCATTAATATTAATTCCAATTACGTTCGCATTAATTGGAGGCTTTTATGCAAACATGGGACCTATGATGTTAGAAGGAATTCAAAAACTAGCACCTACTGGTATTATGCTTATGTTTGCCATTTTATATTTTGGAATTATGATTGATAGCGGTTTATTCGATCCTGTCATTAGTAGGATTTTGAAATTTGTGAAAGGAGATCCTTTAAAAATTGTTGTTGGCACAGCAATTCTTACAATTATCGTTTCATTAGATGGGGATGGAACGACAACGTATATGATTACTGTTTCCGCAATGTACCCACTATATAAACGCCTTGGAATGAATCCACTTATATTAGCTGGGGTTGTTATGTTAGGTGCAGGCGTGACAAATCTTACACCGTGGGGTGGACCGACAGCTCGTGTTATGAGTGCACTTGGACTAGACGCATCAGAGCTCTTTACACCACTTATACCAGGAATGATTGCTGGTGCACTTTGGGTAGTTTTCGTTGCTTACTATCTTGGAAAAAAAGAAAGAAAGCGTTTAGGAATTATGGATGTACAATATTTAAAACAAATGCAAACGATGGATGAGCAAGCTGCAACAGTAGAAGCTGCTGTTCATAAGCGCCCTAAACTTCTATGGATTAACTTTTTATTAACTGCTACCTTACTTGTCTGTCTCATACTAGAAGTTATGCCGTTACCTGTTTTATTTACAATCGCTTTCGCTATTGCTGTTATGATTAACTATCCGAACTTAGAGCAACAGAAAGAGCGTATTGCTTCTCACGCAGGAAACGTATTAGCGGTTGTTTCTCTCGTATTTGCCGCTGGGATTTTCACTGGGATTTTATCAGGAACAAAAATGGTAGATGCAATGGCTAAAAGTGTAGTAACTCTTATACCAGACGCTCTTGGACCACAACTACCAATTATTACAGCTCTTCTTAGTATGCCATTCACATTTTTCATGTCCAATGATGCATTTTATTTCGGTGTACTACCTATTTTAACGAAAGCTGCTGCCACTTACGGAATTAGTGCAGCTGAAATGGGACGCGCTTCCTTACTCGGGCAACCTGTTCACTTATTAAGCCCTCTTGTTGCATCCACTTATTTATTAGTCGGAATGGCTAAAGTTGATTTTGGTGAACATCAACGCTTCACTTTATTGTGGGCAGTTGGAACGACAATGGTCATGTTGATTACTGGAATTGTAATTGGGATTATTCCGATATAAAATAAAAAACAGTAGCGGACATATATCCTCTACTGTTTTTTATTATGAAGAAACAAGAAAATATCTTCTCTCTGGTCTCCCCACACTTCCATATATAAGCTCTGCATGAACTTTTTTCCCAGATATTAAATACTCTAAATAGCGCCTTGCTGTTGACCTACTTACTCCGACCATTGAGCTTAGCACTTCCGCAGTAATACCTTCTTCCTTTACTGTTAACATATGCTTTTTTATTTTTGCTAAAGTTAAGGGGTCTATACCTTTCGGCGCATATTCTATTTCATTTCCCTTTACACCCCTTTGAGACCATAAATGTTCAATTTGTTCTATAGATAACTGATTATTTTTCTTTAACTGTACAAGCTTTTTTTTATAATTTTCCAAACTTGTCTTAAATCGATCAAACATAAGTGGTTTTACGATATAATCTGTTACTCCGCCTCGCAGGGCGTGCCTCACTACATCTGTTTCCGATGCAGCTGTAATCATAATAATATCTGTATCATGTAAATTATGCCTAATATATGTGACAAGTTCCGTTCCTTGCATATCAGGTAAGTACACGTCTAATAAAACAAGCTGTGGCTTCACAAGATCTAACCATTCTTTCGCTTGTTCCCCAGTCGTCGCTGTTCCAATTACTTTAAATCCCTCAATCTTTCCAGTAAAACGCCGATGAATATCTGCAATTCGAATATCATCTTCTACAATCAATACTTCAATCTCCTCACCCATTACAACTCGCCTCTCTCTTTCGGTAATGCAATAATAAACAATGCACCACCTAAATCCCCTTTTTCGATTGCGATACTTCCATTTAAATCTTCTACTAACTCTTTCACTTTTGCTAATCCATACCCTCGCTTCTCGCCTTCTTTCGTCGAGAAGCCTTTATAGAATATGCTAGTAATGACCTCATCATGAATCCCTTGTCCTGAGTCTTCCACTTCAATTACTATTTCTTCTCCGATATCAGTTACAAACATTCTTACTTTCTTATTATGTTCTTCATTTCTTTCAATCGCTTCAAATGCATTCGTAATTAAATTTCCTAAAATAGAAACGACATAATTACTCTCAATATGCGGGCTTAATTTGTCTAAGCTACTCTCTCTGTCTAGCATAAAATCAATCTTCAACTCTCTTGCTCTATTATAGAATCCAATTAAAATCCCACCTAACCATGGATTTTGAATTCGCTTCATAATAAATTGAACAAAATCTTGATAGACCGCCGTTTCCTTATGAATAAGCTCTAAAGCATCTTCATATGATTCTAACTGGATAAGTCCTGAAAGCGTATACAATAAGTTATTATATTCATGCGTTTGCGCTCGTAATGCCTCTGTATATTGCTTCGTCTGAGATAATTCTGCTGTTAACTGATCCATTTCAGATTTCAAACGTAAGCTCGATACAACACCAGTTACTTTATTCTTTACTTTAATAGGTAGACGATTCGCAATAACAGCCTGCCCTTTTATATTTAATTGACGATCAAACTGTTCTTCCCCAGTTTGAAGTACATCTAGTATCGTTGAATTAGGAATTACATCTAAAATAAATTCTCCAATAATATTTCGTTGTTCATCTAATGAAAGAATGTCATAAGCTGCTTGATTGACTAATCTAATCATCCCATTTTGATCAATAACAATAATCCCTTCACGTACAGATTGAATCACTGTACTATGCTCTTCATATAAAGATGAAATTTCTTCTGGCTCCATACCAAACATCATTCTTTTTATACTGCCTGCTAAATATATAGAACCAATTATCCCAATTAAAAGACCTGCTATTGTAATCCAAAATACACGCTTTCCATACACTTCTACTGCACCATGAATATCGTCCATTGAAAATCCAACAGACACCACGCCAATAATTTCATTTTCCTGATTACGGATTGGAACTTTTCCGCGTAATGAAGGGCCTAATGATCCAGTTGCTCTCGAAACATAAGATTTCCCTTCTAATAGAACCCCTTCGTTATCTCCACCAACCATTGCTTCTCCTATTTTATCTCGCTTAGGGTGTGCATATCGAATCCCCTCTTTATTTCCAACTACAATAAAATCAGCATCTGTATCAATTCGAATTTTTTCTGCAATCGGCTGAATGACAGAAGCTGGATTTTCTTTTTGAAAAGCTTCCTTTATTTCTGGTATAGCAGCAACTGTTTTCGCAACATGCAAAGCCCGTTTCCCAATTTGCTCTTCTACCGTTTTAGATAATATGTAATAAAATAAATAACTCGTTAACAGAAGTACAACTAAAATTAGTGTACTAATAGTTAATGTAATTCTCGGTTGTAGTTTTAATTTTTTTAATTTCAAAACCATTCCCCTAACATGATTAAAGATAGAATTTAAAGAATATACAGTCTCTTTAATTATACTTAATCATAACATGGTTACTCTATATTTCTTTCTTTTTCTCTTCATAAAAAAAGAAACGAAGTAAAATTATTACCTCGTTTCTTAACATTCGTTATTACACTTTAAACTTACCAATCATCTCTTGTAATTCTTCTGCCATTTGTGATAAATGGACTGCTGCTGCATTTATTTCATCTACCGAAGCTAATTGTTCTTCAGATGAACCAGCAATATTTTGAACGCTTGCTGCATTTTCTTCAATCGTAGCTGCAATTTCATTAATAGATGCACTTACTTGTCTTGCATCTACCGTCATTTGCTTCGCTACATCTACCATGTTATCAATTTGTTCAACTGTATCACCCGTAGATTTCAATATTTCAGCAAAGCTTTGCTTCGTTTCATTTGCAACTACAAGTCCTGATTGTACTTCTGTCCCAACTTGCTTCATAGAACTTACCGTTTCTTTTATATCAAATTGGATCTCTTTCACTAGTTTTCCAATTTCCGTAGAAGACTGTCCTGATTGCTCAGCTAATTTTCGTACTTCATCTGCTACAATTGCAAATCCTCTTCCTTGCTCACCAGCTCTCGCAGCCTCAATTGCCGCATTTAACGCTAACAAATTTGTCTGCTCTGCAATATGTTGAATCACCTCAAGAATTGCTCCAATTTGTTTTGATTTATCATCTAACAAAACAATAACTTTATCTGATTGTGAAACAGACTCATGGATTAATTGCATTTGATTCACAGTTTGTTCAACTAACTTCCCACCATCTTCAGCCTTTTTCTTCGTATACATAGATGCTGTGGATACTAATGAAGAACTATCTGCAACACGCTGAATTCCTTCTGTAACTTCTTCTAATAATGTTGCGCCTTCTTCAACTTCTTTCGTTTGTATTTCAGCCCCACTCGACACTTGCTCTATTGCTTGTGTAATTTGTTCCGTCGCTTCACTTGTCTGCTTCATACTAGCTGTTAATTCTTCTGAAGATGCCGCCACGTGACTTGCTGAAGTATTTATATTGGAAATGACCTGATGTAATGATGCCGCCATCTCATTAAAACTTTCTCCTAGCTGTCCAATTTCATCTTTAGAATGAACTGTAATTGTTTCTGTTAAATCGCCTTCACTAATCTTTTTCGATGATATAACAAGTTGTTTTAACGGACTAATGATAGAAGCAATTATGAAGTAAATTAAAATCCCACCAATTATTAATGAAATACCAATAACAGTTAGCGTTTTATAGAAAATAGGATTAGCTGCTTCAATAATTTCTTTTGAAGGCATAATTCCTGCTATTTTCCATCCAGTCTGCTTATTTGTTATAAAGGTAATATTGCGATCATCACCATCGAGTTTGAATTTAAAATCACCTGTTTCCTGTTTGTACAATTCCTTCTCAAGTTTTTCTTCTATTTTGTCACCTGGCTTCATCGTCGGATGTGCTATTACATATTTAGATTGGTCGAAGATTGCTACATATCCTTTTTTGCCGATATTGACCATTTTTGAAGTATTTACAATGCCATTAATAATTAAATCAATACCGAGAACACCGCTCTTATCCTCATTTTGTTTTGCTATTGTAATAACAATATTCCCTGTTGTACTTGACTTATATGGGGCTGTGATAACCACTTCTCCGCTTTTTTTCGCTGCTTCTTTATACCAATCTCTTTCGGTAGGATTGTATCCATCTGGCATTTGAATAGACGGTGATTGAATAAATTGTCCCGTACTAGATCCCGTATAAATTGCTTCTATTTCTGGATGTAATTTATTATATTCTTCTAATTTATTTTGCACATTTTGGAGCTGATCAGTTCCGTAACTTACTCCGTTAAATAACTTTGTAAAATATACTGCGTCTACCTTTTTACTGTCTATCTCTTTATTAATAACATTATTTAAAATCTTTACGTTATCTTCCGCTGATTGTAAAATTGTTTCATTAAAATTTGTCTTCGCTTGTTGATAAGACGTCCAACCAATTACAATACTTGGAAGAACTAAAATGATAACAAATGACACAAGTAACTTTGCTTTTAAACTACTTCTCCTTAATTTCCCTTGAAGCATATTTCTACCCCTCCATACCGTTTTAAATGTAATTACCTTACATTTAATTTCTTTATATAAATTATACGATTAAAACGTATCAACTCTTTATCTCTTTTTCTATTAAAGAATTAATACATACCTTTTTCATTCTATATAAATTAAATAATTAAAACAATATATTAAAATGTAAATTATTCGAACAATTCACAGAAGAACCTCTAGTATCTCACTTACTAGAGGTTCCACCCACTATACTATTCTTTATCTTTTTCTTTTTCTACTTCTTTTTTCTCATCTTCTACTACAGATACAATAGGTTTATCGTTTGATAATTGTTGAACCGCTCCTTTTCCAGCAAATCCTTCTAATAACTCTTTTAAATCAATGCCAGAAGAAGCTTTTAATGTTTCTTGCATCGTTGCCATTAAATCAGTCGCATAACCTGCAACTTTTCCGGCGCCGCTATTTTTACCACCGCCGCCTGTATCAACAACTGTAATTTTATCAATGTTACTAAGTGGGCTTGCAACTTCCTTCGCATAACTTGGAAGCATTTTAAGTACCATATCCATAATTGCCGCTTGGCCATATAACTCAAATGCCTCTGCAATTTTTTGTTTCGCTTCTGCTTCTGCTAAACCTTTTAACCTAATAACATCTGCTTCCGCCGTACCTTGTGCTTTTTGTACTTCCGCTTTAGCTTGACCTTGCGCTTTTTCGATTTCCGCCTTCGCTAAACCTTCCACACGTACTTCTTCCGCACGCGCTCTCGCTTCAGCCTCAATCTTATATTGATCCGCATCTGCCTTTTTCATTTGTTTTACTTTTTCTGCTTCCGCTGATTGCTCAACAGCATAGCGATCTGCATCTGCTTTTTTCTTTACTTCTGCATCGTATTGCTTTTCACGACGCGCAATCTCTTTTTCTTCTAATTCAATTTGTTTCTCACGCTCAATGATTTTAACACGCATTTGCTCTTCTGTAACACCTTGTTGCGCTTTCGCTTGTTGTAATTCGTAAGAAAGATCCGCATCTGCACGAGCTTGTTCTTGCTCTCTCTTATAAGATTGTACTTTTAATTCTTTATGTTTTTCAGCCTCAGCGATTTGGGCATCACGTTGGTATTCAGCTTCTTTCGCTTCTTTCTCAGCACGAGCTTTTTCAATACGAGCTTCCTTTTCACGCTCTGCATTTGCAATTGTTGCATCACGCTTAACCGTCGCAATTTGTGGCTGACCAAGTGCATCTAAGTAACCGTTCTTATCCATGATTTCTTTAATTGTAAAGGAAACGATGCGAAGACCCATTTTCTTTAAATCTGTAGAAGCTACTTCATGCACTTTTTGCGCAAATTGCTCTCTATTACTATACGCATCTTCTACTGTCATAGAAGATAAAATCGCACGTAAATGACCTTCTAAAACTTCTTTCGCTTCTACTTTTAACTCTTCTGTTTCTTTTCCTAAATATTGCTCAGCTGCTGTCGATACTTCTTCAATTGTAGAACCTACTTTAATAATAGAAACACCATTTACTGTAACTGGAACACCTTGCTTCGTATACGTATCGCGTGTGCCCACTTCTAACTTGTAATTTAGTAAGCTTAAAGGTTCTGCTCTTTGCATGATTGGCACTACGAATGTACCGCCACCGCGAATAATCTTAATCTTCTTTCCATCATCAGTGGTAACTACATTTTTCCCACCACCAAGCCAGTTCCCTGTAACAATTAACGCTTCATCTGGTCCAACTGTTCGATACTTCGTAATGAATACTAAAATGAGTAGAATTAAAATTGCGAGTAAAACTCCACCAATAATTAATGGAATCGTCATGTGAATTCCCCCTTATAATTTTGGTTTTTTTAAAGAATAAGCGATGTTTTGTACAAGCAAAACACCATCTTGGACTCCCTCAATAATAACTTCAGTTCCTTGTGAAATATCTTTTTTCCCAATTGTTTTAGCTGGAATTGCATTACTTCCAAATTGGGAGGATATTAATACTTCACCAAATCCTTCTGTAGGAATTGTCGTAATGACTTCTCCCTTGCAACCAATGAATTCATCCATACGTTGCACAGTATTTTGTTCAGCCTCTGCAATCGGCTTTAAAATTAATATTTTCATTATGAATACACCAATAAAGGATATAGCAAATGCAGCCACGAAAATAAGAATACTATTAAAGGAAAATAAATATTCTCCTATATAACTAAGTCCACATAACATGGCGAAAAAACTAAGTAATAAAGTAACAACGGATACCGATCCGCCTCCAAAACTAAATATGGATTCAAATATATCCCCAAAAAAGATATAAATCACAGTGAGTATAGTAGCAATAATAAATCCATATAAATAAATTGTCTCAAGTGGATAACCAAACAAAACCATTTCTTATCCCCCTCTCTTAAACAATCCCTTTTTTGTTATGTGTATGCCCCACCTCTTCCAAAGATTATTGTTCTTAATTTTCAGTTATTTAACCTTTAAAGAAAAGCCTGCAGTACAGGCCTCTAAAAAAGAACAGGAGAAACCCATTGTGACAGGCTCCTCCTAGAAAATAACCGATATATTATATATCTATATAATATACTATTTTCCACAAAAAGTAAAGTTAAACATACATTGGAAAGACACTTATTTTACTGATAATTTGTACGTTCCATCACCATTATCATATTTATATACATACAAGTAATACTTGCCTGGTTTTGCATTAAATTTCGCTTCTATATGATTCCCATTGGCTTGACCGTAAGCTGCATAATTTTGCATATCTGATTCATGGTGAAGTACCCATGTCATCCCAATTCCATACTCATTTAAAACAGAAATGTCGATATCTTTCGCTGATGCTACATTAAATGTATAAACATCAGTGTGGTCCCCGCCAATAAGACTGCCTTTTATCGTACTATTTAGCCCGATACGATTTGCTTCTTCTAGACGATTATTTGGTTCTGATTCTGTTAAACTTCCATCTTTAATCGTAACAGTTGTTTCGCTTCTGCTCTCTTTGCCTTTATCATCTTTTACTCTTAACGATACTTTATAAGAACCTTCTCTTTCATATACATGTACTGGATTCACTTCTGCACTTGTGCTTCCATCTCCAAATTCCCATAAATAAGAAACAATTTTTCCATCTTCATCGTTTGAGCCATCACTTTTAAATTGAATTCCCTCTTTTACAAGACCGCTATAAGGGCCATTTATATTAACCGTTGGAGCTTTATTTTCTCCATCATCTTTTGCGATTCCATGGAAGACTACATCATATTCAAATTCATTTGAACTATTCACACGATAATTGACGAAGTATGCTGTAACAGTTTTGTAGCCACTCCATTCTTTTTGCGCCAATTGTTCTAAAGATTCATTTACTCTTTTACTCATTGCTTTCCAATCTTCTGATTCACCTTTTGTGACACTACCTGTATACGTACCTTCTAATGTAAATGTATTAAAGAATTGAGAATTATGTTTTGTCATTTTTGTATCTTTCATAGGCAACGTATCACTAATTTCTTTTTTCACTTCAGTTAACGATTTCGGTGCATGTTCAGCTAAATAATCATCTGCTACTTCCGGTACATTATATTTATCTTGATTATCAATTAACTGCTGCATATACTCTTGATACTCTTTATTTAACTTAGGATCTTTACTTAGATTTTCACGATATGCATCATAATTTTTCACGTCATTCGCACGAATCAAATCTTGAATTTTATCAAATGTTTCAAACTGATGCGTATATAAGTAAGACTGCAATGCGAACGAGTAATTATAGAAATCCCAAGAACCGTATTTAGCAAATAGTGTACGCTCTGCTGTATAACGGCTTGCAGGATCAGATGATAATCCGCTAATTATACTCTTTCTTGGTACAACGTTATTCGTACGAGTAGATCCTGCGAAAAACTCTGCATTTCCTTCTTGGAACCAAGTTAGCCTTTCATTTTGATACATATCTCCTCTTCCGAATAAACCTGGCACTTCATATCTCCCTTGAAGATAATGGGTAAACTCATGGCGGAATAATTCTTCTAAACTATAAATACTTTGTTCTGGCGTACGTTCATATGTAAAGAATGTTCCTGTTTCTTCAATATAAATTCCACCGTTGTTCGTTTCATATCCATACAGTTGTCTATTTAATTGGTACTCTTCTGGACTGTTATAAATTACGATCGTTAATATATCATCTGCATTGCCCGGCTCTAACGCTTTATCATTCCCAATTACACGATGATACTGCGCTTTTACTTCCTTTGCAGCCCAGTATAGTCTCTTAATTTTTTCTTCCGATACTTTATCTCCTGTTTTAAATACGATAGATCCATCATCAAATGTATACGTTTTTGGTAAGTACTGCTCTTTTCCTTCTTTACGTATTTTCTCTAAATCTACTGTATTCCCGCTATAATCTTTTCCGTTATAATTTGTTGTAATTTGTTCTACTGCGACAAAATACGGTTCACTTAAACGTGGATACATATGCATTGCCTGTGTCACAACTTCTAATCCTTTATTTGGATTGCTATGAAACTTCCCTAAACGACTAGCAAAGTAAATTCCATTATTAACGAGCCACTTATTTTCTGGTGTTACTTCATTTAGAAGAGCAATACGATTTATTTCATTAATAAACCCATCTACTTTTCCATACCACATCGTTTCATTCGCTTCTTTACGAGCCTCAATTAAGTAAGACTGTATATCATAGTCAATCCCTTGCATAATATCGTATACAGCTTGTCCTTTCATACGATCGCCTACATACGTATGAAGATTATCATTATATTGTTTTAAAATATTAGCTGCGTATTGAATCGTTTCAACATCACTTGAAGCGTTACTAATCAATTTTCCGTATGCAGATACGACTGTATCTTGCTCATCTGTACCTAGCTTAAAGTTTGGGTTATTCGCAATTGCTTTTAAAGCAGGTAAACATTTATCCTGGAAGCTTCTTTCATTTAATTCACTTAATTCGTTATTATAAAATGCTAGATAAAAAGCTGAACGTAACACTTCCGTAAATGTTTGAATTCCTTTTGAATCATCTCTCGTAAACGTACTACCTCGATGAGCTAATTCATCTATAACGACTTGCATTTTCCCTTTATCTTTATAAAAGGCCTTTGCATCTTCATTAAACTGGAATAAGTCTGTAATTTGATACCACTTAATACTGCCTAACATTTCAACTAATTCTTGATTATTCATTTTGTTTAAATCAGCCATTGAATAGCTTTCTTTAACTTGCTTTACTGCCGCTTTGTTCGGAATAGATGCTGGTCGCTGTGAAAAATCTCCTACTTTTAACCGTTCTTCAAACGATAATGTTTCCTCCGCTTTAGAAACGTGTCCAATCTCATCTACTGGTTTTTCAATTCCAACTGGTTTCGAATGCAATACATTATATGGCACCTTTTCTTCTGCTGATGCATGAGTTTGAATTGCCCCCAGCGATAGAGCCATTGTACTAATGCTAAGCATTACTTTATTAATTTTTGATTTCTTGTTCATATCCTTGCCCCCTATTCAAATATTCCATTCACGAATTTAACATAAAATCTAGATACAACAATATAAAATGCAATATTTCATATTATTTCTTCCTACATTTTGTACATATCGTGAACAAATTCCCTTTTTTCTCCCGAAAGTAATCCGAATCCTTTCACGTAATAAAAAGAGAATTTTTTGACAATTATTTCTTTAATTGTTATGATTAATATAATTGTTAACTTTATTAAACAAGGGTGGGATTCTATGATAAAAAAAGAAAACAGTGTATTTTATATCTCCATCTTGCTAACAACATTATTCATCATATGGGGAATTACCCCGGCAAGTTGGATACAAGGCTATGATTTACAAAGCGTTACATCTTCCTTAAATTCATTTATCCTTAATAAATTTGGATGGTTTTACTCTCTACTTATGACCGCAATGATTATTTTAGCCGCTTATTTAGCATTTTCTAAGTACGGTTCTATTCGTCTTGGTAAAGATGGTGAAAAACCAAAGTATAGTTATCCATCTTGGCTATCCATGTTATTTGGGGCAGGAATGGGAATTGGACTCCTCTTTTATGGAATCGCTGAACCGATTTCACATTTTACAGATCCACTAACAGGAAAAGCAGGTACAGAGGAAAGCGCCAAGCTCGCTATGCAATATTCATTTTTCCACTGGGGTCTCTTTCCATGGTCACTATACGCAATGGTTGCTTTAACAATTGCATATTTCACATTCCGCAAACAAAAAGGTAGCACAATTGGGGCTACAGTTACTCCATTATTTAATCGATCGAAAAATTCTCCTATCGGAAAAACAGTTGATATTTTAGCTGTTTTAGCCACTGTATTCGGTATTGTGCCATCTGTTGGGATTGGTGCTCAACAAATCGCCGGAGGATTAAGCTATTTATTCCCTTCTATTCATAACACTTTACTTACACAGCTCATACTTATCGCCATCTTCGCTGTTTTATATTTAACAAGTGCACAAACAGGCTTAGATCGTGGGATTAAATATTTGAGTAACTTAAATTTCTCTCTTGCAGGTATATTACTCGTCTCCTTTTTACTTTTAGGACCAACTGTATTTATTATGAAATATTTCACATCTACACTCGGTTCTTATATTGGAGCTTTACCTAGTATGGGATTAAATTTAGGAGCATTTAATGAAAAATCTTCTTCTTGGATAGAAAACTGGACTATTTTCTATTGGGGATGGTGGATCTCTTGGTCTCCATTCGTCGGTACATTCATCGCTCGTATTTCTAAAGGGCGCACAATAAAAGAATTTATTATTGGAGTTGTATTAGTCCCAACTCTTATCTGTACATTTTGGTTTGCAGTATTTGGCGGTACCGCTATCCATATGGAAATGTTCCAATCGCTTGGAATAGCTGATGAAATCGCAAAAAACGGGACAGAGATTGGATTATTTGCTGTTATTTCACATCTACCGTTCTCTACATTTTTAACAATTATCGGGTTAATTTTAGTAGCCACATTTTTCGTTACTTCTGCTGACTCAGCAACATTTGTCGTTTCTATGCAAACGAGTAACGGAAGCTTATCACCAAAAAATAGTTTAAAACTTATATGGGGATTAACAATCGCGATCATCGCAGCTATTTTATTACAAGCTGGAGGATTAAATGCGCTGCAAATTGCAGCGATCATCGCAGCACTACCATTTTCTATCGTAGTCGTCCTTATGATTACTTCACTCTTTAAAGAGCTACGAAAAGAAGACGTTAATTTGCAAACGAAAGAAGTTCCGAAAAAAATAAAAAAGGTTATGTAACGATTGGCACCTCTTATACAAGAAGAATTCGGCCCTCAAATTAGTCCTGAATCTGTTATTACCGAGGGCGGCAAAGTAAATGAAATAAAACCCATTCGTATGAAATATAATCTTCATACGAATGGGTTTTTACTCTATTATATAGTGTTGTAAACATGCCTTCTCCTCAAACCCTACTTTCTTGTACAACTCCATCGCACGATCATTATTCGTATTCAAACATAGTTCTATCTCTTTCATCCCTTGGGACGAGAAAATATACTGAATAGCAGCTTGTAATAACCGCTCTCCGACACCTTTTCTTCTACTATTTTCAGCAGTTGCAATAAATTCGATATTCGCTTCTTGAAACTCCGGATTTACTTCAACATATACGTAACCTTCTAACTTATCATTCTTCATACTTACAAATAATTTATTCATATCACTTAAACGTCCGATAATTTCATTTCCGTCATAATATGTATTAGGAAAAACATTATTGTGTAAAGCAATAAACTGCTCAAATACTTGTTGAGATGCTTCCTCTATTTGATTCATTGCACATTGCTCCACATTACTTTTCTTTAAAATTAAAACGCTATGTTTCTCTTGTTTTTTAGCTTGTAAATATTTCATAAAGTCGATGCTATTATTATTTTTCACTTGATAAAATCCATGAAACTTTTGAATATGAAGTGGAATCTTCTCGATAAGTTTCTCCCACATACTTAAAGCAATCTCTCCCCAATTCGAAGCTATAATAAAAGGCCCCCAAATCTCCGCACTTTCGCTTACCTCATCTATATCAAACCCTAATACACCTACAATTTCATTATTATCATTATAAGAAACGACAAAAGACTTCTCCCACCCTATATCAGAAAAACCATGAAGAATAGCGTCCAATATTTCTTCATGATTTTCCCCGCAATAACCAACATGCTGAGTACTATCTTTATTCATCATCGAAATAAATACTGCAGCTTCTTCGATCTTTGAAATAGAATTAATATGCATAACTTCCCCTCCTTTTCTAATACACTTAGACAATCTCCAGTAATATCCTTCTCTCATAAAAAAAGACATCATCATATGTATGTTTCTAATGAAACTGCCATGATAATGTCTTCTCAAAAAAGAAAAAATTAATTATATATAATAATGAGATTAAACGTTATTTACTTCTTAAATAATCTCTTTCTAAATACGAACATACTTAGTGCGGAAAGAACAAGTGTTATTCCAGAAAGTAAAGTCGATGTGCTAGCTTCACCGCCTGTTGATGGTAAAGATTTCTTGCCTTCCTCTGGCTTATTAGTATGTTGTTTATTTAAAGTGTCTGCTTTTCTTCCCTCGTTTGCAACAACTTGATTATTCCCTTTTGGCTCTTGATCCAACCCTGTCGCTGATTCTTTTACTTCTTTCTTTGGTTCTTTCGCTTCTTCAACTTCTTTTGTTGGCTCTTTTACTTCTTCTTTTGTTTCTTCAACTTCTTTTACCGGTTCTTTCACTTCTTCTTTTGTTTCTTCAACTTCTTTTACCGGTTCTTTCACTTCTTCTTTTGTTTCTTCAACTTCTTTTACCGGTTCTTTCACTTCTTCTTTTTCTACTATATTCTGTATAACTGTTCCGTTAAACCTTATGCTAATTTCATCCGAATCTAAATCAAATTTATATACCTTTTCACCTGGAGTACTCCATTTCATTACTCCATTATTAAACGTTCCACCCTCACTTGTTAGCGTAATATTCTCAATACTTTCTCCTTCTAAATCATATACAGGAACTTGAATTTCTTCATTTACTTTCGCTTCACTTAAAACGATTTTTTGTCTTCCCACATCAATTGAAAACCACTGACCTAATTGTATTAACGGCCTTACATCACGAATCTCATTTCCAGATAATTTTAAGCTAAGTAAATCTAGCATGGAACCAAGAACCGATACATCTTTAATATGATTGTCCGCAAGATTTAACCACTGTAGATTTTTTAATGAAGATAGTGGTGTTATATCTTCAATTTGATTATGAGATACATTCACATCGTTCAACTTTTCTAAGTTCGAGATAAATTCGATATTCTTCAAACCTACTCCTTCTAAAGTGAGTTTTTCTAAGTTCGTCATGTACTCTAAACCTGTTATATCTTTTATCTCACTTCCTTTTTCTTTAAGTATCTCTAATTTTTTAATCTGTAATAAATCTTCTTTTGTGATAGGAGCGTTTACATTCTCTCTACCTAAATTCTCTTTATTAATATGTTGTTGTAAAGTTTTATCTAGAATCACATTTCCCTTTTGTTCATTATCCTCTTTAATTGTTTCCTTTCTTTCATCTAACCTTTCAACAACATTTTGAATTACTGTTCCATTAAACTTAATACGATTCTCTTCTGGCTTTATATCCAACATAAATTCATATGTTTTTTCACCGGTAGTACCCCATTTAACAGAAGCATTATTAACTATTCCATCTTCACTATTCAATTGAATAGTATCAATTGGCTCTCCTTGTAAATTATAGATAGGTATTTTAACTTCCTTATCTTTTTCTACATCATCTAAAAAGATTTTTTGTCTTTGAATATCAATATACATTCTTTTTCCTAGCTCTTGAACCGGTCTAACATCACGAATTTCATTTGAACCTAGCTTTAAATCATATAAACCTGTTAATTGACTAAGTGGCGTTATATCTGAAATATAGTTTTCTTCTAAATTTAGTTTCTGTAACCTTGGTAATTTTGATAGTGGCGTAAGATCTACTAATTCATTTTTTGAAAGCCCTAATTCAATTAATTTATTCATTCCATTAATATGTTCAACATTACTCAATCCATTATTGCTTATTTCAAATGTCTTTAAATTCTTTAATTGGTGAACTCCTTCAAGACCTGCATTACTAATTTGATTATTTGCTATAGTCAAAGTCCTTAAAGATTTCACTGTAAATAATGGTTTTATATCTTTTATATCATTACTATTCAAATCTAGCATTTTAATCTTCTTCATTTGGCTTAATGGGCTTAAATCTGAGATTTTATTGTTTCTCAAAGTTAAAAACTCAATATGCTCTAACTCAGCCAAAGGTCCAATATCTTCAAGTTCACCATAGGTTATACTTACTGATTTTAATTGTCTCAAGTCCGAGATAAATTTTATATTTTTCAACTTAACTTCTTCCAACGTTAAGTTTTCTAAGTTCGTCATATATTCTAGACCGCTTACGTCTTTTATTCCTTTACTTTTAGCTTCAACGACTATTAAAGATTTAACTTTTAATAAATCTTCCTTAGTTATTGGCGTATTTAGATTCTCTCTATTCAAGTTATATTTATTAATATGCCTTTGTAGTTGCTTATCTACTATTACATTCTCATCTTGCTGATCTACTTTATCCTCCTTATTTTCCTTTTGTTCTTCTGGAACATCTTTATCTAAATTCAATGTATTTACTTCAAATTGTACTTGGTACTTATTATCATAGGCCATTGTCGGAATATAAATATGCATTTGCATATTATACCTTTTCCCCAATTCTCCTACTTCAAACTGAATCACTTTCGTTCCATTTTTCTTTTTATCTTCTGATATTACTTTCACATCATGAAACACACCAGGAGTATGAATATCTTCTGTTTTTAGATATTGGAAGAAATCACTATCACTTAACGTTGCCGTTACAATTTTCTTTCCATTCTCAATTGTTAATTTCGGATTTTTTATATACACAGCTGCCATAGATTCTTCATTCGTTTTATCTTTATACGCCTTAATAACAGCGTCATATGTACCATCTTCTAAAACATGTCCAGTTTTATTCGCCTCAATTGCCACTGCCGCTAAAGCAGGTGTTGAATAAACAGCAAACGGAAGTGATAACGCCGCCGCTATAACCATTGCATTTATATGTTTTCTTTTATTTCTTTTCAACTTTACATCTCCTCCAAAATATAAATGTAACCATATCTCGAATAAATGATAATGATTTTCATTATCATTGTCAACTAAAAAAATAAAAAGTTTACAAAAAAATAACCCCTTTTTTGAAAGGGGCTATGCCATTTTCTCTCCTGATTCTTCTCTAAAAAAGCTCTTCATCGCATGGAATACATCTGCTTTTTGCTTTAAAATATAATATCTGAAATTCTCATCTTTAATATTCTTATAGGCTGACATAAGTGTACTATGGCGGTTGTACTGATTCACTTCCCCATACCCAAACATATTACACTTCTTCATCAACTCTTCAACAAGCTTTACACATCTAGCATTATCTGATGTTAAATTATCACCGTCTGAAAAATGGAATGGATAAATATTATAGCGGTCTGGTGAATATTTATTATCAATTAGCTCGAGTGCTTTTTTGTATACAGAAGAACAAATTGTTCCGCCACTTTCTCCTTTTGAGAAAAACTCTTCCTCTGGAACTACTTTTGCCTCCGTATGATGGGCAATAAATTCAATATCTACTGTTTCATACTTTGTGCGTAGAAATCTCGTCATCCAGAAAAAGAAGCTCCGTGCCATATATTTCTCCCATATTCCCATCGATCCACTCGTATCCATCATCGCTAATACAACAGCCTTTGAATCTGGCTTTAATACTTCATTCCAAGTGCGGAACTTTAAATCTTCTTGATGAATTGGATGGAAAGATGCTTTACCACGCATCGCATTTCGTTTATATGCGGATATCATCGTTCTTTTCTTATCGATGTTGCCCCATAATCCTGTTTTTCTAATATCATTAAATTCAACATGTTCAATTCGGTTTTCGTCCATTTCTTTTCTCTTTAAATTAGGTAATTCTAATTCTTTGAAAAATGCTTGCTCTAATTCTAAAATAGAAACTTCAGCTTCATAATAATCTTCTCCAGCCGCATCCCCTGCTCCTTGCCCTTTTCCTGGTCCTTTTTGCTTTTGACCACCTGATCCATCTCTCGCAACGACATCACCAACTTTGCTATCACCATTTCCTTGCCCAACATGTTTGTTTTTATCATAATTGTACCTAATCTTATATTCATCTAAAGAGCGAATCGGTATTTTTACAACATCCTTACCATTAGACATAACAATGCTTTCTTCTGTTACAAGATCGGGTAAATTATTTTTAATTGCCTCTTGTACTTTCTCTTGATGGCGTTGTTGGTCGTCATATCCTTTGCGATGGAGGGACCAGTTTTCCTGTGAAATCGTATAATTTGGTTGGTTTTCTTCACCCATTTCTTTCCCTCCTTACTGTAATTGTCTTCCTATATGAACAGCAATCTAGAAATTTTGTTTTATACTGTGCCAGCTAGAATGAAAAGTAACTGCCCATCGAAAATCATCCCATAAACATATATAACGTTTTTCATATAATACTCCGAGCATCCTAAACAAAATTTTGCCACTCACATACTAGAAAAGAATCATTCAGCCTTTGATAAGAAAGAAACACAATGCATAGTTGCACACATTTACACTTTGCAACATATTGTATTGTGTTGGCTTTTTTCGTATGAATGGTTGGTTACTCTATCATATGCATATTGTAAAAATAATTGACAATAAATTCATAAAATTGCATCTTAATTTATTATATTTGGACAAGGTATGACACTTTACACATATGAATGGATAATAAAACGCTGTCCCGCAAAATACAAGAGACAGCGTTTTGTTATCAAACTATCGGTTTAGCAGGCTACCTACATAGCGTAATAATTCATTCGCAGATGAAGAATTATAGCCATGCTCATCAATTAAGCGTGCAACAACATCATTAATTTTCTTAAGCTGATTTTCGTCTGGTGTTTTCGTTGATGTTGTAATTTTCACTATATCTTTTAAATCAGCAAATAGTTTTTTCTGAATCGCTTCGCGAAGGCGCTCATGTGAGTTATAATCAAAGCGTTTTCCTTTACGCGCATAAGCAGAGATGCGAATTAAAATTTCTTCACGGAATGCTTTCTTAGCATTTTCTGAAATTCCAATTTGCTCCTCAATTGAGCGCATTAGCTTTTCATCTGGACTCATTTCCTCACCTGTTAATGGGTCACGTAATTTTGATTTATTGCAATATGCTTCAACGTTATCTAAGTAATTATCCATAAGTGTCTTCGCCGATTCTTCATATGAATACACAAATGCTTTTTGTACTTCTTTCTTCGCAATTTCATCATATTCTTTTCTTGCTAATGAGATGAAATTCATATAACGCTCTCGATCTTCATTACTAATTGACGGATGCTGATCCAACCCGTCTTTTAGCGATCTAAGTACATCTAATGCGTTAATAGATGGTACCTCTTTTCGAATAATTGTAGAAGAAATTCGGTTAATCACATAACGAGGGTCAATACCGCTCATGCCTTCATCTTGATATTCACGTTGTAGCTCCTCTACATCAATCGCATTATAACCTTCTACCGTTTCTCCATCATATAAACGCATCTTTTTAATTAAATCAATATCTGGACGCTTCGGATCTTTTAAACGAGTTAAAATAGTAAACATTGCTGCAACGCGAAGTGTGTGTGGTGCAATGTGAACATTGGATACATCACTTTCACGAATCATTTTTTCATAAATATGTTCTTCTTCACTCACTCGTAAATTGTATGGGACAGGCATTACAATAATTCTTGAGTGTAATGCTTCATTTTTCTTGTTTGCTATGAAAGAACGATACTCCGTTTCATTCGTATGCGCTACAATTAATTCATCTGCTGAAATAAGCGCAAATCTTCCCGCTTTGAAATTCCCTTCTTGCGTAAGCGATAATAAATGCCATAAAAACTTCTCGTCGCATTTTAACATCTCTTGGAATTCCATCATCCCACGGTTTGCCTTATTTAATTCTCCATCGAAACGATATGCTCGTGGATCTGATTCTGAACCATATTCTGCGATAGTTGAAAAGTCCAGACTACCTGTTAAATCCGCAATATCTTGTGATTTAGGATCAGATGGGCTAAATGTACCAATCCCTGTACGACGATCTTCCGAGAAGAAAATACGCTCTACAACGACATCCTCAATTCTTGAACCATACTCTTGTTCTAGACGCATCACGTTGAGAGGCGATAAATTACCTTCAATTCTAACTCCA
Organism: Bacillus cereus group sp. MYBK245-2; assembly: GCF_051916145.1. NCBI lineage: Bacteria > Bacillati > Bacillota > Bacilli > Caryophanales > Bacillaceae > Bacillus > Bacillus cereus group sp. MYBK245-2. The sequence continues at coordinate 21,590 of NZ_JBQAGB010000010.1, read as the reverse complement.
TACTCATCAAAGAAATCATCCCGTAAATGGTGCGGAATTAAATGAAGCGGATCTTCGTGCATTGGGCATCCTTTAATTGCAAAAATTGCTCCTCGATCTGTTCTTGAATATGTTTCTAATCCTCGTTTCAACATCGTAACTAATGTTGATTTCCCTCCACTAACAGGACCCATTAATAATAAAATACGTTTTCTAACATCTAATCGTTTTGCAGACGGATGAAAATATTCCTCTACAAGACGTTCTAAAGCATCCTCTAAACCAAATAACTGATTACTAAAGAAGTTATACTTTCTTCTACCATCTACTTCTTCAATTCCAGCATCTTTTATCATATTGTAAATGCGAGAGTGTGCTGTTTGAGCCACCCATGGTCTTTCCTTCACAAGCTCCAAATACTCCGCAAACGTACCTTCCCATTGTAAGCGTTCTTCTGCTTCTCGATGCTGTTCAATTTTTTTTAGAATATCCATTATAGCTCCTCCCCCATCTCCTTGTTCAATCGGATTATTATAAAAGGTATGCTAGGATGTCCTCAAACATTCTTTAAATCAAAATGAAATATACAGTAGTGCTATAAAATTCTCTCCAAAATTCAAAGAAAATTCTGTATAATATAGGTATTAAAGTTTTTACACCTCTATTCATTTTAAATAAATTCTTTTCTTCCAAGAACATTACATACATTTCGATTCATATTTCAGATTCGTAAACTGAAAAATAGGAGGGATATTAGTATGAAATTATTATTAATTTTAGGTGTATCACTCACATTTCTTACAGCTATTTTTACATCTGGTTACAATGATAAACCCGGTACACATAAAAAGTGATGTGCTTCTTAGCACATCACTTTTTTTATCAATTATTTATAATACACATTTTCCACATCATATTTTGATAAAGGGCGGCTATAATAATAACCTTGTACAAACTTCACATTCTTTTCCTTCAAAAATTGTATTTGTTCTGCTTTTTCTACCCCTTCTGCAATTACATTCAATTCCAACGTATGAGCTAAATGAATAATTGCAGCCGTAATATTCGTATCGCGTTCATCTACATGTATACCTTCCATAAAAGAACGATCAATTTTCAAAGTATCAATTGGATACGTTTTTAAATAACTTAAAGATGAATATCCTGTACCAAAATCATCTAAATGAATCTTTAAATTTTGTTCTTTTAATTGTAGCAATACTCTTTTCGATATATCTTTATGTATAAGGGCTCCTTCTGTAACCTCTATCGCTAATAAATGGGCTGGTACATTGTACTTATGTAAAGCTCGTGTAATCATCTCTATTAATGTAATAGAGCGAAAATGCCTGGCTGAAATATTAACTGCAATTGGGACAACTTCATATCCTTTATTTAACCATTCGCGTATTTGTCGACACACTTCATTTACTACCCATTCATCAAGCTTAATAATAAATCCTGTTCTTTCTGCTAGCGGAATAAATTGATTGGGAGAGACAAATCCTAATTCTTTATTCTCCCATCTTATTAAAGCCTCCATACTAGCTATTTTTTTCGTTTCAATATTAATTTGCGGCTGATAATATAAGAAGAATTCATTTTTTTCTATAGCACGATGTAATTGGTTTTCTATTATAAATCTTTGTTCACGCTCACAATCTAACCCGCTGCAATAAAAATGATAATGCCCTTTTCCTTTTTCTTTTGCTTTTTCCAAAGCAGCATCAACTCTTTGGAATAATATTTTTTCATCTTCTCCATCTGTTGGAGCCATTACAATTCCGATTGACGCACTTAAATACACGTCCTCTTCTTCGATTACAAAATGTTCACTAATCCTTTTCAGTATGTTTTTGGCAACTCCCTCTACACGTTCTTTCGTTATATTTTCTATTAACATAACAAATTGATCATCGTGTTCTCTAAATAAGTGCATACCAGCTATTTCAAAACTGCTTAAACATTCTGTAACTTTTTGTAATACTTTATCTCCTTCTTTATGGCCAAAAGTATCATTAATAAGATGAAATTCATCTAAATCTATAAAAACAAGCGCAAACTCTGTATTATCATTCAACAAAGTATTTAACTTATTTGCACATGAAATTCTATTCATTAATCCTGTTAACTGGTCATAGTAAGCTAAATATTCCGTTCTCATCTCATTTAATACTTGCCTTGTAACATCTCTCGTAACAATATATACTCCAACAATTTCACCATTTACAATAATCGGAATCGTCCTCAGAGAAATATATAGCTCGTACCCTTCTTTATGAACATACTTCTTTGAAACAATTTGCTTCGCTTTTCCTTGCATGGATCCTTTAAATATAATTTGAAAATCTTTTTCATATTCTTTATTAATAAATTCAAAGATAAATTTATTATTTAATTCTTCATATCGATATCCAAATATTTCATACGTTGCTGGATTCGCATATGTAATTCTACCTATAGAATCTATAGATATAATGGAGTCATTATTATATTCTAGTAATGACTTAAATAACATTTGTTTTTCCTCTATTTCAATCTTCTCCTCAATTTGAGCTGTAATATCCCTCGTAATACAAATAATAAACTGACATACCCCTTCTTCATCAAATACAGGATTAAGTGAAGATTCATAATGTAAATTACCAGTTGGTAAACTAACTACATCACAAAAGGTATGTGCTTTTGCTTCGCTCGCTACTTTTGCATATTGCACTTGCAATATTTCCGCCGTATCTTTCGGCAATACTTCAGAAAACGTTTTTCCATAACATTCTTCGCTTAGCTTTGCATAATCCATACCTATCTTATTTACATAAATATATGTAAAGGTTTCATCATCCATAACTTTCACAATAAATACTAAATCTTGAATAGCATGTAATAATCCTCTTCTTATTAAATCCATATCTATCATACTTAAAAAGGTATTTTGATTACGATATTGTTCCTTCATATTTATCTCAACCCGTCTAATCTATTTTTATTCATATATCACCATTCTATATGACTATGTACCCTTTTTTAAATGTATGATTCCATATTTACTTTTATTTTTAGAAAAAAAGCCGCCATATGGCGACTTTTAATAAACAATTTCTAAATCTAATCCTGGATAATTTTGTTGACGGAACGCTTCATAAATTAAAATAGCTGCTGTATTTGATAAATTTAATGAACGCACTTTATCAGTCATTGGAATACGTAAACAATGATCGAAATTTTCTTCGATTACATTAGCTGGTAAACCGTTCGTTTCTCTTCCAAATACAAAGTAGTAATCCTTCTCACGTTTACTATAATCAAACGCTGTATGAGCTTTCTCGCCATACTTTGTTAAATAGAAGAACTCACCGTCTTTATTTTTCTCATAAAACTCTTCAATTGAATCATAATACGTAATTTTCACGTGCTGCCAATAATCTAATCCTGCACGCTTTAACATTTTATCATCCGTTGAAAATCCAAGCGGTCTAATCAAATGCAATTCTGTTCCAGTTGCTGCACAAGTACGAGCAATATTTCCTGTATTTGCTGGAATTTCTGGTTGATATAAAACAACATGTACTCCCACGCGATATTCACCTCTGTTTTTTGTCTACTACGTATTATACCACTTGAGCGAAAAATCTCTACCCATTAATAATATGAAAGAATTTATATTTCATTTGTGGTGTATATTTACTAGAATCTTCATAGTTCCAATAACGCCGACGGCTATTCGCTGAATGTGCATTTACAAGTGGCATACCATCTGCGTCTTTTGCTACTACAATCGTCGTATGATTCCACCTACCATCATCCTCGAAATCATAAGCGATGACATCACCAAGAATAAGGTCCTCTGGCCTTTCTACAGCTTCAGCTCGAAGTCCTGATGTAGCACCTGACAAATACCAATAAAAAGAGTGTGCAACAGCCCAGCTCCAACTCCACTGATTCTCCCTTTGCCACCATCCTTTACGAATATTAGGATATCCATTCATTGGTACTTCTCCAGTATGAAGACATTGAGAAATAAAATTCGTACAATTATCAGGGAAATTACGATATGCAGGGTTTCGATCATCCCACCAACGCTCTGCATATTTAACTGCCTCTAAACGGTTGTACTGATAGGAACCGTACTTCTCTTTTGTAACTTCCCTTTCTAATGTCTCACTCATTCCAACTGCTTCTGGCACTTCAATAGCATAATCACCTATTATCCGGCTATTATTTAAACAAACCCTTCGCTTTAATTGTTCCTCTTCAATATAAAATAATTCTTTATGCTTAATTAAATATTTAAAATGTATTTGATAATCAATTTCTTGATGATTGCTATTATTGAATTGCCTCATAAAAGAAACATCCGCAGTTGCTTTTACTATCTCTGCATTACGCTTTTGAAATAATTGTTTCTTTCTCTTTGCTATTTGTAATAAATCTTCAGCAATACCATCTACATTTGTTCGTTTCTCTGTTATATATGCTAAAAAGTGTTGGACTTGCTTTTCAATATTTATTTTTACAACCATTTCGTCTCCCTCCCATATTACAATATGAAAAAGGGAGATATTATCTACTCTTTTTTCTGCGCTAACAGTTCAAGTCCGCGATTCATTTCATGAAGAACCTCTTCGTCTTTCTCACGTTGCATCGCTTTTTCAATAGCTTCGCCCACGCCGTCTCCACCAATTTTCCCAAGCGCCCACGCTGCCGTCCCGCGAAGCACTGGTCTTGGATCATCTTTCATAACACCTATTAAATCTGGAATTGCTGATGCTTCTTTAAAATGTGCAAGTGCCAAAATCGCATTTCGTTGCAACGGTTTTTTACCTCTCCATGAACCAGACATAATTCCATATTTCTCTTTAAAATCACGATTGCTAATTGTTAAAAGCGGTGTTAATAACGGTTTAACTAACTCAGGATCTGGTTCCATCTCAGGGTGATTATGAAAATCCATTCCTTTATTTTTCGGACAAACTGTCTGACACGTATCACATCCATAAATACGATTACCTATTTTGTCGCGATACTCTTCTGGTAGGAATCCTTTCGTCTGTGTTAAAAATGCTATACACTTCTTCGAATCTAACTGTCCTCCTTGTATTAAAGCACCTGTAGGACAAATATCAATACACTTTGTACAGCTCCCGCATTGATCTTCTATCGGCTGATCTGGTGGGAAGGGAACGTTTGTAATCATTTCTCCTAAATACACATACGAACCAAATTCAGGTGTAATAATAGAGCAGTTCTTACCGCTCCATCCAATACCAGCACGCTCTGAAACAGCTCGATCACTTAATTCACCCGTATCAACCATTGACTTAACTTCTATATCGGGAAGTTTTTCGATTAAATATGCTTCTAATTTCTGCAAACGATCTCGTAATACTAGATGATAATCTTGTCCCCAAGAAGCACGACAAAAAATCCCACGGCGTTCTCCACGCTTACTTAATGGTGCATTTTTTAATTTTGAAGGATACGCTAATGCAATCGCAATAATTGATTTTGCACCAGGTAATAGAAGCTGTGGGTTCGTTCTCTTTTCTATATCAGGCTCTTCAAATCCAGATTGATAATTTAATTGTTGCTGCTGGATTAACCGCTGCTTTAATTCTTCAAATGGTGAAGCACTAGCAAAGCCTATTTTATCTATACCAATCGTTTTACTATACGCAATGACATCTTGCTTTAATTGTTCAAAATCCATTCCTAATCGCCTCCTCAGATGAATCCATCCTTTATGTAACGATCTATTGGTTAGCAATTCACTTTTGGAATACTATTCTTTACTTCTATTTTCGCATAAAATACTGTTTTCCAAACATTAAAAAACGCAATGCCTCGTTTATCTCGGAAACGAAACACTGCGTTGATCACAATTTATAGAAAAACATTTAATAAAATTTGGAGCGGGTGAAGAGAATCGAACTCTCGACCAGAGCTTGGAAGGCTCTTGTTTTACCACTAAACTACACCCGCAAATATGAAATACATATAAGATATTAGAATAACTTATGTAAAGTAGTATAGCATGTAAAAAAAGCGGAAGCAAGAATTTTATCGAAAAAAGTCGAAAAAGTGATGAGTAGCTCATCACTTTTTCAATTCTTTATCAATCGCCTTCTTCATACTATCGAAATCAGGATTTGCAAGATTTCCGTTTATATATACTGAAGGAGCACCTTGAACTTTTAATTTTTGAGCACGATCTGAATCTTTACGTACTTTTTCTTTTATTTCTTTACTGTGTAAATCTTTCTTAAATTGATCTACATCAACTTTCGGAAGCTTCTCTTTCACAATGTTAAGAAGTAATTCTTCTGTAATCCATTCTTCCGTATCTTTCTTTTGACTTTGATAAATCTCATCATAGAAAGTCCAGAATGAATCTTTATCTTGTTTATAAATTGCTTCACCAGCTGCTGCACCTAAATCAGAGTCTTTCCCAATAAACGGAAAATTAATAAAGTATAACTGCACTTTACCTTTATCAATATACTCTTCTTTTAATCGTGGCAATACTGTTACATCCCAAGTACGACAAGCGGGACATTTGAAGTCTCCAAATTCAACTACCTTAACCGGAGCATCATCTTTCCCTAAAGATTGTTGTGTGGAATAAGCAAACATCTCATTCCCTTTATCTTTTTTGTCATTTATGATGCTATACGCAATCGTTCCGATCACAATCAATACTGCAATGGAAAAAACTATACCAAGAGCCATGAGTTTGTTCGATGATTTCATATACATTCCTCTTTAATTTCATATTCTGTATACAGCATTGTACACAATACACATAATATCAACACTTATATACGTCACGCAATGAACACGCTCACATAAATTACAAAAACACAATAATTGTGACGATATTGTGTCACGATTTGTCACAATTTATTCAAAAAAAGAAGCTCCTATGTAGGAACTTCCATTAGCTTACTGCTTTTTCACGAGCACTATTTAACATCGACTGCTCTGTTTTTATATCATGACGTATGACTAACTTCTCACTAACTGCTTGCACATACTCATCATGATTGATATAGCCTTCTTTCTCCATCAATCTCAAAACGACATTTCGTCTCTCTACGGCCTTATCATAATTTTGTACCGGTGAGTAATAAGCAGGTGCCTTTACTACAGCAGCCATCATTGCACTTTCAGCCAATGTTAATTGGCTCACCTTTTTACCGAAGTATAGGTTTGCTGCTTTTTCAATTCCCCATGCTCCTTCTCCGTAATAAATATTACTTACATATAATTTTAAAATTTCATCCTTTGTAAATGTACGTTCAATTTTTTTTGTATAAAAAATTTCTTTCCACTTGCGAGAAAATGTACGTTCATTCGTTAAAAAAGCATTTTTTGATAACTGTTGTGTAATTGTGCTACCACCTTGCACAACACCACCAGCTTTTATATTCTCAACAGACGCTCTGATAATCGCTATATAATCTAAACCGTTATGATGATAAAACCTTTTATCTTCTGTTGCAATAAATGCATGTGTTAATGATTCTGGCACCTCTAACTTAGCCGGTACATGTAATTTACTAATATCACTTTTCTCGATCATTACATTTCCAATGAATAATAACGCGAAACTTAACAATAATAATAAAATAATGGCTTTATACAAAAACTTAGTCATTGGATTTAATGCAACTTTTTGATGATAGTTCACCCTAGATAATACTCGTTCTTTCATCTTAAACACCTCTTTTCCACACAGCGTATAATTCTTACTTTAAGAATACCTTGTTGTAAAAAAATATCCCATCGATTTCTCTTACACATACCTTACATCATTGTAAGGTATAAGGTGAAACTTTAATCAGAACGCACCAATCTGATTGCCCGGCAAATAGTGGGATAAAAAAGTATTGTATCACAGTCCTTTTTTATCTACTATTCATCTGAAATATTGAATATAGATTATGCTAAACCAATAACAGATTAAATCTTAAGGCTATTATACTTTCTATATTAAAGCACTCTATTTTCATTATATCATCTACCAATATATATACTTTTGAGTATCTAGTAATCTAAATGTATATAATATATCATACATTATACAGAACAAACGTTCTTAAAATCAATACTAACACTATTATTATTTTGACCTTTTTCTTAAACAGTATACAAAAAAGAGTAGTGATTTGATTGTATCTCAAACCGGCTACTCTTTTCTTTACAATCTTCCTATTAAGTTATATGGCTGCACTTCCCACGTTTCATACGGAATACAATGTGTTGCTCTCATCGCATCAAGCGTTCTGGATTTCATATGAGGACGCGTTATGTACTCATCTATGTTCTCTTCATTTAAAGCAACAAATTTAGCCTCTTGTATTTCTTCAGGCTGAATTTGTATTTCACCGCTCACGTATGCCACTTTAAAAACAACAGCTAGAATGTGCATGGAAGCATTATAGTAAACTCCTGTAATACCGATAGGCTTCACCGTTAATCCTGTTTCCTCTTTTATTTCCCTACAAATTGCTTGATCGAGCGCTTCTCCTTCTTCTACCTGTCCTCCTGGCAACTCCCATGTATCCGATCGCCAATGTACTTTAGCTAATAACACTTCGTCTTTTTCATTTGTTAAATAACCTGCTACAGCAACGATATGCTTTGGTGTTTTATGTTCCATATTAAGCCTCCTAGCAATAATGAATATTTCACATATCCCTATAAGCATATTCCCTGTCTACAACAAAATACCTTTACTCATTCATCACCTTAATGAAATTCATAAAAAGAAGCCCCTATCCGTTAAATGAAAAGGGGCTTCTATCGTATTATTCTCCTAAGTCTACGTTGTGGTAAACTTGTTGCACATCTTCTAAATCTTCTAATGCATCAACCATTTTTTCAAATTGTGCTTGTGCATCTTCAGGAAGTGTTACATCGTTTTGTGCAAGCATTGTTAATTCAGCAACTGTAAATTCTTCAACGCCAGCATCTTTAAGAGCAGATTGTACTGCATGGAATTGATCTGGTTCAGCATACACGATAACAGCATCTTCTTCTTCAAGAATGTCACGTGCATCCACATCTGCTTCCATTAAAATCTCAAGAACTTCATCTGATGTTTTCCCTTCAAGACCGATAACAGCTGTTGCATCAAACATGTAAGCTACAGAACCGTTTACACCCATGTTACCACCGTTTTTGCTAAATGCAGCTCGTACATCTGCTGCAGTACGGTTTACGTTGTTTGTAAGTGTATCTACAATTACCATAGCTCCATTTGGTCCGAATCCTTCATAACGAAGCTCGTCATAATTTTCTTCTGAACCACCTTTTGCTTTTTCAACTGCACGATCGATAATTGTTCTTGGAACATTGTATGTTTTCGCACGTTCTAATACCACTCTAAGCGCTTGGTTTGATTCCGGATCTGGCTCGCCTTGTTTTGCCGCTACATAAATTTCACGTCCAAATTTCGCGTATATACGGCTAGTATTTGCATCTTTTGATGCTTTTTTATCTTTAATATTATTCCATTTACGACCCATACTTTCCACTCTCTTTCCGGTTTTAAATCTACATAAAAATATTAATATGAAATATCATGTGTGTTCAACACATTTTTAAAAGAAATATAAAAAGTTCATTTTTGATTCATATTACAGACATAATATAAATCACTATCATTTTGTTCTTTCGACAAGTTATATTATACATGAATTGCTACATTTATCACGAATTTTAGAATCACATAACATAATTTAGCAAAAAAACTCTACCATTTCTATTAGAGTTTTTTACATCACCGATACCGATTTCCATAATATTCCCTTAATTCCTTTCTATTGTTGTATAATTAAAATAGGAAAAAATTTGAAGTGAGTATAGAGGGGGAGAATTATGACACATTCAAATACTACATGAATACGTTTATCTTAATCATTTAGTACCTATTTGTGCTTATTCTTTAGTATGATGAAAATATAAAAAAGACTCTACACATTTGGTGTAGAGTCTTTTTTATTACGCCGTTCGTGATACCGATGGTCGGGGTCGAACCGACACTCCCGAAGGAACACGATTTTGAGTCGGTTATAGAATTTAATCTTCCCTCATAAACCATCAGAAACATTGATATATATACGCTCTTTAACGTTCAATTTAAGTTTAAACAAAATCATAACATACGACTATCTTGTAAATAAGTATATTTCGTTTAAAAGGGCTAGTCAAGTTGAGTAGTTCGACATAAAACGAGTTTCTTCCTATTATATAGTGCATATATTATTTATATATATTTTCGCCCTTACCGAGAGACAAATGTTTTATAAACAATACCTACATGGATAATACATTTAATATCATAAAAATTATTTATACTTTCTCTTTCACACTTTTTATATAGTCAGGATACTTTTGTAAATTATACATTATTTCTTTTACAAAAGCGTTTAATTCAAATGATACACCACCGTTTATTTGTTGAATTATAGTACTAGCTTGTACAACAAAACTAGGAATTGAATTCTGTTCATCCTGATATAAGTAATGAAAGCCTGCAAAACGCGGATTACTATAATGAGGATACAAATAAAAATTCAATAATACAACAAAAGCCACCTGTAATCCCACATTACGATCTCTATATTCAGGAATTCCACTATGATATTGCTCCCATTTTTCAAATAAAAAATCTTTAAAGTTCACAAAAGCTCTCGGATTTTCCAAATGCTCCCTAATAATATTATACATACTAACATAGTTATTATCAGCCGTCCCAAGACGATTATCCACATTAGTTTCAATAAATGTGTCTAATAAATATTTTAGATCTTGATTCTTTGTATCAGATGATTCTTTTATTTCCTTATTTATAAATTCTTCAAATAATGTCTGCAACTGGTATTGTGTATTCACAATATATTTTTTTTGGAAGATTTTTTGCAAGTAAATAAAAGGATTCTTTATCCCTTTACTTTCTAAAGCATCGCATACAGCAATTTCATCCATCGCCACAACAAAAAATAATCCTGGAAGATCTAAAGTTGATTTTATCAATTGAAATATATTCACTATCTCTTCTGGAAATAATCTATCTACTTCATCAATCATAATTACAATTTTTTGTCCGTTCGCAACAAACATCATTTCAAGTTCATCAATTACTTCTTTTTTACGCTTAGACAATGGTTTGTTAAATATTGCTTCTCCTGTTTCTTTTACAATATCTCCAACCGCATTTGCTACAGGATTTGCTACAGGAGCAGGTACCCCTTGACTCATTGATACGGCTAAAGTTGTAAGCTTAGCTAATGGTGAGGATATTTTTAAAGCATAGCTCTTAAATTTTTCTTTAGCATTTGTATAACCTTTGTCTATACAATCATAAATTTCTTCAAATAAATACAAAATCAATTCTTCCCTATTATTAATCATCCAAGGATTAAATCGTACAACTTTACATATCCCTGTGTTTAATTCTTCTTCTATAAAATTGAGCATAGTTGACTTTCCTGCCCCCCATGAACCGTTTATAGATATTGCGTAAGGAATATTATTAGGTACTACTTCAATAAATTTTGCAATTTCTTTAGCTTTTGTTGAAAAATGTAATTTATCAGATTCTATACTAGTTAAAGGCAAATATCCATCCATTTTTATTAAACCCTCCTATAAGTATGAAACTTTATTTCTCAACATAATCAATTCCATGCGCATTTATTTTCACTCCATATCCTCCATCCTTAGATATAGAACGGTAATAGATTAAGCCTTTTTCTTCTAAATATTGATAAGCTAAATGATTTTCCTTATCTTCTTTATCATCTAAGTTAAGACGAATCAATACTTCTTGTCCTGCATTCTCAAAATAATCATTATACAACTCTCTAATTAATTTCTCTCTCAGCATACGTCTATCTTCAAAAATCATTCTCCATCACCCCTTATACAATTATAGGAATTTACTACATAAAAATGGTATCAAAGAATGTACGTTCCTACAAGATATACGCATAATTTCTTTCTTTCAATAAAAAAGCACTTCATAAAGAAACGCTCTTTTGAATTTATTTTAATTAGTTATTATCCATGATCCTTTATCAGCAGGATTTGTATATGCTACTTCTCTACCTTGGCTATCTGTGACAATGATTGTTATTTTCTCTCCCTTAGGTATAACCCCAGCCTTTTCAAAGTTAGAATTTATTATACTTCCTAATGCCATCGTATCTGCTTCTTTAAGTAATTTAGACTTTCTGTACCATACATCATCTTTAAAAAGGATAATTACTTTCTTCTCTCCACTATCATCATATAGCATATCAATTACTTCATCCGGTAAATTCCTTTTCGCAAAGTCCTTTGATTCATCTAATGCTTTCTGTATACTTGCATCCCTATTTTGAGGATTAGTTGTGACAGTCGTTTTTGTTTCTTTATCATCTATCGGATCAACATCTTCGTTTGGTACTTCACTAGCAGTTTCTTTTGTATCAGTTTCCACGTCTTTACTTTTTATTAGATAAATATTAATTGAAAGAAGAGCTATAATTCCAACAACAATTGCTACCTTTGCATATTTGAACATTATCTAAATCCCCCCTCTTAAAAATTCCCCTGTGAAATAAATTAGGGTCATGCGCCTTCATTTGTACAATTCACTTATTCAGAATGTAAACCACCCCTCCCCCCTATATTGTCTTATCACTGGAAGAGGTTGGCAAGATGTTTTTTACATATGCATCCAGTTAATTCAGCTATTATGTCAGATCCTATAAAACTTCTTATTGAGTGCATAAGTAACAAGCATATTCCCAACCTTAAATCAGCGCAGAATTATTGCATAGAATTATAATTCTATGCTAAAATATACATATAAACAGGCGGAATACATACATAAACACATGAATAACAAGTAAAAAAAGTTGCGTAGAATTATTTAGGGAGGAATTATCATGATTCATAAGTTCGTAAATGAAGCATTAAAAGGGAAGTCAGTAACAACTGTTAAGACGTATACTCATGCATTAAAGCAATTCGAACAGTGGCTTGATGGTGCAGGAACAGACCTAGAAAGCTTTGCTCGTTCTGATGTCCAACAGTATATTGACTACATGGTTTCACATAAGAAATCAGCAGCAACTATTAATAAAGTATTTAATGCATTAAAGAAGTATTGTAAGTGGAGTAATAAGACAGAAGCAATAGAAGACATAAGTGTAGTGAAGCAACAAGACTTAAAGCAAGTGGCACCTAAATCACTCGATAGAAACGAACGCAACCAACTCATACGTGAAGTGGATAGAGCAGGCAACAAGCGAGACTCGGCTATTGTACTACTTCTATTAAATAGTGGATTACGTGTTAGTGAACTAGTGAATATAGATATCAATGATATGTCCCTTACCGATAGAAAAGGTACGGTTAAGATTATTGGAAAAGGAAATAAAGAACGTACAATACCATTGAATGTAGAAACTAGGAGGGCTTTAACTAAGTATTTAGAAGAACGCAATGGAAATAGCCCAGCCTTATTCCTAAGTAATAGAGGTGAGCGTATTAGTGTTAGGAGTGTGCAGCACTTAATAAATAAATATGGTTTCAATGTACATCAACTACGACATACGTTTATTACTGACCTTGTACGCGCAGGACATGATATAAGCATCATTCAATCCTTATCAGGTCATTCCAGTGCTGATATGATCCTTCGCTATTCAGCACCAACAGAAGCAGATAGAGAAAATGCAGTTGAACAATTATATAAGAATTGATACAAGACTATCGTTTATGATGGTCTTTTTTCATATTCTAATTTATATCGTTTCAAACTTCCTTCATTCGTAAAACAAATTAACTACCCCTTCACTATCTTTACGTTCGTATCAATTCGTATATATTCGTTAACACCGCACAAGATGGTGACCACTCTTCCCCCTCATATCTTCATCTATTCCTTACCACTACATATACATACCTTTTTACACTTATTTAACGTAAAAATCACGCGAAATTATTTCACATATGAAGTAATAATGTTTTACAGATAAGAGGGATTCAGCTACTTCTTATCTCCACTTAATTCAAATTGGCATAGAAATGAGCACTACAGTTTCAAGTTTTAAACGTTTTGAAACCCCTTGTTTTCCCTGTATCTAACGGTGCAGGGTTTTGTTTTGCCTATTTTTAAGCGTAATAAAAACAGAATGTATACAGTTACTTCTTACTTTATTTTTCTCGGCTTCATCACATCCACAAGAACAATATCCTCATTAATTTTAAAATGTTTTTTACTCGATACGATCATTCGGTAACACTCGATAAAAATCACTCGAGCAATTACACCTTAACTAAATTTTAAAACGTAAGAATTACACACGATTCCAAAGTATTAATGGTTTATGAAATCACAATATGGTAATTCGAAAGGAATGTTAATTATGGTTAAAAAGATTTTTCACACAACTGATATGTCGCTAACTGCTGCATTATCAACGATTAAAGGAGCATCAATTGGTCATGTAACTGTAACTCAAAAGGAAGATGACGGCCATCTTGTTACGTTTGAAATTGTATATGAAGAAGGTTTACAACCTGCAATCGACAACATGATTGAACTTTATAAAGCAAACACATTGCAGCTAAACGTTAGATCACTAAGTTCTCAATTAGCTTATTGTCGTTACTTATTTAACCTTAAAACAAGACAATACAACAAATTAAATACGGTTAAAAACGTACAAAAAGATGAAAGTGAGGTGAAGAATTGATGACTCAATCTCGATTAGTACATTTAGTTGATCAACAAACTGGTGAAGTATTAGGTGAGGATATTATCAATCCCCAATCACAAGTAATATCTGAAAATCAGAGACAGGCATATAAGAACAAATTAGAAAAAGAAAGAGATAACCGTCATTTCAGTTTTGCGAATATGGAGAATATTAAAGAAGTGATTTCTAAATTAACAAATGTTCACCTTGGATATTTATTACAATTACAGTGTCATATGGAATTCGGAACAGGGTTTTTAATTGGAAAGGATGGGGCGGTTATGACTAAGAAAGTAGATATTGAACATACATTAGGTATTACAAATAGTACTAATAAGCGGTTATGTAAAGCACTTGAAAGTAATGGGATTTTAGAAGCGGTTAAAGGTGGATACCGTATTAATCCTACTTACCACTTTAGAGGACAAGCTCAAGAACAAAAGATAATCAAATTATTTACTACAACATTAAAGCAGCTATGCAAAATCTTAAAACCTGCTGAAATTGGATTCTTATATAAGTTACTTCCATATGTGCATTATGAAACTAACATGATTTGTATTAATCCTCATGAAATTGATTCTAAGGAAATTCAGTATCTTAATATCGAAAGCATTGCACAAATTACTGAAATTCATCAAAAGAAAATATCTACTCTTCTTAGGAGTTTAAGAAAAGGTGGAGTAATTGCAGAAACGATACTGGAAGATAAACGCCACACTTTCATCACATTAAATCCATATATCTTTTATAGAAAAAGTGGTCAACCTGATAATACGTTAAGAGGTATGTTTGCTGCTTCACCATATGCTCCAAAAAATAGGTAACCTTTTTGACCCTTATTTGCTCGAATGGGTAACTTTTTTGAACTGTTTTAAATCACGCTCAATCCATTGTGGCAGTAAGGCTAAACGTTGTTTTGAGCGTTAATTACTTCTTATTCTTTGATACAAGTTAACTTTATATATAGTTTAAAAATTTACAAGTTTAATAAATAACAGGTTTAATAAGTAGCAAGTTTAACAAATATAAAAGTTTAATTTTAAGTATATTGCTTGTTATATGTCCTCAATTGCCGGACGGCTTAGTACTTCACTTTCGCTCGTACATTCATTTTAAAAATTAAGGAGGTAGCAAATTTATGAAAAAGAAATACATGAATCGCAAAGAATTTATTCAGCACATTAGTATTTTAACTTTAGGATACTATGCATATAAAAATGAACCAATTTCATTTCCACAAGTTGCTGAATATCTAAATACAACTACTGATAACTTACGATTAAAGAAACAAGATACTGATCTAATGAGTCAATTATCTAAATGTGGAATTGTTGTAGAACGTATTAATAATACGAATCATTTTGTACTAACAAATAATTGAACAAAGTAATGCCCTTACCAAACGGATAGCAGGGGGAATGGATAATAACATCCCCCAAAAAAACTTTTCTCTTTGGATAGGGCTAATCAAAAGTTAAATAAAGGATGGTATTAATATGAACAAAGACAATTTATTTTCAAATTTTGAACGTTATGAAGCAAGCAATAGTAATCCATTGTCATTTTTAACAGAAGAAGAAAATAAAAAAGAAACCGCTGCAAAAGAATTAAATAACAGTGATAACCCTTTAGCTTTCTTAAATGATTATGAAACTGCTAAAGATAAAACTTATAAAGGTAATCCGTTACTTTTCTTAGAAAAAGCAAATAACCTTGAAGAAGAAATACTAAATAGTTATAAATATTATGGTCTTGTTGAAGCCCTACGTAAATATCACAAGGGAACTGAGTTAGAACAAGATGAATTAAAGCTTATACTTGACTTTGTAGCACAATTTCCAAACAAAAAATTAGAGGACTTGGAGGATTAATATCATGAATACATTTACACCTAAAGAAGTTAAGATGTTAAGAATGCTTTACGGAAATGACTTTGAATTATATGGTACTTCAAATTCCTCTTCAGACTTTACAAGAATGGACATTCCAACAATTGCAAAAGCATTGTCCATTTATGTTAAAGAGTATTATAAATACGCTAATTATCCAGCAGAGTTTACTGGTTCTGTTTCTGATCTGCGCCATTTTGTAAGAGATGCAAAATTAGATATATACAAGTTTTATAACCTCTTTGAATCACCTACTAAAACGGACAAGTTGGCAAATGAATTAAAGAAAAATAATATTAAACTAGCCTATAGAGGTGGAAAAATAAAGTTAGAAGAATTTTAAAGGGTGTCCTCAATTTAGAGGATGCTTTTTTACTTATTAAGAGGGTGTTAAGTGGTTATTAAATCTGCATTATTAAGTACGTATTAAGAGCATCATAACAAGTTCATATGAGGTTATTAAGTACGTTATAACTACTGCTATATTAAGCTACCTAGAACTTTCGAACCGCTATTACATTCGCTCATACGAAAGTTTATGCTTAGCGTATTACAATTATGAATAATAAACGTATTAATCGGCATAAAATCATTCCAATTCATATACGGAATGTGTGCAAAATTGCGTCTATCACCTTCAATTAAGAACCAAATTTCACGATTCTGACCTGAGTTATGGATTGCATAAGTCCGCTTTTCGTCTTCGTCTACATTTGGCAATTTTGACCTGACCTGCATATTGTACAGGATAGCTATTTTTTCATCTTCACAATCGATAAAATTATCAAGTATAGCCCAATCAACGTTTGTATCATCTAAAATGGATGGTTCAATTTGCTCTATTGTTTCTCCTGCTGTTCTTTAATCCATCTTTCAGCTCTCGCAATCGGATCATCAATCATATAAGAATTTAAATCACGATTTCTTAACTCTTGTTCCATTCGGTTAAATTCATTAATGTACATCATTTTGAACTTTAAAGCTTCTTCTCCAGTGAATCCCATTACTAATAATGTGAAACCGTCTTTAGTTAAATTATATTTCTTGTATTGTCTTGCTCGTTCGTTGATATAAGTTGACTCCTGAAAATTAAGGAGTGAAAATTCATCGCTAGAATAACCAATTAACTTATTGATATCAGACATTACATTATCATGACGTTTACCAAATACTTCAGCCACCATTAAACTATCTGTTACTACCTCGTTATTTTCAATAAATACGATATTACTCATTATTATTATCATTTTTAATGTTGATATAAGAGGACTCGGCAAAATTGCCGAATATAAACCTGACTCATTTATTAAAGTCGAGTTCATATTCATACCCGTCAATTTGACGGACATGGATTCATCTTCATCTAAATATTAACAGCTGAAAATTAAGCCGTGAGAATTGTTTAGCAACTGGTTTTCGCGACTGCATTAAAATTTCATACAATCCATCTTCAGTTAAGAACCAAGATTCTCTAATTTGACCTGATGGGAATAATGTTCCCCCCAGCTTCTTTTCATCTTCATCTACAGTTTTTAACATTTTAGAAACGTCCCTATGCGACTGTCTTGAGTCTTTCCATGCGTATTCAATCCAATTTGCTACATCTTGACCTAAAAATAATGGTTCTTCCTTTGTTCCCTCTTTCTATTCGGTAAGGGTTTATATAAGATTTATAACTTACCTTGTTCATTCTAAATTTTATAAAACGTATTGACTTGGATCAGATGTCTTTCATCATGGGATGAGGGTACAGGACAACGGCTAGGGCATGGAATGACTACCTTACATTGCAAAAACAAGAAAGTTAATGCAACATAAAGCAGACGTTCATTGTTATTTTTATCATGGTCTATCGGGTTAAGGATTCCGTATAGTAACACCTTGTTTGAACGTTAGATTTTCACCTACAACGAATTTTTAACATGCTATGCTTGTCCAACATGCTGAAAGATATAGGGAAGGAGTTTGTACTACTGACATTATCCTTTATTACTTCGTAACCTAATATTTCTTTCTTATTCGTTGCTACCTGTACCTTAATACACCAAGCAACCTTACCAAACCGTTTATGGACGTTCTCTCCTAGACTTCTAACAACGCAAACAAGGAAACGTTATATGTTAGAACGCTTAATTTTATGACAGTGGCTTAGCTAACCTGTTCAAGTGTTTATCGTGGTGTTAGGTCATTCCCACGTTCGGAAATCCCTGTACATGTACCTAAAAAAGACAATAGGAAATTAAACCTTTGCATTATACTTTTTAAAAATTTATAATGAAGGTATTAAATGTACGGAATATCCGTTATTTAGTTTTTAGCGAATATTAACTTTGAGTCACCTACTGCAATAGGTGGCTTTTTTCTTTTTATTTGTATCTATTCAGCATCTTTAAAGGTGAAAATTCTTTATGCTTCTCTTTTACATCATTACTAAATAAGTTCACATATGTTCTAACCATATCCATTGTGGTATGCCCAAGTATCTGTTGTAGTTCAAATATTCCTGCTCCATTTTGAACACTTAATTTAGCGAACGTATGTCTAAATGTATGGGGGCTGCAACGAGCATCTTTTATCTTCGCCATTTCTCCATACTTGCTAATTCGATTTTGTAATTGTCGCTTTGTCATTGGTCGATTATCTATTGAAGTAAATAAAGCATCCGTCTCCATTGATCCTCGAACCGTCACATACTTTCTTAATACTTCTTTCATATATGATTGAATGGGTACTAATCTTTCTTTATATCCTTTTGTATTACGAATATGAACAAAGGAATCTTCCCATTTAATATCAGTAATTGCTATTCCAACAAGTTCATTCGCTCTTACCCCTGTTTCTAAAAGTAATAGCATTACCGTATAATCACGAAAGCCTATAAATGTAGTTAAATTAGGCTGCTTTAATAAATTTTTTATTTGTTCTTTGCTAAATGTAGGTATAGCTTGCCTTCTGACACGTAAGAATTTAACGTCTTTCATTGGATTGAATTTAATATACCTTTCAGTATGAAGAAAGTTAAAAAACGCTCTAATAGCCCGTAAACGTGTATTAATCGTAACCGGTTTTCTTTGTAGAACCTCTTTCATATGGAAAATAACGTTTTTCTTAATTACTTCACTGGTAATTTCAGTAGGATTTGTGGATACAGATTGATCCATGAGAAGTTTGTAAAACGTAGTTAATTCACTCCTATAATATCGAATTGTATGGTCACGTAAATTACGTAACTGACAATCATTAAGGAATAAGTGTAGAGCGGTTTTATAGTCCAGTACATCTAATTGTACAGAATCGTGAATTACTGCTAATTCTTTGACATTTAAATCATTATTACGTCTTTTCATAACAACTTTTACCTCCCTTTGGTACATGATTTAGTACGCTTATTTAACAAGGAGATAATCGTATGTAATAAACTTTTAAGAACACGAAAAAACGGCTCCTACTGAACGTAAGAACCGTTTAAATCAACGTTTGCTTGATACCGATGGTCGGGGTCGAACCGACACTCCCGAAGGAACACGATTTTGAGTCGTGCGCGTCTGCCAATTCCGCCACATCGGCACAAAAGAAAAGGCGGCAACCGGATTTGAACCGGTGATAAAGGTTTTGCAGACCTCTGCCTTACCACTTGGCTATGCCGCCATATAAAATTTTACTGGAGCGGAAGACGGGATTCGAACCCGCGACCCCAACCTTGGCAAGGTTGTATTCTACCACTGAACTACTTCCGCAAAAATGGCTGGGCTAGCTGGATTCGAACCAGCGCATGACGGAGTCAAAGTCCGTTGCCTTACCGCTTGGCTATAGCCCATCGAATTCTTACTTAATTATATGTAAGTATCCATTAGATTATTTATAATTTTTAAAATAAAAATGGGGCGACTGATGGGAATCGAACCCACGAGTGCCGGAGCCACAATCCGGTGCGTTAACCACTTCGCCACAGCCGCCATGCTGTGTAAATATATTTGGCAGGGGCAGTAGGAATCGAACCCACACTGGAGGTTTTGGAGACCTCAGTTCTACCTTTAAACTATGCCCCTATGTAAATGGTGGAGGGGGGCAGATTCGAACTGCCGAACCCGAAGGAGCGGATTTACAGTCCGCCGCGTTTAGCCACTTCGCTACCCCTCCGAAACTTACATGGTGCCGGCTAGAGGACTTGAACCCCCAACCTACTGATTACAAGTCAGTTGCTCTACCAATTGAGCTAAGCCGGCGTATATGATTAAGATAAATGGTGGCTCGGGACGGAATCGAACCGCCGACACGAGGATTTTCAGTCCTCTGCTCTACCGACTGAGCTACCGAGCCTTATTAAAATGGCGGTCCCGACCGGGGTCGAACCGGCGATCTCCTGCGTGACAGGCAGGCATGTTAACCACTACACCACGGGACCATTTGGTTGCGGGGACAGGATTTGAACCTGCGACCTTCGGGTTATGAGCCCGACGAGCTACCGTGCTGCTCCACCCCGCGATAATACTATTCATATAATTTATATGGTGGAGGATGACGGGATCGAACCGCCGACCCCCTGCTTGTAAGGCAGGTGCTCTCCCAGCTGAGCTAATCCTCCAAAGTGGTGACCCGTACGGGATTCGAACCCGTGTTACCGCCGTGAAAGGGCGGTGTCTTAACCACTTGACCAACGGGCCAAATATTATAAATCCTATGGCGGAGAGCAAGGGATTCGAACCCTTGATACGCTTGTGACGTATACACGATTTCCAATCGTGCTCCTTCGGCCAACTCGGACAGCTCTCCAATGGCTCCGCAGGTAGGAATCGAACCTACGACCGATCGGTTAACAGCCGATAGCTCTACCGCTGAGCTACTGCGGAATAATATTGCCTGGCAACGTCCTACTCTCACAGGGACAAGGTCCCAACTACCATCGGCGCTAGAGAGCTTAACTTCCGTGTTCGGTATGGGAACGGGTGTGACCTCTCTGCCATCA